>JBBQHE010000218.1:0-7260 GCA_038323655.1 Acetobacterales bacterium | reverse complement strand
GCCCCCGCCGAAGCCAGCACGATTGGCAGGATCGGCAGGACGCAGGGCGACAGGCTGGCAAGGATCCCTGCCAGCCCCGCCAGTAGCAGCGCGGTCACCTACAGCGCGCGGAACAGCAGGTCGCGGATCGCGTTGGGGTCGGTGATGCCGGTCGCCCGGCCACGTTCCTGCGCGCCATTGAAGACAATCAGCGTGGACTGGCTGCGCACGTTCAACTGGCGCAGCACGTCCTTTTGGCTGTCGAAATCCACGCTGAGCAGAACCGCGTCGCGCATGCGCGGATCGGCCGCAACCGCGTCCACATGCGGCTTCTGCGCACGGCAGGTCGGGCACCATGGGGCGGTGACCTCGATCAGGATCGGCTGCCCGGCCGCCTGGGCCGCGGCAAAGGCGGCTTCGGTGAAGGCCTGGCGGCTGGCAGCCTGTGCCGCCGGGATCGCGAGCAGCACAGCGGGGACGGCAAAAAGCGAACGGCGGTGCATGCGGGTTTCCTTGGCTAACACGCTGCATTCGCCCTGGCCGATCGGAAGGTTACGCGAGACGGTGATTTTTTCTTCCGTCAGCGCATCCGGACGCCCGTCTCGCCCCGGGCGCCCGCCTGAGCCATCAGTTTCTGCTCGGCCGCGGCCCCTTCCTGGTCGGTGAAGAAGGTGAAGATTGCCATGCGGTGGCCCTCGGTGACCGGCAGCGCCTCGTGCAGCAGGTCGCAGGAAAACACCGCGGCAGCGCCGGACTCGGGCTCATAGGTCTCGGGGCCGAATTCGGCGAAGCGCAGCGTGCCGCCGCGATACGCACCTGTGTTCAGGTTCAGGCTCATCGCGAAGCGGCGATGCGCGGTATAGGGGGTACGGTTGTCGCGATGCGCGCCAAAGGCCCCGGCGTCCTCGGCGGCGTAGCAGCCGATGCGCGGCGCCTCGAACCGCGCGATTCGGAAGCGGAACGCGCGCCAGAGCTCCGGCGCCACCCGTCGCTCGATCCTCTGCTGGAAGGCGGCGTAGAGTCCTTGGTCGTCCAGCATCACATCCGTTCGCCGCTTGATCCCGGCATCCGCCCGGGCCCCGCCGGCGGCCGAGGCGACGCGATCGCGGGATTTCTCCCCAACGTCCCAGTGTGCGAGCAGGGCTGTGACCAGGGCGGGCTCCAGCACCTGCGGGATCAAAAGCACCGGGGCGCCGCCGCGGCGTGGCGGGCTGTCGGCCACCGGTGGCGGCAGGCCGGCCACGGCTGCGTCCAGGCCCGCGTCCAGGTTCGGGCCGGCAAAGCCCAGGCGCCCGCGCGGTGTGATGGTGACGACCCCGCCGTCCGGCAGGCCGAAGGCTGCGAAAAGCCGGCGCTCGGGGTCGAACAGCCGCGTTGGGCCGGGAATGTCGCCACGGCCGTCGGGCGGGGCGGCATGGATCGCAAAGAGCACGACGCCGGGCGGGGCGATTGCGGCGACCGGGGCCGCATCGGGGCGCAGTATCAGGATGCGATGCTGCCCGGCGATGCCCTGGGCGAACAGATCGACGATACGCCCAGCCGCATCGGGCAGGCTGACGGCGGGCAGGGCATCGCCCGGCAGGAAGGCAGAATGGGAGGCCATGGCGGGACTTATCCCACCAGGCACCCCCTTGAGGCTACAGGCGCCGATCGGCAACAGGCGGCAGGAAGGCGTCGGTATAGACATCCGCGACCGAGGGCGTGCGCGGCAGGTTGAAGGTTTGCACGATGCCCTCGATCTGCCGCTGCATGCGCGGCGCCTCGACATAGGACAGGCCGTTGGCGCGGACCGTGTCGTTGACCATCATCTCGTCGAAGGTGACCTGCTGGCGCTCGGTTTCCAGCGGCACGTTGGTGAGGGTTTCGCGCTGCGCCAGGAATTGGATCGCCTGGGCCGGGTTCTTGTAGGTCCAGACACTGGCCTTGATGATGGCGTTGACCGCGGCGCGGATCACCTCGGGCTTTTCGCGCAGTACCTGGCGCGTGGTCAGCAGGCCGGAACCATAGAAATCCATGCCGAAATTCTTGTAGCGAAAGATGCGCTGCTGCGGCCAATCCATGCCCAGCCCCTTCAGCGACAGGCCGGTCGAGGTGATGAAGCCCGTGATGCCATCGGCGCGGCGCTGCACCAGCATCGGTTCGCGCAGTTCCGGCGAGACGCTGTTCCACGAAACCTTGCTGCCATCGAAGCCCGCATAGCGCGCGAAGACGGGAAAGATTTGCCGACCGCCGTCGAATTCCGGGGCGGCCAGGGTCTTGCCTTCCAGCATCTTCGGGTCGGTGATCGGCCCATCGGCGCGCACCGTGCAGCAGGCCGGCGACTGGTCGTAGATCATGGCCACGCAGACCAGGCCTCGATCGGGGTTTTCCGCCATGAAGCGGATGGCCGGCGTCATGTCACCGATGCCGAGGTCATAGGTGCCGGCGGCGATATCCACCGGCACGCGGCCGGAACCGAAGCCGCGGGAGGTGACGATCTCCACCCCCGCATCGCGGAAGATACCATTGCGTTCGCCGGCGGCGGCAAAGGCGTAGGAGCCGTGGAAAATCCAGTCGAGCGTGAAGCGAACGCGCGGCAGGCTTTGCGCACGCAGGGCGGGGGCGGCGAGGATCGCGGCCCCGGTGCCCAGGGCAGCACGGCGGGTGAGAATCATGGTCTTGTCTCCCTTCACGGTATGGCAGGCACGTAGGACGGCATCTTGCCGGGGTTCAGCAGCCCATGCGGATCGACCAGGGCCTTGAAGCCCAGTTGGTCGCCCGGCACGCGCTTGTGGCGGCTGCCGTCTTCCACGGTCGCGACATGCGGGTTGGCGACGGGGATGCCGGCGGCCTCATGCGCTTCGATGATTTCGGCCAGCCTTTTCCGCGCGGCAACGTCCTCGGCTGGCAGGCGCAGCAGATGCGCGCCATTGGCGGCGGGTTCGCCCTCATACCGGATGAACTCCAGGTGCATCGGCATTTCGTGACCGCCGTAGTGCTGCCAGGACCAGGTGGCGGCCTCGATGATACGGCCGGGCGGATGGAGGGTTTGCAGATAGGTCAGGTCGCGGTCGATCTTGCGGGCATGCAGCGTGGTGTGGCCCCAGGCGCCTTCGTAGACGGGTACGGCATCGGGGTCCGCTTCGCGGGCGCGGCTGTCGGCGAACAGCGTGACGGTGCTGCCGGCACCGGCAGCGAAGGCGCGCAAGGCAGCCTCATCCGCCGCATCGACCATGGTCAGCACCAGGTGCTTGCCGGGTGGGGCGGCCTCTTCGCCGAAGACCGGCGGCAGGCCGATGGCCGCGGTGTCCTCCAGCAGGCAACCGAGTTTCGCCGGGATCGGGCCGGTCGCCAAGTCGTGCGCGGCCTGCAGGGCGCGCGGAAAATCATCGAAGGCCAGGATGACGTCACGCCAGGGGCGGGTCGGCGCCAGCGGTACCTCGACCTCGATCACGATGCCGGTGCTGCCGTAGGTGCGGTTCACCAGGTTGCAGTCTTGGCCGCGCAATTCCAGCACGCGGGGCGTTGCCTCCACCGTCACCACGCGGGCGCCCTGCATGTTGCCCGGTTCGCGCAGGCCGCCCCAGAGGTTGCTGCCGATCCCGCCCGATCCGCCGCAGAAATACCCGCCGATGGTGGACATGCGCTTGGTCGAGGGATGCATGCGCAACTCGCGACCGCCGGCCAGGGCTGCATCCTCCACCGCCAACATCCGCGCGCCGGCCTGGGCACGGGCGCCGCGCGCGTCGGCCCAGAGCACCTGGTTCAGCCCGGTCATGTCCAGCAGCACGCCGCCCTGTTCCGGCACGCCCTGGCCATAGGTGCCGGTGCCGGCGCCGCGCACGGTGATCGGGATGCGCAGGCGCGCGCATGCAGCGGCGATGGCGATGACATGGGTCTCGCTGCGGGGGCGGGCGACGACCTCGGCGGTCTTGTGGCGAAAGACGCGGTTCAGGATCGGGCTGAACCAGAAGAAGTCGCGTGACTTCTGGCGCACCAGCGCCGGGTCCTGCTCAAACGGCACGCCGGGGCAGGCGGCCAGAAGCAGGGCGATGTCGTGGCGGGGGTGCGGGGCGTCGGGCATCTCGGGTCAGAGTTTGTCGCCGTGCCGCCGCTGAACAAGCCGCGGAATGGCGGCAAGTGACGCGCCCGCAACGGCGCTGCCCCGGGCTTGGGCAGGCCGCGCCCAAGGCGGTGGCAAGGCGACAGCCGGGGCCGGGTACGGCATGATTTCTTCACCACCAGGAGAGACCCCATGCGTGCACGCCGTTTTTGGCGTTTCCTGCTTGCCATCCTTGCCGGCGGGACGGCGGCTACCGCGACGGGTGTGCCCGCGGCCGCTCTGATCTCGTTGCTCCGCGGCCAGGGCGGCGATGACCTGGCGCTGCTATGGGAGGTTTGGGCCACGTCGCTGCTGCTGCTGCCGGTCGGTGTGATGTTCACGCTGCTGGGCGGGATGCCGGTGCATGTGGTGTTGCGGCTGATGAGCCGCACCGGGCCCATCGCCCATGGGCTGGGCGGTGCCGTCGCGGGGGCCGTGGTGCTGAGCCTGATGCTCTATGTCGGCGCCGACGGCTTCCCCACCCGGTCAGTCGCACTGGGCGGGACGATGGGCCTGGCGGCGGGGCTGGCGTTCCGCGCCGTCTGGCGACCGATGGCACGGTGATTGCTGACCTGGAGCGGCGACACCGCAGGAGCAGCCCATGGACATCGGCGTCTTCATCCCGATCAACAACAACGGCTGGCTGATCTCCGCCACCTCGCCGCAGTACATGCCAAGCTTCGAACTCAACAGGCAGGTGGTGCAGAAGGCCGAGGCCTGCGGCATCGACTTCGCACTGTCGATGATCAAGCTGCACGGCTTTGGTGGGACCACCGAGTTCTGGGACCATGGGCTGGAAAGTTTCACGCTGATGGCGGCGCTGGCGGCGGTGACCAAGCGCATCCGGCTCTATGCCTCGACCGCGGTACTGACGCTGCCGCCGGCGATGGTCGCGCGCATGGCGGCGACCATCGACGATGTCTCGGGCGGGCGCTTCGGCGTGAACATCGTCTCGGGTTGGCACAAGGTGGAATACAGCCAGATGGGGCTCTGGCCCGGCGACCAGCATTTTTCCAAGCGCTACGACTACAGCACTGAATACGTCACAGTGATGAAGGACCTGTGGGAGACCGGGCACAGCGATTTCAAGGGCGATCATTTCCAGATGGATGCCTGCAAGCTGAGCCCGCGACCGTCGCGCATCCCGCTCGTCTCGGCTGGGCAGAGCGATCGCGGCATGCAGTTCGCCGCCCAGTATTGCGATGTGAACTTCGCTCTCGGCGAAGGCGTGAACGAACCGACCAAGGCGGCCTCCGTGCCGGCGCGCATGCTGGAACATGCCAGGGCGGCTGGGCGCGATGTCGGCTCCTACATGCTCTACATGATCATCGCCGATGAGACCGAGGCCGCCGCGTTGGCCAAGTGGGACCTGTACAACAAGGGTGCCGATCGCGAAGCGCTGGCGCACCTGCTCGGCAAGGCCGCCGAGGACGTGAACACGGAATCCACCTCCATGGCCGCGGCGATCCAGCGCTCCGCCTCGCCGATCAACTTCAACATGGGGACGCTGGTCGGCTCCTACGCTCAGGTCGCGCACATGCTCGACGAGGTCGCGGCCATGCCCGGGGTGAAGGGCATCATGCTGACCTTCGATGACTTCCTGCTCGGCCTCGATGCCTATGCCGACCGCATCCAGCCGCTGATGGCATGCCGCAGCCATATCCGGGCGGCGGCCTGACGCCGTTCGGTTGACCTGCGCGCGCGATCGGCCATCTGTCTCCGGGCCGGCACCGGGCCGGGATTCGAGGGCAGGAACGGTCGGCATGCGCACCCAGGTCGGAATCATCGGTGCCGGCCCCGCCGGGCTGTTCCTCGCATTGCTGCTGCAGCGCCATGGGATCGAGGCGGTCAACATCGACACCCGTTCCCGCGCCGAGATCGAGGGCACGGTCCGCGCCGGTGTGCTGGAACACTGGGTCACCGAGCTGATGCACGAATTGGGCATCGGCGCGCGCATGGCGGCGGAATCGCATGTGCATGACGGGATCACGCTGCAATGGAACCGCCAGCGCCATCACCTCGACATCCGCGCCCTGACGGACGGCAAGACCGTCACCGTCTATCCGCAGCATGAGGTGCTGAAGGACCTGATCGCGGCCCGACTGGCGCAGCAGGGGCCCGTGCTTTTTTCGGTGAAGGGCACGGCGATCCGCGATGTGGATACCGACCGCCCCGCGATCGATTTCCGCGATGCCGAGGGCGCGCCGCGGAGGCTCGATTGCGACTACGTCGTTGGCGCCGACGGTTTTCATGGACCCGGTCGCCAGGCCATCCCGCGCAGCCATCGGACCGAGTACCAAAAAGTCTATCCCTTTGGCTGGCTCGGCATCCTGACGCATGCGCCGCTGTCCTGGCCGGAGCTGATCTACGCCAACCAGGGCGATGGCTTTGCGCTGCTCAGCACGCGGTCGCCGGAAATCCAGCGCATGTACATCCAATGCGACCCCGCGGATGACATCGCCGCCTGGTCCGACCGACGCATCTGGGACGAGTTGCACAATCGCCTGGAGACCGGCGACGGCTGGCACCTGGCGGAAGGCGAGATCTTCCAGAAGGGCACCATCCCGCTGCGGTCCTTCGTCTGCGAACCGATGCAGTACGGGCGGTTGTTCCTGGCTGGCGATGCCGCGCATATCGTGCCGCCCACCGGCGCCAAGGGGCTGAACCTGGCGGTCGCCGATGTGCTGGTGCTGTCGCGCGCAATGGCGGCGAAATACGTTCAGGGCCGCGACGACCTGCTCGGCGCTTACAGCGCCACCTGCCTGCGCCGGATCTGGAAGGGCGAGCGCTTCAGCTGGTACATGACGACCATGCTGCACCGGAACGAGCACGAGACGGCGTTCGAACAGCGCATCCACCTCGCGGACCTCGACCTGGTGCGCAGTTCCCACGCCAGCGCAGTGTCGCTGGCCGAGAACTACGTGGGCCTGCCCTTCGACTGACCGGCGCAGGCGGCGACCAGCAGGGCGATCACATCCTCGGCGGTGTCGTCCGTCCATAGCCCGCCGGTGCCTTCCGCGCGCAACGTGCAGAAGCCATGCACCCCGGCCCAGGCGAGCGCCAGCCGGCCATGGCCAGCGTGTTGGCTGCGGAAAGGATGGCCTCGGCCGTCATGTGACAATCCCTGAACTTGACATTGGTCAGCTTTGTCCGCCGAGCTGTCCATTCTCTAGTTTGTTCCGCGCCGCCAGGATGCGCCA
>JBBQHE010000217.1:0-7282 GCA_038323655.1 Acetobacterales bacterium | reverse complement strand
GGGAGCGCATGGCGATGACCCGGGCGCGCATCGTCGCCGGCCCCGCAGCACACCGCCACCGCGTGGCCGAGGCGCTGCGGGCCGCGTTGCTGCGCCCGGTGCCGGCCGAGGTCGTGCTGGCCGATGCGGTCGCGATGAAGGCGCGGCTGCTGCGCGACCTGGCCCCCGACGGCCCCTGGGACATCAAGGCCATGCCGGGCGGGCTGACCGAGGTCGAGTTCATCGCGCAGGCGCTGCAACTGGTCCATGGCCGGGCCCATCCCGCCGTGCTGCAGACCACGACGCACGAGGCGCTGGCCGCCCTCGGCCGGGCCGGGCTGCTGCCCGAGGCCGAAAGGCTGATCGCGATCGAGGGGCTCTGGCGCAGCCTGCTGTCGGTGCTGCGCCTGTCGGTCGGCCGTGGGCGGGAACTGGCGGTGCCAGGGCCGACCGCGACCGCGCTGCTGCGCGCGGCCGCGCCCTATCTGCCCCGGGCGGCTGCCCCTGACCTGCCGGTGGCGGCCGCGCCCGATCTGCCGGTGGCAGCGGTTGACCAGGCGGGGTTGCGCACGCAGATGGCGCAGGCACAGGCGGCGGTCCGCGCCGCCTTCACACGCCACATTGGCCCGCTGCCCGAAACCACGGGCCGGGCCGCGACGGGGACAGGGCCATGAGCGAACTCCAGGTCGGCGATAAAGCGCCCGCCTTTTCCATGCCGGCCAGCGGCGGTCGCACGGCCAGCAGCGCCGATCTGACCGGCAAGCCCTATCTGCTGTATTTCTACCCCAAGGCCGATACGCCAGGCTGCACCAAGCAGGCCTGCGGCATCCAGGAAGCCTTGCCGGCGCTGGGCAAGACCGGCGTTACGGTCATCGGCGTATCGCCCGACCCGATGCCGCCGATCGAGAAATTTGCCGCCAAGTACAGCCTGACTTTTCCGCTGGCGTCAGACGCCGACCAGGCGGTGGCGACCGCCTATGGCACCTGGGTGCAGAAGAGCATGTACGGCAAGACGTATATGGGCATGGAACGCAGTTCGTTCCTGGTCGGCGCCGACGGCACGATCAAGGCGATCTGGCGCAAGGTAAAGCCCGAGGCCCACGCTGCCGCGGTCGCGGCAGCGGTGGCGGCGCTGTAGAGCGCCGTCCACCCTGACGGCCCGGCTCAGGCGCTGGCGGCGCGCCCGTGCCGGTGGTCCTCATTCGCGGGGGTGGGCATCGGGCGCACGCCTTGGGCCCAGGCGGTGCCTTCGAACAGGATGCGGTCCACGGCTGAGGGCGGCAGCAGTTCGACGTATTCCTGCGCGGTCGTGGCATGCGGGTCCCAGGCATCGGCAGTGCGGGTCAACCAGGTGCCGGTCGGCGCCTGCATCTGCCCATTGCCCTGCAACACGCCGACCCGGCGCACCGCCAGGATCACCCGGCTGGCCTGGTCCTGCCGCGCGCGCTCGGCGAAATGGCCGCTGGCCAGTTCCGCCACCGTCGACATCGCGGCGCTGCGCAGCTTGGAAACGGGCGAGGCTGAAGGCCGGTCGGCCATGGGCTGCGTGCTCCTGAGCGGCGCCGACGGGGCGACCGAATGTCACCCTGTGAACGCCTTGCATTACATCTGGGAAGGATTTGATGCGCTGCAAGCCGCGGCGACCAGCACCGATCCCACGTGGCCGGGGTGCGGTTTCAGCATTGCAACTTTTGCTCGCTCTTCATTTCCCTGTGCCAAGCCCCGCGAAAAATGCCTCGGGGATAAGGCGCTGCGTGCGATGGCTGCGGCTTCGGGCTAGGAGAGGCCGGTGACGGCCCGGACCCTCCTTTCCGTCGTGTTGCTGCCAGCGCTGCTGGGGTTGGGCCTGTCTGTCCGCGCGCAGCCGCCGCCAAATCCGCCAGCGCCGCCGCCAGCGGAGTCCGAAGCGGCGCCGTCGCTGCGCTATACAATCGTCATCGCACCGAGCGGCGATTCGGCGCTCGATGCCGACCTTGCCGCCGCCTCGCGGCTGGTCACCCTCCTCGGCGCCCCGCCGGAGGACGGCCCGGGCCTGCTCGCCCGCGTCGTCGACGACCTGCGCCGGCTGCCGCAGGCGTTCCGCGCCGAGGGGTTCTGGGCCGGCAACATCGGCGCCGAGGTCGAAGGCCTGGCGCCGGACAACCCGGCGCTTTTGCCCCTGCTGGACGCCGCGCTGCGGGGAGCGACACCGGTCGCCGTAAGGCTGCTGCCCCGCCCCGGCCCGCGCTATGCGATCGGCGCGGTCGTCGTGCGCCCGGCAACCGGCGCCCCCGACACCCCGGCCGCCGATGCGGCCGCGGCCGTCGTCATGGCCGCCGCCACCCCCCTGCCGCTGACCCCCGGCGACCCCGCCCGCATCGCCCCGGTCCTGGCGGCCGAGACCCTGCTCATCACCCGCCTGCGTGACGCGGGCCACCCGCTCGCCACGGTCACGGCGCGGGAAGCCATCGTCGACTACGACCGCCAGGTGCTCGACGTCACCTGGCGCCTGGCCCCCGGCCCGCGAGCGACCTTCGCCACCCCTACCGTCACCGGCGAGGTCCGCACCAGAAGCGCCCTGCTGGACCGCGTCGCCGGCCGCATCGCCGGCGAAACCTACGCCCCCGCGGCGGTGGAACGCGCCCGCCAGGCGCTTTCGGCGCTGGGCGTGTTTTCGGTCGTGCGGGCCCAGACCGGCACGGCGGTCGGGCCGGATGGGCGGCTGCCCATCGCCTTCACCGTGCAGGAACGGCCGCTGCGCTCCATCGGCGTCTCCGGCGCCTATGAGACGAACTACGGCCTGTCGGGCCGGGTCTGGTGGGAGCACCGCAACCTGTTCGGCGGCGCCGAGCGGTTTCGTATCGAGGGCGAGGTCTCGCGCCTGGGCCTGTCCGACGCCGAGGATCTGAACTACCGCCTTTCGGCCGGCTTGCGCAGCCCCGAGGTGTTCGGCGGCCCCAACACGCTGACCGCCGACCTCGTGGCCCTGCGCGAACGGCTGACCGTCTATGACCGTGACGCCGTCTCGCTCCAGTTGGGGGTGGAGCGCATGCTCGGCCCGCGCTGGACGCTGCGGGCCGCCATCGCGGCCGAGGAAGGCCGGGCTGCGACGGTGGGCGACCCGCTGGCCGAATATCGCATCCTGTCGCTGCCGCTGGTGGCACGCTGGGACGGCACCGATGCGCTGCTGGACCCGCGCCAGGGGGGACGGGTGACGCTGGCGGTCACCCCCGCGCGCGAATTCCTGGGCGAGGCCAACTACGCCATCGTGAAGGCGACCGGGACGACCTACCTCGACCTGCTGGGCGATGGGCGGGGCGTGCTGGCGCTGCGCGGGGTGCTGGGGTCGCTGGCCGGGGCGACGGCCATCGCCGTGCCGCCGCAGCAGCGCTTCTATGCCGGCGGGGCCGGGTCGGTGCGGGGCTATGACTACCTCTCGATCGGGCCGCGCAACGCCAGCAACCAGCCGACCGGCGGTGCCAGCCTGACGGAGGGCTCGGTCGAATGGCGCCAGCGGCTGACCGGCCCCTGGGGGGTCGCGGTCTTCATCGATGCGGGGGCGGTGGGCGAGACCTCGACCCCGACCTTCCGCGACCTGCGGATCGGCGCCGGTGCCGGGGTGCGCTACGCCACCCCGCTGGGCCCGATCCGCGCCGATATCGGCCTGCCGTTGCAGACGCAGGAAGGGTCCGGCGCCTACGGGCTCTACATCGGGTTGGGGCAGGCGTTTTGACCCGCGCGCTGCGCCGCATGGGCGGGGTCCTGCTGCTGGTTTTGGTGCTGCCGCCGCTGCTGCTGGCCGGGCTGCTGCTGGCCGCCAATACGCGGCCGGGCCTGGCACTGCTGGAACGCCTGGCGGGCGTCGCCGTGCCGGGGCTGGTGGTCCAGGGCCTGACCGGCCCCCTGCCCGCCAGCCTGCGCGCCCGCAGCGTTACCCTGGCGGATGGGGACGGGGCCTGGCTGGAAGCGCAGGACGTGGACCTGCGCCTGGACTGGCTGGCCCTGGCCCGCCGCACCGCGCGGATCGACCATGTGACGGTGGGCCGGCTGGTGCTGCACCGGCTGCCGGCAGCCGACGCATCGGGCGACCCCGCGGCCGAACCCGCCCCCCCCACCCTGCCCAGCCTGCCGCTGACGGTGGAGTTGGGCGCGCTGCGCCTGGCCGAGGTGGTGCTGGACCCGGCCGTCGTGGGGCTCGGCCTGCGCCTGTCGCTGGCGGGCCACGGCACCCTGCGCCCGGACGGCGTCACGGCCACGCTCGCCGGGCGAAGGCTGGATGCGCGGGGCAGCGCCGACCTCGTGCTGGACTGGCGCCCCGACGCGGGCCGGCTGGCCGCCGAATTGCGCGTGGAGGAACCTCAGGGCGGGCTGGTCGCGGCGGCGCTCGGCCAGCCGGATGTGCCGGCGCATCTGGCGCTGCGGCTGGACGGGCCGGTGGCGGCAGCACCTTTCCGGCTGGAGGCGCACCTCGGCGCGCAGCGCCTGGCGGCGGAGGGCCGCGTCGGGGTGTCGGCGGGGGCGGCCACGCTGGCGCTGACCGCGACCGGCCCGGCAGAAACCGCGCTTGAAGCGAATCTGCGCCGGGCCGCGGATGGTGCCATCGCCATCGGCCAGGCCAGGCTGTCGGCGCCCCAGGGCAGCCTTGCCCTGTCGGGGGATCTGTCGGCCAGCGGCGCGCTGGCGCTGGACTGGACCGCCGAGGCGACGCCCGCCGCCCTGGCGCTGTTGCCGTCAGGCCCAGGCTTCGCCACGGCCACCGCCACGGGGCGGCTGACCGGCACCCTCGGCGCCCCGGTGCTGGCGGCCGTGCTGCGCGTGACCGAGCCTGCCACCGGCATCGCCGCCGCCGACCCGCTGCTGGGCGCGGCCGCGCGGCTGACCCTGCGCGCCACCCCGGGCACCCTGGCCGGGCAGTTGGCGGCGGCGGGGCTGTCGGCCGAGGTCGATGCGACCTTCACGCTGGACCGGCTGGTCGAAACCCTGGCCGGGCGGCTGGTGGTCAGCCTGCCCGACCTCGCGCTGCTCGGCCCGGGCTATGCCGGCGCGCTGCGGGCCGAGGCGGGGCTGACCGGGGGGCTGGTCGCCGGGACGGCGCGGCTGGCGGCATCGGGTGCCGCGGTCACGCTGGCCGGCACCCCGCTCGCGACACCCGAGGTCACGGCACGGCTGCGCCTGGCCGACGGCCTGCCAGCCGAGGCCGAGGCCGACGGCCGCGCAGCCTGGGGCGACCTGCCGCTGACCCTGACCCTGCGCGGCGTGCCGGAGGGCGGGCGGCTGCGGATCGAGGCCGCGCGCGCCACCGCCGGCACCGCCAGCGCCGAGGCCGCGGGGGTGATTGACCCCGCGACGCGGCTTGCCACCGGCACGGCCAGCCTGGAGATCCCGGACCTGGCAGCACTTCGGCCCGGCCTGCCGCCGGGCCGCGTGACGGCGCGGTTGGAGGGCACCGCCGCCGACAGCCGCCAGCGCCTTTCGCTGCAGGCCGAGGCCGCGCTGCGCGATGGCACCACCGCGCGCCTTACGATCGGCGGCGACACCAGCCTGCTGACGATCGACGGCAGCGGCAGCGGCGCCGGGGTGACGGCAGCCCTGCGCGGCACCGCGAGCCCGGCCGACCGCGTGCTGGACCTGTCCAGCCTGGAGGTACAACGCGCCGGCCTGCCGCCGCTGCGGCTGCTGCGGCCGGCCCGGCTGCGCCAGGCCGAGGCCGGGCCGGTGCTGGAGGCGCTGTCGCTCGGCCTCGGCACCGGGCGGATCGACGCCGCGGGGCCGCTGCTGGGCCAGGTCGCCGTCACGCTGCGCGGCATCCCGCTGGAGGGGCTTGCCCCCTTCCCCGGCCAGATCGACGGCAGCGTCACGATCGAGGCCGCCGAACGCGCCCGCTTCAGCCTGACCGGCACCGGCATCGCGCCCCCCGGCCTGCCGCCGCTGACCGCCCGCGTCGAGGGGCAGGCCAGCGCCACCGGCGCCCGCCTGCAGGGCAGCGCCGATGCCGGCCCGGCCGGGCGCGTCGAGGCCTCGGCCACCCTGTCGGGCTTTGCCGCGACCAGCGCCGTCGAGGGCGCGCTGCGCGGCAGCCTGGATGTTGCCCGGATCGCCGCGCCCTTCATCGGCGGCGGGGCCGACCGGGTGACCGGGCGCCTGGCGCTGGACCTGCGGCTTGGCGGCACGCTGGGCGCGCCGCGGCCCGAGGGCACCGCCATCCTCTCCGGCGGGTCCTGGCGCAATGCCGCGGTGGGCGGGGCCGTGACCGACATCGCCGCGCGGTTGCGCTTCGCGAATGAGGCCTTGCGGATCGAAAGCCTGACCGGCCGCACCGCGGGCGGCGGCACGCTGGCGATCGAGGGCAGCCTGGACCCGCTGGCCGAGGGCATACCCGTCGCCCTGCGTCTGGTCGCGCGCAACGCCCGCCCCGCGACCGGCCCCCATGGCAGCGTGCTGTTCGATGCCGACCTGACGCTGGACGGGCCGGTACTGGGGGCGGCGACGCTGGCGGGGCGGCTGCTGGTCACCCGCGCCAACCTGCTGATCCCGGACCTGCTGCCGGCCTCCATCCCGCAATTGCCGGGGGTGCGGACGCGCGGGCGGCCGCCGGCGGGGGCCGCCCCCATCGCACCGCCACCGCCGCCGGGCACGGCGCTGCGCAGCGGCCCGGCCTGGATCCTTGCCGTGCAACTGGATGCGCCGCAGCGCGTGCTGGTCAGCGGCCGGGGGCTGGATGTGGAACTCGGCGGCAGCATCGCGCTGCGCGGCACGCTCAATGCGCCGCTGACGGATGGCGAACTGACGCTGCGCCGCGGCACCGTGGCGCTGCCGACGCGGCGCCTGGCCTTCCAGCGCGGCACGCTGAAGTTCCTGGGCGACCCGATCCCCGAGTTGAACCTTTCGGCTGGGTCCGAGACAGGCGGGATCTCGGTTGCCATCGAGGTGACGGGCCCCGCGACGGCGCCGGTCTTTGCCATCACCTCCAACCCCAGCCTGCCGCCGGACGAAGCCATGGCGCTGCTGCTGTTCGGCCGCAGCGGGCAGCGGCTTTCGGCGACCGAGGCAATCCAGGCGGCCCAGGCCTTGGCGCAGCTTTCGGGCAACCCCGAACTGGGCGCCGGCGGGGTGCTGAGCCGCATCGGCCAGGCGCTGGGGCTGGATCGGTTGGGCATCGGCACCAGCGCCAGCGGTGCCGCAGGGGTCGATGCCGGGCGCTACATCGCCCCCGGACTGTACCTGGGCATCCGCCCCGGCACCGATGGCGCGCTGCCCGGGGTCGCAGCGCAATGGGACCTGACGCCGCGGCTGCGGCTGGAGGCCGAGACCAGCCGCGGGGCGG
>JBBQHE010000216.1:0-7292 GCA_038323655.1 Acetobacterales bacterium | reverse complement strand
AGCAGCCCGCCCCAATGACCGGCAAAACCGCCATCGGCGACCAGCACGGCGTCCGCCGGCAGCACGCGGTTCAATTCGCCCATGAGGCGGCCGATGTTGATCGGGCGTTCCGTCGCCTCCAGTTTTTCGCGGGCACTTTCGCGCCAGGCGGCCATGCGGACCGGCACGCTGTCAGTCCAGGTTTTTCGGCGCACGGCGTCCCCGGGCAGGGCGGCCAGCAGATCCTGCAGACCACAGCGCGCATCCCCCACCAGCGCGACGTCCGCCCGCGTCGTCCGGCCAATTTCCTCGGCAGAAATGTCGAGGTGGATCAGCGGCGTGCCGGCATTGAACAGCGAAAACCGCTTGGTCGCGATTTCGCCGAGCTTGCAGCCGACCACGAGCAGGCAGTCGGCCTCCGCGATCATCGCATTGGCGATGCGGTCATACCGGCCGAACAGCCCGGCACTCAGCGGATCGTTGCAGGCGATGGCGCCCTTGCCCGACATGGTGTGTGCCACGGGAATGCCCTCGGCCGCAGCCAGCGCCAGAAGGGCTGCATAGGCTTCCGAGATATGCACGCCCCCGCCGGCCAGGATCAGCGGGCGTTCGCAGCGGGACAGCAGGGCGGCAGCGGCGGTGATATCCTCGGCCGCGGGGCGCGACCGGCGGGCCTGCGCCTTCAGCGTGCCGGGATCGACCCAGAAATCCGTCGCGTCGAAGTCGAAGGTGCCATGGGCGATATCCTCCGGCACGTCGATCACAACGGGGCCGGGGCGGCCGGAGGTGGCGACCGCAAAGGCGCGACGAAACAGTTCGGGGATACGCTTGATGACCTCGACGCGGATCACCTCCTTGGCCAGCGGCTTCAGCACCTCCAGCTGGCGGGCTTCCTGGGTCATGTTCTTCCAGGAAAATTCCCGGTTGGTGTCGCCGGTGATGCAGATCATCGGCATGCCGGCGTTGAAGGCCTCGGCCATGCCGGTCGCAAGGTTGGTGGCCCCCGGGCCGAGGGTGCCGTCCGCGACCCCGGGGCGGTTGGTGACCCGCGCATAGGCATCAGCGGCGAAGGCGCCGCAGCGTTCGTCATTGATCAGGTAATGCTTCAGCCCCAGCCGGCGGCAGGCATCGTAGAAGGGCAGCAATTGGAAGCCGCCCATGCCGAACATCGGCCCGGTTTCGTGCAGTCGCAGCATCTCGGCCATCGCCTCGCCACCGGTCATGTGGCGGGTGGTGTTCGCGTTAGGCATCGTCAGGTCCTTGGCAGCAAAAGGTCGATGAGATCGCGGCAGGACTGGCCGATGCGCCCGCCCCTGTGCCGCGCGGCGTCGTTCAGGGCGGAGACATAGCCATCCTGCCAGGTTGAGAGCCCGTCGCCGATGCGGGCCGAGAAACAGGATACCGCAGCACCCGCGATGCCGCGCGCAGCCAGCACCGGCAGGCGCGAGCACACGCCGCCCGCGTCGTTGTAGATGGCAGCGCGCACGGCATGCTTCACCGCGGTTTCCGGCCGCCCGCCCAGCAGCGACGCATGGCTGCCGGTGACGATGATCTGCCCGGCGTCGTCGGCTTCGACCAGCCCGTTCGAATCCAAAGCCCAGACCGTGACCCCGCCGCGTTGCAGCAGCCGGCGGCGCGCCTCGGCCATGGCCGGTGCCGGCGGGGCAGGGGGCAGGCCCGCCGCTGTCAGCAACGTCAGCGCCGCCTCGCAGCCCATGCCGGGACGCAGGCCGAGGGCCGCGGCTGCGTCATTCACCACCGAAAGATGCCCCGCGGCCGCCATCGCCGCCCCGTCGCCGATCGGGGCATCACCGCAGGCGGCGGCGGGAAAGGCCAGCAGGTCCAGCCCCGCGACGCCCGCCCGTTCCCGACCGATCGCCGCATCATGCAGGATCACCGCGGCCACGCCGCGGGCTGCGGCATAGCGCGCGGCATAGGCCCCGCCATGGCTCGCGCAGAGTGCGACCGCCCCGCGCGCGGACGCGCCGAGTTGTGTCACGCTGTCGGTGATGAGGACCCCGTTTCTCTCCACGGGTTGATTCCTGCGCCGGCGGCGGCATGCTCGCAAGCCGGGGGAAATGAAATGCCACAGACCAATGCCGCGCATCTGCGCGCCTTGCACCGCAGCATGTGCCGTATCCGCGCCTTCGAGGAAACCGCCCTTGCCGCCCACAAGGCCGGCGAAATACCAGGCCCCCTGCATGTCAGCATCGGCCAGGAAGGGGTTGCCGCCGGCGTCTGCCTGAACCTGCGGCGGGACGACCGCATCACCTCCAACCACCGCGGCCATGGCCATGCCCTGGCCAAGGGCGCCGGTGTCGCGGGCATGATGGAGGAATTGTTCGGCCGCGCCGGCGGGCATTGCGGTGGCAAGGGCGGGTCGATGCATATCGCCGATTTTTCGGTCGGCATGCTCGGCGCCAATGGCGTGGTCGCGGGCGGCATTCCCATCGCCGTCGGTGCCGCGCAGGGGCTGAAACTGCTGGGGCAGGACAGCATCGCCGTCTGCTTTTTTGGCGATGGCGCGATCAACCGCGGGCCTTTCCTGGAGGGGCTGAACTGGGCCGCCCTCTATCGCCTGCCGGTGCTCTTTGTCTGCGAGGACAACCAGGTCGCGGCCTTTACCCGCGCGCAGGACGTCACCGCCGGGCCGGGGGTGGCAGCGCGGTCCGAGTCGCTCGGCGTGCCCGCCACCACGGTCGATGGCAATGACGTGCTGGCCGTGGATGCCGCCACGGCGCGGCTGGTCGCCGAGGTGCGCGGCGGCGCCGGCCCACGGCTGTTGCAGGCCATGACCTATCGTCACACCGGCCACACCAGCACCGACCCCGCCGCCTGGCGCGCGGCTGATGAAGTCGCGGCCGCCAAGGCCGGCGAACCGATTGCGCGATTCGAGGCCAGGCTCGTCGCCGAAGGCATCGCGACCGCGGCCGAACTCGCCGCCGTCCGTGCCGAAGCCGAAGCTGAAATGGCGCAAGCCCGCCAAAACGCCCTGGCCGCCCCCTGGCCCGATCTCGCCACCGCCTATTCGGATGTCCTCGGGTCATGACCAGCCTTGTCGAAGCCCTCCGCCTCGCCGCGTGGCAGGAAATGGAGCGCGATCCGCGCGTCTGGGTGCTGGGCGAGGACGTCGCCCGCGGCGGGCTGTTCGGCCAGTACCGCGGTTTCCTGGACCGCTTCGGGCCGGACCGCGTTGTCTCCACGCCGATCAGCGAATCGGTGATCATGGGCGCGGGCCTCGGCGCCGCCCTGGTCGGCACGCGCCCGATCATCGAGATGCGGATCTTCGACTTCGTCATGTGCGCGATGGACGAGTTGGTGAACCAGATCGCCAAGATACGCTACATGTTCGGCGGCCAGGCCAGGCCGTCGCTGGTGGTGCGCATGCCGCATGGCAACTGGCGCAACAGCGCGGCCCAGCACAGCCAGGTGCTGGAAGCCTGGTTCACCCATCTGCCCGGGGTGGTGGTGGTCGCACCCTCCACGCCGGCCGATGCCGCGGGGCTGCTGGTGGCGGCGATCCGCAGCGACGACCCGGTGCTGTTCTTCGACCCGAAAAACCTGTTCGGGCTGGAGGGCGAGGTGCCTTCGGTGATCGAGCCCATTGCCTTCGGCACGGCCGCCAGGCGGCGATCGGGCACGTCGCTGACCATCGTCTCCTGGTCCGCACTCATGCCGGCGGTTGAGGAAGCCGCCGCCAGCCTGGAGGCCCGCGGGATCACCGCCGAGGTGCTGGACCTGCGGAGCCTCTGGCCCTGGGACGAGGCGGCGGTGCTGGCCAGCGCCAAGCGCACCGGGCGGTTGCTGGTGGCGCATGAGGCGGTGCAGGCCGGCGGCTTCGGTGCCGAGATCGTGGCCCGCGTCGCCGAGGCGGTGCCGCGCATCCGCGTCGCACGCTGCGGCATGCCGCGGGTGCCATTGCCGTTCTCGCCCCCCTTGGAGGAAGCGATCAAGGTCACGCCGGCCAAGATCATCGCCGCCGCCGAACGGCTGCTTGCCCAGTAGGGCCGCGGGCTTCATCCTGCCATCACGAACGCCGGCCGAAGCGCCGCAACCGGGAGGAACCACCATGACCATTCCGCGCAGGCTTGTCCTGACCGCCACGCTCGCGACGCCCTTCGTCGCCCGCGCCCAGACCCAGTACAAGGCCGAATACAAGGTCAGCACCGTCGGCAACCGGCCCATCGCGCTGGCCGATGGCGCCTTCCGCTGGGCCGAAATGGTGACCGAGCGCAGCCAGGGCCGGATCAACATGAAGGTCTATCCGGGCAGCCAGCTGGTCGGTGGCGACCAGACGCGCGAGCTCGTCGCGATGCGCCAGGGCATCATCGACATGGCCACCTTCTCGACCATCAACATCAGCCCGCAGGTGCGGGAGATGAATATCTTTTCGCTGCCCTGGCTGCTGGGTGACTCGCGCGGCTTCGATGCGATCATCCGCGGCGAGGTCGGGCGCGACCTGGAGCGCATCGTCGCGACCCGCGACGTGGTGCCCGTCGCCTGGGGCGAGAACGGCTTTCGCGAGGTCTCCAACAGCAAGCGCGATGTCAGCACGCCGGCCGATCTGCGGGGGTTGAAGATCCGCTTCGCGGCAGGGGCCATCTTCTCGGAGATCTTCACGGCGCTCGGCGCCAATCCGGTGCAGATGTCTTTTGCGGATCTGCAGCCGGCCCTGTCCACCGGCGCGGTGGATGGGCAGGAGAATCCGGTCAATCTGTTCCTCGCGCTACGCATGGACACGCTGGCCCAAAAGCATCTGACGATCTGGAACTACGTGGCGGATGCGGGGCTTTTCGTCGTCTCCAAGCCGATCATGGACAGTTTTACCCCCGCCGACCGCGACCTGGTCCGCGCCTGCGCGGTCGAGGCCGCCAATGCGCAGATCATCGCCTCGCGCGCCGGGCTCGGGCGTGACGGCGACCGCACCAGCCTCGATGAACTGACCAGGCGCGGCGTCACCACCACCACCCTGACCGATGCCCAGAAGGCTGCCTTCGCGACGCTGACCAAGCCTGTCTATGACAAATGGGCGCAGACCGTGGGTGCCGAGCTGGTCCGCAAGGCCGAGGCCGCGATCCGCACCGTGCGTTCCTGACATGGCGGCGGATGCGGATTTTTCGGCCGGGCGGGACAACCCGAAGACCCGCGTCCCCCTGAAGCTGGAAGAGGTGCTGATGGCCGCCGCCATGGCGGCCATGGCGCTGATCACCGCGGCGAACGTCGTGACGCGCTACCTGACCGACATTTCCATCGGCTTCACCGAGGAGTATTCGGTGGTGCTGATGGTGGTGGTCGCCCTGCTCGGCACCGCAGTCGCCACCGCCGCCGGCCGGCATATCCGCATCGGCTATTTCATCGAGTTGTTGCCGGCGCGCGGCCAGCGCAATGCTGAAGCGGTGGCGATGGTGCTGACGATCCTCTGCTTCGGCTTGCTGGTGGTGTTCGGCACGCGCCTCGCCTGGGATGAGTATCGCTTCGAAGTGCTGTCCAACGGGCTCGGCCATCCGAACTGGTGGTACACGGGCTGGCTGCCGGTGCTGTCGGCCTTTGTCGTCGCCCGTGCGGCGGGGCGGTTGATCCGCGTCCTGCGGGGCGAACACGGGTGATCGGCACGATCCTGTTTGCGGGCTTCGTCGCCATGCTGTTCGGTGGCGTGCCGATCGGCGTGGCGCTCGGCCTGGCCGGTGCCTTCTGCATCTGGCTGGCCGACCAGTCGATCATGGCAATGCCCACCAATGTCTATGCCGGCATCGCCAAATACCCGCTGATCGCGATCCCGATGTTCGTGCTCGTCGGCAGCGTGTTCGACCGCACGGGGGTCGCCTTGCGGCTGGTGCGGTTTGCCACCGCGCTGGTGGGGGCGGGCAGGGGGGCGCTTGCCTCCGTCTCGGTGCTGGTCGCCATGGTCATCGGCGGGATATCGGGCTCCGGCCCCGCGACCTCGGCCGCGGTCGGCCAGGTGGTGACCCGCGGCATGGTCAAGGACGGCTATCCGCGGCCCTTCATCGCCAGCACCGTGGCCGCGGCGGCGGCGACCGATATCCTGATCCCGCCGTCCATCGCCTTCATCGTCTATGCCGTGCTGGTGCCTGGCGTGTCGGTGCCGGCGATCTTCATGGCGGGCATGTTCCCCGGGATCCTTGCGGGGTGCAGCATCATCGTCGCGGTGCTGATCATTTCCTGGATCAAGGATTTCGGCGGCAAGAACCCCGACCGCGAAGCCCTGTCGATCTGGCGCACCTTCAAGGAAGCGATCTGGGGGCTGATGGCGCCCGTGGTCATCCTGGGCGGCATGCGCGCAGGGCTGTTCACGCCGACCGAGGCCGCGGTGATGGCGGTCTTCTACGGGCTGTTCGTCGGCTTCGTGATCTATCGCACGCTGACCATCCGCGACGTGTACGAAATGCTGGTCGAGGCCGCCGAACTGTCCGGCATCATCCTGTCGGTGATAGCACTGGCCTCGGTCTTCGCCTGGTCCACCAGCACGCTGGGCATCGTGCAACCGGTGGCGGATTGGATCGTGGGCCTCGGCTTTGGCGAATACGGCACCATCGCGCTGCTGATGGTGGTGCTGGTGCTGATCGGCATGTTCCTCGACGGTGTCTCGACCTTCCTGATCCTGCTGCCGGTGCTGCTGCCGATCGCGCGCTTCTATAACTGGGACCTGACCTGGTTCGGCGTGATCCTGACCATGAAGATCGCGATCGGCCAGTTCACCCCGCCAATGGCGGTGAACCTTATGGTGTCCTGCCGCATCGCCGGGGTCTCGATGGAAAGCACCATCCCCTGGGTGGTCTGGATGATCCTGGCGATGTTTCTGTCGCTGGCGGCAGTGGTCGTCTTTCCCGAAATCGCGCTATGGTTGCCGCGCGCCATGGGGGCCCTATGATGGCGGGAGTGAGATTGGCATGCATGCACTGAAACTGGCGGCCCTGGCTGCCCTCTTGTCCCTTCCGGCCGTGGCCCAGACCAGCCCGCCGACGCATGTCCAGACCGTGGCGGACCTGGCCGCGGTCTGCGCGCCCGTGGATGGCATGGCGCCGATCATCCGGCTGGAAGCCATCGCCTATTGCCAGGGCTACATCACCGCGGCGGCGCAGTATCACGCGGCGCTGAGCCGCCCCACCGCCGGGCGCCGTCCGCTGTTCTGCGTGCCGTCCCCGGCGCCCTCCGTCGCCCAGGCCGCCATCGGCTTCGCCGCCTGGGCCGCGCAGAACCCCGGCCGGGCGCAGGAACCGGCGCTGGATGGGCTGCTGCGCTACGCCCAAGGCGCCTACCCTTGCCCGACGCCCGCGCCGCGCCGCAACCCCGCC
>JBBQHE010000215.1:0-7328 GCA_038323655.1 Acetobacterales bacterium | reverse complement strand
GGGCCGCATCCTGCGCGAGGGCACGACCATCGCGATCCTGTCCTACGGCACGCGCCTGGCCGAGGCGCTGCTGGCGGCCGATGACCTGGCCGCGCGGGGCCTGTCCTGCACCGTGGCTGATGCGCGCTTCGCCAAGCCGCTCGACACCGCGCTGATCGAACGCCTGGCGCGGGAGCACGAGGTGCTGCTGACGATCGAGGAAGGCTCGATCTGCGGCTTTGGCGCGCTGGTGCTGCAACATTTGGCCGGGCGTGGGCTGCTGGACCGGGGGCTGAAGATTCGCACGCTGACGCTGCCCGACCGGCTGATCGACCACGACGCGCCGCGACGCCAGTATGACGAGGCGGGGTTGAACGCGCCGCAGATCGCCGCGGCCGCGCTGGCGGCGCTGGGGACCGAGGCGCGGGCAGTGCCGGCACGCGCCTGATGCGTCGGGCCGTCGGCAGGATCGGATCATGGTTTGCGACAGTCGACGGTGAATCCTTTCCTTGCATTCATAGCTTTTTGCGATGCGGATCGGGAAAACTTGAATACGACGATCCGGGTGTTGATGCTCGTCCCGAATGGCCTGCGTTTATAGACGCGGTAAGCACGAAACGAAAAGTCATCGAACGGAGATCAGATGTTGATGTAAGTGGATCGCAAGTCGTAGCTGTGAAACACGTAGCTTACATTGCGATCTGGAGCATCAGCGACATCACCGTTGGCGACGGTCATCTTCGGTTTCGTTTCCTGAAACGCGAAGAATCGCTCAAGTAGTCGCGTGACGAAACTCCGCGCCGACCTCGCACTCGTCGAACGCGGGCTGGCCGAAACCCGTACCCGCGCCCAGGCCTATATCCTCGCCGGCAAGGTGTTTTCCGGCGAGGCGCGGGTCAACAAACCCGGCGACCTGATCCGCCCCGACCAGCCGCTCGACCTGCGCGGCCAGGACCACCCCTGGGTCAGCCGGGGGGGGCTGAAGCTCGACCACGCTCTGTCGCATTTCGCGCTCGACCCCACCGGGCGGCTGTGTTTCGACATCGGAGCCTCGACCGGTGGCTTCACCGATGTGCTGCTGGCGCGGGGGGCGGCCGGGGTGGTCGCCGTCGATGTGGGCCACGGCCAACTGGCCTGGACGCTGCGGAACGACCCGCGGGTGACGGTGCTGGAACGGGTGAACGCGCGGTATCTGGAGGCCGGCCAGGTGCCGGGGCCCGCCGGGGCGCTGGTGTGCGATGCGTCCTTCATCGGGCTGCGCACCGTGCTGGCGGCGCCGCTGGCGCTCTGCGCGCCTGGCGCCTGGGCGGTCGCGCTGATCAAGCCGCAGTTCGAGGCCGGGCCCGGCCAGGTCGGCAAGGGCGGGGTTGTGCGCGACCCGGCCGTGCATGCCGCGGTCTGCCGCCAGGTGCAGGCGTGGTGGTCGGCGCTGCCGGGGTGGAAAGTGCTGGGGATCGAGCCGAGCCCGATCCTGGGGCCGGAAGGCAACCGCGAGTTTCTGATCGCGGCGGTGAAGGCGGGTTAGCCGCCGCCGGGTTTCGCCCCGCCGGGGTCAGGCGCCGAGGGGCCGCTGCCCAGCCCGCCGGACACTTCCGCCAGGATCGTCCAGATGCGTTCGGGGTCCATGCGGACCGCCGGATCGTTCAGCAGCCCTTCCAGTTCGGCGATCTTCCGATCGCGCTCCGTCTCCCGCATGCGATCAACTCCCGGCTTGGCTCCACGCAGTCCGGACGATGCCAGCCGCGCAGAGTGTTTACGACGGGATGACGGCAGGGTTTCGATCACAGACGCGTGCGCAGGGCCGTGACGCAGCAGGTCAGCCCAGCATGGCCGGGACCAGCAGCCCGATATTGTGGCGGATCATCGCTTCATAGGTCGCGGCCGGGCCGTCGGGGCGAGACAGCGCATCGGCAAACAACCGGCCGCGGATCGTCACCCCGGCTTCGGCGGCGAGGCGCTGCAGCGTGGCGGGCTGGGTCACGTTCTCGACGAAGACGGCGGAGATCCCTTCCTGCCGGACCTGGCGGATCAGCCGGGCGACGCCGGCGGCGCTGGCCTCGGCCTCGGTGGAAAGCCCCTGGGGCGCCAGCACGCGCACGCCATAGGCTGCGCCAAACCAGCCGAAGGCGTCATGGCTGGTCAGCACCACGCGGCGGGCTTCCGGTACGCGGCCGATTTCGGCGCGCACCCAGGCATCCAGCGCGACCAGGCGTGCGTCATAGGCCGCCGCCCCCGGGGTGGCGATGCCGAGCGCGGCCAGCCCCGCGGCAATGGCCTGGGCGTAGTGGCGGGCGGCGGTGACATCCTGCCAGGCATGGGGGTCGGCCACGGCGCGCGGCGGGCCGCTGCCATGGGCGTGCAGCATGGTGCGGCGGGGCAGGCCCTCGGTCGCCACCACCACGGGCACGTTGGGGGCCGCGGTACGGGCCAGGCGGTCGAACCAGGGGTCGAAGCCCAAGCCGTTGCGGACGAGCAGCCGGGCGCTGCGCAGCAGCACCGCGTCGGAGGGGCGGGGTTGGAAGACATGGGCATCCGCCTCGGGGCCGGCGATGGCGCGGACGGCCACGGCCTCGGCGCCCACCTGGGCGGCCAGGTCGGCCAGGATGGAGAAGGAGGCGACCACCGGGGCGGGTGCCTGGGCCTGCACCGGCAAGCCGAGGGTGGAGAGGAGGAGGATACGGCGCTGCATTGGAATGTTATACCGTATCAGCGTAGCGCCGCACCAGGGGGCGTCCAGCCCGCTACAGCCAGCCTTTCCGCTTGAAATACAGCACGGGCAGGATGGAGGTGCAGAGCATGAAGCCGAGCGCCATCGGGTAGCCGAAGGTCCAGCTCAGCTCCGGCATGTGCTGGAAGTTCATGCCGTAGATGCTGGCGACCAGCGTCGGCGGCATCAGCGCGACCGAGGCCACGGTGAAGGTCTTGATGATGGCGTTCTGCTCGACGTTGATGATGCCGAGCACGGCGTCGAGCAGGAATCCCGCCTTGGCGTTCAGCACGTTGGCGTGCTCGACCAGGCTGCGGACGTCGCGCACCAGGGTCTTGATCAGCGGCTGGTTTTCCTTACGCACGGCGGTCGCCTTCTCGGCGCCCACGAAGGTCAGGATGCGGGTCAGCCCGAGCAGCGTTTCCGAGGCGCGGGTGGTGACTTCCCCCACCTCGCCCAGCACGATCAGCGCGTTCTTCAATTCGCGGTCGCGCACGCTGGCTTTCATCTCTCCCCGTGCTGTTCGAAAGGCAGCCTTGCTGGCGCGGTCCATGTCGGCGCCGATGCGTTCCAGGATATCGGCCAGGCGGTCCACCACCTGTTCGAACAGGTGCAGCATGACCGCATCGGGGCAGTTCAGCAGCGCCTGGGGCGTGCGCGCCAGCCGTGCCACAAAGGACGGAAAGGCCTTTGGCGTCGCGTAGCGCACGGTGACCAGCGCGTTGGTGGCCAGCACGAAGGAGATGGCGGTCGAGCCGTATTCGCCGCTGTCCACGCCATAGAGGAAGTTGGCGGTGAGGAAGAGCGCCTCATCCTCGCGATACAGGCGGGAGCTGCTTTCGATCTCCTGCATTTCCTCCCGCGTCGGGACTTCGAGCTTCAGCGCATCCTGGACCGCGCGCTCTTCCTCGGGCGTCGGGTTCAGCAGGTCGAGCCAGACGGCGCGGGCCAGCACCTCGGCCGTCTGCGCGCCCTCGCGCGTGGAAACCATGCCGTTTTCCAGCGTGTAGGATGTCAGCAAGGGAGGCTCCCGTGGCTCGGGGGGTCGGGTGGCCGGGGCAGGCTAGCCGCTTTGGCGCCCGCACGTCAGCCCGGTCTGGGAAGATGGAACAGCCGGGCGACGCCGGGGAAGTCGGCGGCCTCGGGGTGGGCACTGCCGGGTTGCGTGCCGTCGGCGGGGCGCACCAGGCGGCAGGCGAGCATGCCGGCGGCGACAGCGGCGTCGCATTCCTCGGCGATGTCCGACAGGAACAGCATGTCGCCCGGTGCGAGGTTCACCCCCGTGGCGATGCGGCCATAGGCGGCGGAGTCGCGCTTGGCGCCGACGGTCGTGTCGAAGAAGCCGCCGAACAGCCCGGACAGGTCGCCCGCGACCGAATGGCCGAACAGGCGTTTCTGCGCCCGGGCGGAGCCGGAGGAATAGACGTAAAGGCGCAGGCCCGCCTGGGACCAGGCGCGCAGGCAGGGCGCGACATCAGGCCAGAGGTGGCCCGAGAGGCGACCATCGGAAAACCCGTCCTCCCAGATCAGCCCCTGCAGCGTCTTCAGCGGCGTCACCTTGGCATCCGTCGCCATCCAACCGCGCAGGGTGGTGGCGGGGTCCTGGCCGGGGGCCAGGTCGCGCACCTCGGCCAGCAGGGCGGCCACCACGGGGTCCTTGGCGTGATCGGCCAGGAAGCCGTCCAGTGCGGCGGCCGCGAAGGGAAACAGCGTGTCCTTGACGAAGGCGATGGCGCTGGTCGTGCCTTCGATATCGATCAGGATCGCCGTGGGGCGTGGGGTCACGTGGCGGCCGGGAAACGCTTGGCCATGTCGGTGCCGGTGTAATGCGGCACCCAGCCCGTCGTGTCGGTGAAGACGCGCAGGGCGGTGAAGTTCGGCGCCGCGCCAGCGTCGAACCAATGCTTGTGGTTGGCCGGCACGCTGATCAGGTCGCCGGCGGTGCAATGCGCGTCGAACACGCGGCCATCGGCGTGGATGACGAAGTTGCCGCTGCCTTCGTGGAAGAAGCGGATCTCGTCTTCCGTGTGGATGTGTTCGTCCAGGAATTTCTGGCGCAGCGCGTCCTTCATCGGGTGGTCCGGCGTCAGGCGGATGACGTCGCTGCTGCCGGCGGCGGTGCCGTCCATGAAGCCGTCGAGGCGCGGGCGGTAGGCGGCGAGCACGGCATCAGGCTCGGCGCCCGCGGGCAGGGGGGCCACGTCCCAGCGTTCGAAGCGGACGCCGATGCCGGCCAGGATGCGGGCGATCTCGGCCGCGTCCTCGGTCGTGGTGTCCACGCGGGTTTCGGCGGCATTCCAGACGGTCAGGCGGCTCATCGGATCCTCCGTGTCGCAAGTTCGCATTCGAGCATGAAATCCAGCGCCTCGAACTGCGCGAGAGCGCCGGGCATGTCCCGCGCCCAGACATAGGCGCCATGGCCGCGGATCAGATACCCCGGCGGCACGGCGTCGCCCATCTCGGCCCAGCGCGTATCGAGCGCCTTTTGCAGGCGCGCAATGTCCTGGTCATTGTCCACCACCGGCACCAGCGTGCTGGCGTCATGCGTGGCCAGGCCCGGGAAGACCTTCAGATATTCATACTGGGCCAGCGCCACCGACCCGCCCACCGCGCGCGACAGCACCGTATTGGCGACCGAATGGCCGTGCAGCACGGCTCCGGTGTCGGGAAAGCGGCGATAGATGCCGCAATGCAGGCCGGTTTCGGCCGAGGGCCGCAAGGCTGGGTCCTCGGGGCGCCCCGACAGGTCCACGACCATGAGGTCGGCCGGTGACAAAAAGCCCTTGTGGACGCCGGACCGCGTCACCGCGATCCGGTCCGGCCTCAGACGCATGGAGAAGTTGCCCGCCGTGGCGGCAACCCAGCCCCGCAAGTCCAGGCGGCGGCCGGCGACGCAAAGCGCCTCTGCGACCGCGCCCGGGATCGGCGTCATGCCCGCCCCCTTGTGCCGGGGGCGGCGATCAGGCCGCCGGGCGGCTGGCCTGGGTCGGCTGGGCCGTCGTCGCCTGGGCGGACGCGGCGGTCGGGCCAGGGATGCTGCCGGCCGGCGGGGTCGCCGGGGCCTGCGCCTCCATCGAGGCGTCCTTTTCGTCTTCCTTCATGTTCGCCTTGAAGGATTTGATACCCTTGGCCAGGTCGCCCATCAGGCCGCTGATCTTGCCGCTGCCGAACAGCAGCAGCACGACCATCAGCACGATCAGCCAGTGCCAGATGCTGAAGGAACCCATTGGCGTGCCCCGATTTCATGGCGGCAGGGCAAGAGCGCCCCGGCCGCAGTTGTGTGACCTGCCGGCTATCTAGGCTGTCGCCTCGCCGGGCGCAAACCGCCGGGCGTCGCAAGGCCCCGGCCGCCCTCCGAGAGTGGCAAGTGGTTGCGCCGCCCACCGGACTCAACCGCCCGGGGCGGGTGATTCGGGACTTCGCGCCACGAAAATTTCCGCTTGCCGGATGGAGGCAAGGTTACTATGCGTCCACGTGATCCGGGCCCCTCTGGCGTTGGCACCCTTCCTACAGGGCTGCCGCGCGATGTCGGATCGCCATCCGTTTGGGTGGCCGAGAGCGGGGGCCCGGCCTTGGCCACCCCTCCGGCCGTGAGGGAGTGATCGAGCATGGAAGCGAATATCTGGTTCTGGGTGGCCTTCAACGGCGGCGTGCTCGCGCTGTTGCTGTTCGACCTTGGGCTGTTCTCGAAGAAGGACGCGAACGGCCAGCCCATGGCCGTGCCGGTGAAGACCGCGCTGATCAAGTCGGCGGCCTATGTCGGCCTGGCCCTGCTGTTCTTCGTCTACCTGCGCCTGACCTACGGCGCGACCGAAGAAATCCGCAGCACCCGCAGCCTGGAATTCCTGACCGGCTACGTCATCGAATGGGCCCTGTCGGTCGATAACATCTTCGTCTTCGTGCTGATCTTCGCGAAGTTCGGCGTGCCCGCCGCCTACCAGCACCGCGTGCTGTTCTGGGGCATCCTGGGCGCGCTGGTGATGCGCGGCGTCATGATCCTGGTTGGCACGTCGCTGATCCGCGAATTTGACTGGATCATGATCCTGTTCGGCCTGTTCCTGATCTACAGCGGCTACAAGATGCTGAAGTCGGTCGGTGAGGAAGACGGCGACCCGACCCAGAACCCGCTGATGCTGTGGATGCGCCGCAAGCTGCCGGTCACCGACGACTTCAAGGGCAGCGCCTTCACCTGGCGCGAAGGCGGCAAGTGGATGCTCACGCCGCTTGCCCTGGTGCTGATCCTGGTCGAACTGACCGACCTCGTCTTCGCGCTGGACAGCATCCCCGCGATCTTCGCCGTCACCGACGACGCCTTCATCGTCTACACGGCCAATGTCTTCGCGATCCTGGGCCTGCGGGCGATGTATTTCGCCCTCGCCGGCATCATCCATCGCTTCAAGTACCTGAAGCATGGGCTGTCGATCGTGCTGATGATCGTGGGTGCGAAAATGCTCGCCAACTACTTCGCTGGCGGCAAGGCGGTGCCGGTGGAATACGCGCTGGTGGTGACCTTCGGCATCATCGCAGGGTCCATCGCCCTGTCGCTGTACAAGACCCGCGAACAACCGGCGGCCTGACGGGCGCGACGATCAGGGGGCGGTCCCTGGGGAGGGCTTTGCCCTCCCCAGACCCCACCCAGCAG
>JBBQHE010000214.1:0-7422 GCA_038323655.1 Acetobacterales bacterium | reverse complement strand
TTGCTGAGGGCGGCGCGGGAGGGGGCCGGACGCATTCGCTTCGGCTCCTACGGCAACGGCACCTCCTCCCAGGCCAAGCTGGATATCCTCAAGCGCGCGGCGGGGGTTGATATCACCCATGTGCCCTATCGCGGCTCGGCGCCCGCGACCGCCGATGTGATCGGCGGCCAGGTCGAGGGGCTGATCGCCGCGGTTCCCGACATCGGCCGCAACGACCGGTTGCGGCTGCTGATGATCACCACGCAGGCCCGCGCCGCGCGCTGGCCGGATGTGCCCACCGCGGCGGAACTCGGGTATCCGATGCTGGTCGCGAGCAACTGGTTTGGCTTGTCGGGCCCGGCCGGGATCCCGCCCGAGACTGCCGACCGGATCAACGCCGCCCTGGTCGCGGGGCTGAACCGGCCGGAGATGGCCGAGCGCCTGCGTGACCTCGGCGCCGAACCGAACCGGATGACGCGGGCGGCATACACCGCGATGGTCGCGGCCGAGGTGCTGCGCTGGGCCGCGGTCGTCGCCGAGGCGGGGATCAGGGCCGACTGACATGGACGAGGACGCGCTGCGCGCCGTGCGCCACAAGCGCGGCTACCTGCTGCCGCACCACGGGCTGATGGCGACCGCTGCCCCGGGGCTGCTGGAAGCCTATGACGCCGCCTATACGGCCATCGCGCTGACCCCGCGGCACCTGTCGGAACACGACCGCGAGTTCATCTGGCTGGCCGTGCTGGCGACGACCGACGAAAGCCTCGCGACCCATCACATCCAGAAGTTTCGCGCAGCCGGCGGGTCGGATGCGATGATTGCCGCCGCCTTCACCGCCGCGGCCATGGCGATCGGCGGCCAGGCGTTTGATTTCGCGGCGCGCGACTGGGCCGGGCCGCTGGCCCCTTTTGACGCGCGGGTCGCGTATCTGGAGGCTTGCCAGGGCGGCGCGCCGTGGCGGCTGACCGTGCTGGCGCTGCTGGCGTCCGTGGTCTGCCGCCGGCGGGACCGGCTGCTCGGCTGGCTGATCGAGGCGGCCTATGAGGCCAGCATCCCCGAGGATGCCATCGCTGAGGCGATGACCTTGGCGATGTTCCCAGGCTCCATCCCCTATTTCGTGCGGGCCTGCGGGGTGTGGCGAGACGCGATCCTGCAGGGGCGGGTCGCGGCTTCGCCTCGCTATGCCGCCTGGGCCGCGATGACGGGTCAGGACGGGTTCGGCGCGGCCTGAGCCTTTGTCGTGCGGCCGGCAAGACCCGCGCTGTGCCGGTGTTGCGGCGGTTGCTCGGAGAGGCGGCGCGCATGGCACAGCGGTGCGACGCCCCCTGCGGGAGATCACGCGCAACCACCCGACATGGCGCGCGCAGGCTGGCATCTGGCGTCTGATCCGGCGGGCCCGGCGTCATCGGCGCGGCCCAGGCCGTGCCGCGCGCCACGGCGCCAGCGCCCGTCGGTCTCACACGCTGTCATGCGGAATGTTCAGGACCTGGCCGCAGGCCTTGCAGTGCACGGCGTCCAGTTCGTGGCGCTGCAGCCCGCATTGCGGGCAGGGATGCAGCACCTTACCGCCAGGGCGGAACACGGCCTGGGCCAGGCGGAAAAACAGCGTGATCCCCACGATCATCATCGCGACCGAAAGCAGTTCGCCGAAGGTGCTGCCGATGAGCGTGATGTCGCCGAAGCCGGTCGTGGAAAGCGCCGCGACGGTGAAGTAGAGCGCATCGACGAAGTCATGGATCTTGTCGTTGGTTTCGTGCTGGGTGACGTAGACGAGTGACGACACCATCACCACGAAGACGGCGAGGTCCAGCGACGCGCGGATCACCTGTTCGTTCCGCCGCACCATGAGGAAGCGAGTCTTGAGGCGACCCAGCACATTGTAGGATCGCAGCAGGCGAAGTGTCCGCAGGATGCGCAGAAAGCCCAGATTGGCGCTCAGCGCCGAGACGAACAAGGACGCGATGACAAGAACATCGATCACCGCGGCGCCGTTCTCGAAGAAGCGCATCGGCTGCCGGTGCGCCAGCATGCGGCCGAACAATTCCAACGTCAGCAGCACGCCGAGCGACAGGTCGACCACCCGTATCCATGGCGCGTCGGCGATGAAGGTCGTGGCAAGGAAGTAGGCGATGGCCGCGAGGTCGAGGACGAGCAGTCCGATCTGGAACGCCACGGCGGCCGGCCGCTGGCCATAGAACATGCTCCTCAGCCAGACGCGAAAGCGACGCAGCGCGATCGGATCATCCTCCGGCCAGGCCGCGTCCGCATCGCGCGCGCCTCCAGGCCGCTGGGTGCCCGCCAGGTGGCCGTCTGCCCTGGCTGTCGCGGCGAAGCTCGCTTTGTCCTCCGGCTCGGCCATGGCTCACGCCTCCTTACGGGTGTCTGCGTCGTCGGGAGCGCAACCGGGCACGCTCACGGCCGGGTGACGCCCTCGGCTGGCCAGACCTGTCCCGGCCTCGCTGCGAGAAACCTCGCTGCATCGACCTGGTGTTCGGCCAGGGCCGCGGTCAAGTCGGCTTCTGGTTGCCCGACACCTTCGTCGGTCAGGCGAAACGTCCCCCAATGGTAGCCGAGCGCCTGCCTGGCGCCCAGCAGCGCAAAACCGCGCACCGCCTCGTCGGGATTCATGTGCTGGTCCGCCATGAACCACCGAGGTTCATAGGCACCGATCGGCAGCAACGCGAGGCCGAGCGGGCCATGCCGCTCCGCGACGCGACGAAACGGGCGCCCGTCGTCAAAGCCTGTGTCGCCTGCGAAGAAGACGCCCTGGCCGAGGCCGCGGATCACGAAGCCGCACCACAGCGCCCGATTGCGATCCGCGACGCCCCGCGCGGTCCAGTGATGCACCTGCTCCAGCACCACCTCGACACCGCTGCCGAGAGACACGACGTCTCCCCAATCGGCCGTGGTGACGGCCATGTCCGTGTCATGCGCCTGGATGGTGGCATCATGCCCCAGCGGCGCGACCAGGCGCGGACGGTCGCGTCGCCACAGCCGCGCAAGCGTTTCGAGATCGAGGTGGTCGTAATGGCCGTGCGATATCAGCACGGCATCGATCGGCGGCAGGTCGTCGAAGGCGATGGCGGGCGAATTGACCCGCCGCGGTCCTGCAAAGGTGAAGGGGCTGGCGCGATCTGACCAGACGGGGTCCGTCAGTATGTTCAGGCCAGCACCCTGCAGCAGGAATGTGGCGTGTCCGACAAAGCTGACCCGCGGCTCAGGGCCGGCGACGCGTGGCGGCGGCCGGTCCGGGGGAAACGGGCTCGGCAAGGCATCCGGCCAGGTCGCGCCGCCGCGCCCAAATTGCCAGCGTGCGACCTCAAGCAGGCTCCGCGGTTCGACGCCGCCCGGGTTGAAGAACCGCATCCCGTCGAAATGATCGGACGGCGGGCCGGCGTGGCTGGCAGGGCCGCCGCCGATGCATCCGGCAAGCCACGGCAGCAAACCCAGGACCGGGATCCCGCCGGCCAATGGCAACAAGCGACGCCTGTTCCATGCACGTCTGCGTCCCGGCCTGTTGCTCATGCCATCACTTCACCTGCGTGCGATCAATCGGACGGTTCACTGGCAACGGCCCGACAATGCTGTCCTGTCATGCTGCCAAATGCTGCCCCAGCGCGCCGCTGCCTCACAAGCCTCCCGGACCGGAGCCGCCCCCTTGGGTGGCCTGGCTGGTGCCCAACGCCGGCTTAAGCCAACCCGGCGCATCGGCCAGGCTGTGCGCCCGACCCGCAGCGATGCGACGACCAGACTCTTCGCGCGTGATCGGCCATGACGAGAGGCGCCACGCATCCCTGGCGCCGTGCCGGAACGACGGCCGTGCAAGACGGTTGCAGTCAAGATGGGCGACCGGGGCAGCAGCGGCACCTCGCCGGTGCCGTCACGGCGCGCGCTCCACCGGGTAGGCGCTGGAGCAGATCTCCTCCAGTGGCGGGTGGCCGTGCGTGCGGCGCGGATAATGCACCAACATGCCATCGAACTGGGCCTGCGCCTGTGCGGCAAGCGCACCCCAGTCGATTCCCGGCATGGCGCCGCCCTGCATCGAGGCGCGGCCCTCCACGATCACGGTGCTGAAATCCGTGCCGCGGCCCGACAGCATCATCGTCTGGATCGGGTCGATCACCTGGCCCAGATGCGGCGCCGCGAGGTCGAACACCGTGATATCCGCCCGCGCGCCGGGGGCGAGCCGCCCGAGGTCATCGCGCCCAAGCGCGCGCGCCCCGCCGAGCGTTGCGGCGTCATAGTAATCCTCCGACCGGCAGGCCTGGGCGTCGTGGTCAGTGACGCGGCAGAGCATCATGCCGGCCTGCATATTCGCCACCATGTCCGCGGGCCAGGTATCCGTGCCCATGCCGAGGCCCAGGCCCATCCGGCGGTAGCGGGCAAAGCTCTCGATGACGTTGCCGTGCCGGGCGGAGACCAGCGGGCAGTGCACCAGCGACGCGCCGCTGTCGCGGATGATCTCCAGATCGCGGCCCGGCCGTTCGATGCGCGAGGAGCCCGAGACGTAGGTGCCGTGCGGCAGCAGCGCGAAGGGGCCGAGCGCATCGAGGCTGGCGAGCCATTCCGGCGGGCTCATGCCGCGCAGTGCCAGCACCATGTCGTACTCGACCATCGACTGGCAGCAATGCTGGCGCAGCGGCACGCCGAGGTCGCGCGCCGCCGCGGCGCCACGCCGCACGAGTTCGGGGGTACAAGTCTCGATGCGGTCGGGGGCGAGCATGGTGCGAACCAGGCCCCCGGCGCGCCCCTCGAAGGCCGCGCAGAAGCGGATGGCCTCGGCGAGGTTGGCAAGGCCCCGCGGCTCGTCGAAGAAGGGCACGATGCGGCCATCTTCCTCCACCACCTGGTTGCCGCTGCGATAGGCGGGGCCGAGATAGACGCGCAGGTTCAGCGCCTGCGCGATGTCGGCCGCGGCGGCGAATTCATCCCAGGTCTCGCCCCATGCGCGATAGAACAGGCTGGCGATGGGCAAGGCTGTGGTGATGCCGTTGCGCAGCAGATGCGCGAAGGCGTAGCGCTTCTGGAAGGCGAGCTCGGCCGGCGTGTACATCTCGACCGGCCCGGCTTGGAGATAATCACGCGGCCAGACCCGGCCCTTGCTCCAGGCTGGCTGATTGTCATAGGCGAGGATGGTGGTGTCGAGGTCCGACAGCGCGTCGAGGTCCACGAAGCCCGGGCCGATCAGCGCCGCTCCGTAATCCACGCGCCGTGCCACCGCGCCGCCATAGCCATGGCCGACGAAGGTGATGCGGCCGTCCTCGAACACCACCTGGCCGCCTTCCAACAGGCAGTGGCGGCCCGCGCGGTGGCCGACGACCCAGCGCGCGGTCAGCAGGGTCGGGCCGCGCAGCCTGCCCCAGGGGAGCGCGGGCGCGTTGGGGCTCATGGTGCCGCGACGACCGGCTCGAAGCCCGCCGCCACCAGGCGACCGCGCCGCCGCACGGTGCCGTCGCGGCTGCGGTCGACCACCAGCGACGCCACCTTCTCCGCCGGGATCGGCACAAGCTCCGCCTGGCAGCCGGGTGCGAGGCCATCGCCCGCGAGCCACATCGCCGCCGCGCCGCCTTGCGTGCAGATGCGCCGCGCGAGTTCCACCGCGTGGTCGCGACGCAGGTTGTTTCGTAAGCCGACAATCGCCGCGCGGTCCAGCATATCGCCATGGCCATAGGGGCCCCATGTGTCGCAGGTCTGCGCCTCCACCAGGCCCGGTCGGGCAATGCGCCCACGCCCTTCCAGCACGGCCGCATCGGATCGGGCTGCAAGGTCTGCGCCGATGGCGGTGATGCGGCCGCCTTGCACCACAATGTCGGCCGGCGACGCGGCCCAGGGGCGGATATCGTGGATCAGCAGCGTGTCGGTCATGCCCTCGTTCAACTTTCGTTCCCCTGGCCGGCGGAGCTTTGGTTTCAGGGTGTCCCTCAGCCAGCCGCCCGGCAGGTTCACCGCCAACACGATGAGCCCGCGCTGGTTGGCGGGAAAGTCCACCACGCGCCTGAGAACGGGAACCGGTTGTCGGTCCGGATCCGTGTACCGGGCGAGGTCTGTTCCACCGCATGGGTGACCCAGCCCGTCAGCGCGTTTGGCCCGACCAGGGATCGCGGTAGGCCAGCAGCCGTAGGGCGTTCGCCACGACCAGCAGCGTCGATCCTTCGTGGAACACAACCGCGGCGCCGAGTTACAGCCCGAACAGCGTCGCCGGCACCAGCACCGCCACCATGCCAAGGCTGATCCAGAGATTCTGCCGAATGATACGGTTGGTGCTACGGCTCAACCCGATCACGAAGGGCAGGCGCGTGAGGTCATCACCCATCAAGGCCACATCGGCGGTTTCCAGCGCCACATCCGATCCGGCGGCGCCCATGGCGATGCCGACCGTCGCATGGGCCATGGCGGGCGCGTCGTTCACACCGTCACCCACCATGGCGACATCCTGCTCCGCCCGAAAGCGCTCGATGAACGCGACCTTGTCCTCCGGCATCAGGTCGCCCCAGGCCTCGTCCAGCCCGACCTGCTGTGCGACGGCCTCGGCCACGCGGCGGTTGTCGCCAGACATCATCACCATGCGGGAAATGCCGAGTGTGCGCAGGCGGCGGATGACCGCGCCGGCAGCGTCCCGGGGCGTATCCATCAAGCCGATCGCGCCGAGATACTGCTCGCCACGGCGCAGGATCATGGTCGTACGGCCACGCTGCTCCAGATCGGCGACCATCGCCAAAACCTCGGTCGGGACCGCCGGCCCCTCGATATTCGTGAAAAGCGCGGCCTTGCCGACGAAGACCACGTCCTCGCCGATCCGGGCCGTCAGGCCGCGCCCGGTGATGCTGCGCAGATCGGTGGCTTGCGGCACCGTGACGCCAGCGCCGAGCCGCACCCGCCCGTCGCGGACGACGGCGCCGGCGAGCGGGTGGTCGCTGAGTGCCTCGACGGCGATGGCGACCGTCAGCAGATCCCGCGCATCGACGCCGGAAGCCGGCAGCACATCCGTCACCCGCGGCTTGCCTTCTGTCAGCGTGCCGGTCTTGTCGAATGCGATGGCGGTGAGCTTGCCGAGGTTTTCCAGCGGCCCGCCACCCTTCACCAGTACGCCGCCGCGTGCGGCACGTGCGATGCCGGATAGCACCGCGCTCGGCGTCGAGATCGCCAGCGCACAGGGGCTGGCCGCGACCAGCACCGCCATCGCGCGATAGAAACTGGCGCCGAAGCTCTCGTCGATGACGACAAAGGCGAAGAGCAGCCCGAAGACCGAGGCCAGCACCACCGGCACGAAGATGCGTTCGAACCGATCGGTGAAGCGCTGCGTGGGGGACTTCTGCGCCTCCGCCTCGTTCACCATCCGCACCAGCCGCGCGAGTGACGTATCAGCGGCCAAACGGATGACCTGCACCTCCATGGCACCCGTGCCGTTGATGGTCCCGGCATAGACGCGGTTTTCCGCCAGGA
>JBBQHE010000213.1:0-7617 GCA_038323655.1 Acetobacterales bacterium | reverse complement strand
GTGGTGGTCAGATGCGGGATCAGCCGTTCGGCGTCATAGCCACGATGCGTCCAGGGCGCCGGCAGATAGTTACCGAAAAAGGCATAGAGCATGAAGCAGCCGGCGACGAAGGGCATGATCCAGCCCGTGGTGCGCCGCGTGGCTTCCAGCACCAGGCCGATCAGCAGCCAGCCGACGACGATATCCATCGGTTCGGGGAAGACGTAGCGGTCGAGCAGGTCGTCGCCGCCGGTGATCAGGTACCACAGCACATAGAGGCTGGCGGCGATCAGCACCGCATCCCAGGCCATGAAACGGTCGCGATACCGTCGCGCGACCGGGAACAGGAAGAAACCCAGCACCAGCGCGAAGGTCACGTGCACGAAGCGCAGCGTGGTGGTTGGCACGATGTCCCAGGCCGCCCAGAGGTGGAACAGCGACATCGCCACCGCAACCGCGGTGCCGGTCACGCCGAGCCAGCCGCGGAAGCGGTTCTGGACCCCCTCCTCGGCCTCGATCAGCCTCTCGACCTGTTCGGCGGTCTTGGCATCCAATACGCCGGCCTCAGGCGGCAGGCCGGCGACCTGACTCACGCGAGGGTGGCGCCGCGGGCGCGCCAGAAGGCCTCGGCCGTCGGGTGCCAGGGCACGCCGGCCGAGGCGGTCTTCTGCACCGCCAGCGTGAAGCCGCGGCCCTCGGCATGCACCTGGGCCAGATCGGCGCGGTAATCCCAGGCGACGCGCAGGATGCTTTCGACCAGGGCGGCCGGGGCGTCCTCCCGCATGCCCAGGATATTGGCGACCGACATCTGCTTGTTGTCGGTGGTCTGGCCCGGATAAGTGCCGGCGGGGATCACCTCGGGGAAATAGACCGGGCCATGCGCCTCGACGATCTTCGGGATGAACTCGTCATGGTCGATCAGCCGTAGGGTGATGCCGGGGCTGGCGCCGAGGTCGGTGATCGCGCTGGTCGGGATGCCGGAGACGAAGAAATAGGCGTCCAGCTTGCCATCCTTGATGGCATTGGTGCTTTCGGCTGGCGACAGGCGTTCGCGGGCGCGGAAGTCGGTATCACGGTTCAGGCCTGCGGCTTCGATCAGGCGGAAGGCCATGATCTCGGTTGCCGAACCGGGGGCGCCGGTGGACACGCGCTTGCCGCGCAGGTCGCCGATGGTGCGGATGCCGGATGCGGCGGTGGTCACCACCTGCATGCGGTTGGTGTAAAGCACGGCGATGGCGCGCACCGGCACGGTGCGGCCGCGGAACGGCCCGGCGCCGCGCACGCCATCGACCGCGGCATCGACCTGGGTGAAGATCAGCCCGACGCGGCTGGCGCCGAGCAGCTGGTTGTTGGCGACCGAACCGCCTGTCACCTCGACGGTGGCGCTCATGCCCGGGATGTGGCGGGACAGCAGCGAGGCCAGGCCCCCGCCGAGCGGGTAATAGACGCCGCCCGTGGTACCGGTCGCGATGGCCAGTTGCTGCGCGCCCTGGGCGCGGGCCAGGGCCGGGGCGGCGAGCCCCGCCACCGCGATCATCGCCACCTGACGCCGTGTGATCTTGGACATGTGTCCCTCCCTCAGGATCGTTGTTGCCAACAACATGCCCGAGGTCGCCGCCCGGCGAAAGGCGTCAGTCCAGCCGCATCCCCGTCTCGGCCACGATGCGGCGCACCATGACGCGGTCGCGCGCGACCCGGGCGGAAAAATCGGCGCTGGAGAGGTAGAAGGGGTCGTTGCCGGTGGGGGTGATGCGGGCCTGCGTCTCGGGGTCGGCGATGGCGGCCTGCACCGCCGCCTCCAGCCTGGCGACCGCGGCGGGCGGGGTGGCGGCGGGCGCGAAAATCCCGTTCCAGCTGTTCAGGTCGAAGCCCGGATAGCCGCTGTCGGCCACGGTCGGCAGCCGCGCCATGCTGCCGCGGCGCTCGGCGCTGGTCAGGGCGACGCCGGTCGCACGCCCGTCCTCGACCAGCGGCCGCAGGCTGCTGGCGGTGATGCAGGCCAGGTCCAGAGACCCCGCCGCCAGGTCCCGCGCCACATCCGCCCCGCCGCGATAGGGCAGGTGTTCCAGCCGGATATCGGCCTGCTGCGCCAGCAGCACCCCTGCCAGGTGGCCGACCGTACCGGCCCCTGGCGTGCCATAGGGCAGGCCAGGCTGGCGCTTCACGTAGTCCACCAACGCCGGAATGGTCGTGGCCGGAAAGCCCCGGCGCACGGCGAAGACGTAAGGCGCCGTGGCGACCGCGGCGACGGGGGCGAAGCCGCGTTCGTAATCGACGCTCGTGGTCCGTACCAGCAGCGGCGTGACGACGAAGTTGAAGGCATCGAAGAACAGCGTGTGGCCATCGGCCGGCGCCTGGGCGACCACCCCGGCCGCGATGGTGCCGCCGCCGCCGGGGCGGTTGTCGATCACGATCGGCTGGCCCAGCACCTCGCGCAGTTTTGGCGCGATCAGGCGTATCAGCGTGTCGGAATTGCCCCCCGCGGCGAAGGGCAGGACGATGCGGATTGGCCGGTCGGGGAAGGTTTGCGCCAGCGCAGGGGCGGCAAGGAACGGGGCAAGGAGAAGGGGGCGGCGCGCGATCATGGCGGTCTCCGGGGTCGGGACCGCAGTCATTGCACCAGGGGCCCCGATCTGGCTGTGCGAAATCACACAGCCGGTTGGGCGCCGACCTCCAGCATGCGCAGCGCGATCTCCCGCTCCCCCATCACGGCCAGGCTGGCCCCCATGCGGCCGAGGTGCGCCACCGCATCCGCGGTATGGGCACGGGCGATGATCGGCAGGCCGGGGTTCAGCGCGCGGGCCTGCTGGATCACCTGCCCGGCTTCGAAGGATTCGGGGATGGTGACGAACAGGCGGCGTGCGGCGGTCAGGTTGGCCAGCGCCAGGATCTCGGGGTCGGCGGCATTGCCGACCACCGCCTCGGCGCCGTCGCTGCGGGCGCGCTCGGCGGCATCCTCGCTGTCCTCATAGACCATGACGGGACGCCCGGCGGCGATCAGCCCGGCGCCCAGCATCGACCCCACCCGGCCATAGCCGATGATGACGTCGTGGTCGGTCAGGGACGTCACCTCGGGCGGCGGCGCGGGTTCGGGGGTCTGGGCGGGTGCGGCCTCGACCCGTCGCGCCAGCACGCGCAGCCGCCCGCGTTCGACCGCGGCGAAAAGGAACGGGTTGATCAGGATGGACAGGATGGCGCCGGCCAGCACCAGGTCACGGCCCTCGGCCGGCAGGGTGCCCATGGCGACGCCAAGCCCGACCAGGATGAAGGAAAACTCGCCGATCTGCGCCAGGCTTGCGGAAATCGTCAGCGCCGTGCCCGTGCTGTGGCCGAAGGCGCGCACGATGGCGAAGGCCGCCGCCGACTTGCCGATCACGATGATGCCGACCGTCGCCAGCACCGCCAGCGGGCTGGTCACCAGGATGGCCGGGTTGAACAGCATGCCGACCGACACGAAGAACAGCACCGCGAAGGCATCGCGCAGCGGCAGGGCTTCCTCGGCCGCGCGCTGGCTCAATTTGCTTTCGCCCATCACCATGCCGGCAAAGAAGGCGCCGAGCGCGAAGGACACGTCGAACAGTTTGGCCGCGCCGAAGGCGACCCCCAGCGCCACGGCATAGACGGCCAGGCGGAACAGTTCGCGCGACCCGGTGTGGGCTGCGTAGTGCATCAGCCAGGGGATCGCCCGCCGCCCGGCCACCAGCATGATGGCGACGAAGGCCGACACCTTGGCGAGCGTGATGGCGGCGGTCTGGGCGATGTCCCAGAGCGACAGAACCGCCCCGCCGCTGCGCCCCAGCGCCGGCAGCATGACCAGCGCCAGCACCATGGCCAGGTCCTCGACCACCAGCCAGCCCACGGCGATGCGGCCGCGGTCGCTGTCCAGCAGGCGGCGTTCCTGCAACGAACGGACCAGCACGACGGTGCTGGCGACCGACAGCGACAGGCCAAAGATCAGCCCGGCCCCGAGGCTCCATCCGAAGGCCCAGGCCAGCGCCATGCCGAGCAGCGTGGCGGCGGTGATCTGCACCAGCGCGCCGGGCACCGCGATGGCGCGCACCGACAGCAGATCCTTCAGCGAAAAATGCAGGCCGACGGCGAACATCAGCAGGATCACGCCAATCTCGGCCAATTCGTTCGCCATGCCCTGGTCGGCGACGAAGCCCGGCGTGAAGGGGCCCACCACCACGCCCGCCAGCAGGTAGCCCACCAGCGGCGACACCCGCAGCCGATGCGCCAGCAGCCCGAAGATGAAGGCGAGCACGAGGCCTGCGGCGATCATCGCAATAAGAGGCGTGTGATGCGCCGGCATGGTGGCTCCTGCAGTTCGTCAGGCAGCAGCCTACATCACATCCCGAGTGTGCGCCGCACAGCCTCGGTCCAGCGCGCATGGCGGCGGCCCGCTTCCTCGGCCGGCAGGGTGGGGGCGAAACGGTGTTGCAGGCGCCAGTTGGCTCCGGCTCCGACCCCGCCCGGCGCGGGTTGCAGCCCGGCCTGGACCGCGGCCAGGTAGGCCGCCCCGAGTGCTGTGGTTTCCTGCACCACGGGCCGATCGACCGGTGCCCCCAGGATGTCGGCCAGGCATTGCATGGTCCAATCGCTGGCGCTCATGCCGCCATCGACGCGCAGAACGGTGGGTATCACCGCATGCCCTGTCCCGCGGGCCGCGGCATCGGCCATGTCAGCCGCCATGGCAACCAGCAGGTCCCGGGTCTGGAAGGCCACGCTTTCCAGGGCGGCGCGGCAGAGTTCGGCCGGGCCGGTGTTGCGGTTCAGGCCAAAGATGGCGCCCCGCGCTTCCGAATCCCACCAGGGCGCGCCGAGGCCGACGAAGGCCGGCACCATGGTCACCGACTGGGCGGGATCGGCCCGGGCCGCCAGCACGCCGCTGTCCTCGGCCGCCGCGATCACGCCAAGCCCGTCGCGCAGCCACTGCACTGCGGCGCCGGCGATGAAGATCGTGCCTTCCAGCGCATAGGTCCGCCGGCCCGCGATCTGCCAGGCGATGGTCGTCAGCAGCCGATTGTTGGAGGGCACCGGCGCGTCGCCCGTCACCATCACCGCGAAGCCGCCGGTGCCGTAGGTGGATTTCACCATGCCCGGCATGAAGCAGGCCTGGCCCAGCGTCGCCGCCTGCTGGTCGCCGGCGATGCCGCGGATCGGGATGGCGGCCCCCAGCACGGCGGGGTCGGTGGTGCCGTAGTCGGCGGCGCAGTCGCGCACTTCCGGCAGCAGCGATTCGGGAATGTTGAACAGGCGCAGCAGCTCGGGGTCCCAACAGCCGGCCGTGATGTCGAACAGCATGGTGCGTGCGGCGTTGGTCGCATCGGTCGCATGCACACGCCCGCCGGTCAGGTGCCAAAGCAGCCAGGTATCGACCGTGCCGAAGCACAGTAGCCCATCCTCGGCCGCGGCCCGCGCGCCGGGAATCTCGTCCAGCAGCCAGGCGAGTTTCGTCGCGCTGAAATAGGGGTCGAGCAGCAATCCCGTGCGCCGGGCAACCAGCCCCGAGGCCCCTTCGGCGCGCAGCCGGTCGCAGAGCGGCGCCGTGCGCCGGTCCTGCCAGACGATGGCGCGGTGCAAGGCGCGCCCCGTCGCGCGGTCCCACAGCAGGGTGGTCTCCCGCTGGTTGGTCAGCCCGAGACCCGCCACGCGGGCGTCGCCGGTGGTCGCCAGCACCTCCTTCAAGGTGGCGATGCCATGGGCGATCAGGTCCTCGGGTGCATGCTCCACCCAGCCCGAGGCCGGGTAGTGCTGGGGCAGGGCGATGCGCGCCGTGGCCCGGGGTTGCAGATCGGCACCAAAAACCATGGCGCGGGTGGAGGTGGTGCCCTGATCGAGCGCGAGCAGCACGGTATCGGGCATTTGCTTCCCCCTGTTGCCAGGCAGCATACAGGTGCCGACGGAGGTGACGAATGGGCTTGCGACTTTGGGACCTGGCGGGTGAAGACGCCTCGCGGCGCTTCAGCCCCTATTGCTGGCGCACGCGCCTGGCGATCGCGCACAAGGGGCTGGCGGTGGAAACCATCCCCTGGCGTTTCACGGACCGGGAGGCCATCGCGCCGCATACCAAGGTGCCGTTGCTGGAACACCCGGGCGGCAGCCTGGTGGAATCCTTCGCCATCGCCGAATGGCTGGAAGCGACCTACCCCGAGGCCCCCAGCCTGTTCGGCGGGCCGGGCGGCCAGGCGCTCGCCCGCTTCGTCAACGCCTTCGCCGATGCGGTGCAGATGGCCGGCATCGCCCGGCTGGTGGTGGCGGACATCCCCGCCGTGCTGATCGAACGCGACCGGGCGTATTTCCAGCAAAGCCGGGAGGCGCGCTTCGGCATGCCGCTGGCCGAGGTCGTCGCGGGGCGGGAGACCAGGGTCGTGGGCTTCCGCGACAGCCTGCTGCCGATGCGGCTGGTGCTGCGCGCGCAGCCGTTCCTGGCCGGGGCGGCGCCGGCCTATGCCGACCACATCCTGTTCGGCGGTTTTCAGTGGGCGCGCTGCGTCAGCGCCTTTCCGCTGCTGGAACCCTCTGACCCCGTCTGGGCGTGGCGGGAGCGGATGCTCGATGCCTATGGCGGGCTAGGTCGGGCGGCGGTGGCTTTCCCGGGGGCGTGACCATAGCGCTGCCGCACGACCTGCCGGTCGCCGAGGCGCTGCCTGCCTTGCGGGCCGCCCTGGCCGCCGGCCCCAATGCCGTGTTGGTGGCGCCCCCGGGCGCGGGCAAGACCACGCTGGTGCCGCTGGCTTTGCGCGACGAGGCCTGGGCCACGGGCCGCATCCTGGTGCTGGAACCCCGCCGCATCGCCGCCCGCGCCGCCGCCAACCGCATGGCGGCGCTGCTGGGCGAGCCGCTCGGCCAGACCATTGGCCTCGCCACGCGGCTGGACCGCGCCGGCGGCCCTGGCGTGCGGGTGGAGGTGATCACCGAGGGGCTGCTGGTCCGTCGCCTGCAATCGGACCCGGGGCTGGAAGGCGTCGCGGCGGTGTTTTTCGACGAGGCGCATGAACGCCACCTCGACACCGACCTGGGCCTGGCCCTGTGCCTGGACCTGCAACGCGCCCTGCGGCCGGAACTGCGGCTGCTGGTGATGAGCGCGACCTTGGATGCGGTGGCCTTCGCCGCCCTGCTCGGCCCCGACACGCCGATGATCGAGAGCATGGGCCGCGCGCATCCCGTCACCCTGCGACACCGCACGCGCGACCTGGCCGAGTTGCGCGACCTGCCGGAAGCCATGGCCGGCGCGATCCGCGACGCGATGCGCGAGCACCCTGGCGATGTGCTGGCCTTCCTGCCCGGCTGGGGCGAAATCCGCCGCACGCAGGAACGCCTGGCCGGGGTGGATGCGCTGGTGCTGCCGCTGCACGGCGAATTGCCGCCGGCCGAGCAGGACCGCGCCCTGGCCCCCGCCGACCGGCGCAAGATCGTGCTGGCGACCAGCATCGCCGAGACCAGCCTGACCGTGCCCGGCGTGCGGATCGTGGTCGATGGCGGCTATCGCCGCGCGCCAAGGCTGGACCCGGGGACGGGGCTTTCGCGGCTGGCGACGGTGCGCATCGGCCGCGCCGCCGCCGACCAGCGCGCGGGCCGCGCGGGGCGCACAGCACCCGGGTTGGCGGTGCGGCTCTGGACCGAGGCGCTGCACCG
>JBBQHE010000212.1:0-7636 GCA_038323655.1 Acetobacterales bacterium | reverse complement strand
GGTCGATCATGCTCTCGATCTGGTTGGCCAGCAGGTCCTGCATCGCCGGCGCGCTGCCGCGATAGGGCACATGCTCCAGGTTCGGCGCCGAAGCCTCGCTCGACAGCATCGCGCCTAGCAGATGCGGCGCCGAGCCGATGCCCGAGGACCCGTAGCGGACCGGCCGGGTCTTCGCCGCCTCCAGATACTGCGCCAGGGTCTGGTAGGGCGAATTGGCCCGCACCAGCAGCACGTTCGACGCCTCGACCAGCATGCCCAGGTGGGTAAAGTCGTTGATCGGGTCGAAGGGCAGCGTCGGCATGGTGGCGGTCGAGAACACCTGCACCGAGGCGTGGCTGACCAGCAAGGTATAGCCATCGGCCGGCTGCTTGGCGACGAAGTCGGTGCCGATCACCCCGCCCGCCCCGGCGCGGTTTTCCACCACGACGGTCTGGCCCAGCGCCTGGCCCAGGGACGGCGCCATCAGCCGGGCGATGGTATCCACCAGCCCGCCTGGCGGGAACTGCGCGACCAGGCGGATCGAGCCGCGGGTCGGCCAGGCACCACCCTGCGCACTGGCCAGGCGCGGGGCGGCGAGGGCGCCAGCGCTCAGGCTCAAAAGATGGCGGCGGTTGAACATGCTGCACTCCCTGTCATCACAATGACCGCGACGGCGCCCAAGAACCGTGCGTGATGCACAGACAGGGCGTCGGATCGGTCCGATAACGTCGGGATGGCAAACGCCGTGCCGCAACGGTGGCGTCGCAGGCCCGGCCTGTGGCCGGACCTGGGCCTTCAGCGCTTCGGCGCGAGCCGCACGAGCAGGCCGCGATAGGCGTTGATCGCCTGCGTGGGGTCGCTGCCGGAGTAGACGGTGCCGAGCGCGCCTTCCTCGCCGGCGACCTTTTCGGACCCGGTCTTGCGCGTGCCCGCTTCCCACAGCGCATCGATGCCGTCGGTCCGCCCTGCCGGAAGGATCAGGCGCAGCACCGCCACCTCCTGCCCGCGGCGGTACGAGGTGTAGCGATCGATCGCCGCCAGCCCCGCCTTCTCAGCCCCGCCGACCTTGGCCTTGCCGTCCTTGCCCAGCGCCGCATGCGGCTGCTTGGTGTCGGCCTTCGCGGTCGCTTCGGTCAGGTCGAATTCCTTGGCCAGCAGCGCCACCGCATCCGCGATGGTCGCACAGCCTTCCTTGGCGAGATCCCGCACCACCGAAGGCTTGGCATTGGCGCGCACCGGGGGCTTCGGCGCCTTGGCCGCCAGCTGCACCCGGGCTGCGGTCGCCAGGGCTTCGGCCATCGCGTGCCGCGCGGCGGGGGCCCTGGCATCGGCCAGGACCCTTTCGGCGTTGGCGATGAGCGTACGCAACTCGGCGGTGGTCTTTCCGCTCAGATCCAGGGAGGACGACATCAGCTCATATTCACCATGATTGTCTTCTTGTGGGTAAAATGTTCCAGCATCGCTTCGAGCGAGGCTTCCTTGCCAAGGCCCGAGGACTTCACCCCGCCGTAGGAAAGGTTGGCCTGCACCACCAGGTTCTGGTTGATCTGCACCAGCCCGGCTTCGAGCCTGTGGGCCAGATCAAGCCCAACCTTGAGGTTGTTGGTCCACAGCGACGCCGCCAAGCCATAGTCGCTGTCGTTCGCCGCGGCCAGCACCGCCTCGGCGTCATCAAAGGGCTGGATGACCGTGACGGGGCCGAAGATTTCCTCGCGCACCAGGCGGGAGGTCGCGTCCAGCCCGGTGAAGATGACCGGGCGCATGAACAGCCCCTTCCGCATCGCGGGGTCGGTCGGCATCGCGCTGCAGTCCAGCGCCACCGCGCCGGCCGTTGCCCGGCCCTCGGCGATGAAGCCCTGCACCTTCTCGAACTGGCCCTTGCTGATGATGGTGCCGATGTCGGTCGCCTCGTCCAACGGGTCGCCCATCACCATGGCATCCACGCGGGTCTTCATCTCGGCCACGAAGCGGTCGAAGATGGGCCTCTCGACGTAGATGCGGCTGGCGGCGGTGCAGGACTGGCCCTGCCGCGTGAAGCGCATGGAGGTCAGCGCGCCCGACAACGTCTTGTCGAAGTCGCAGTCGGCGAAGACGATCATCGGCGACTTGCCGCCGAGTTCCAGCGTGACCGGCACCAGCTTCTCGGCCGCTGCCCGCGCGACGATCTTGCCCGTCTCGACGCTGCCCGTAAAAGTTACTTTCTTCACCAGCGGGTGCGCGACCAGCGGCGCGCCACATTCCGGCCCCTGGCCCGAGAGCATGTTGAAACAGCCCGGCGGCAGGATGCGGTTCAGCAATTCGCAGATGCGCAGCACGGCCAGCGGCGCTTCCTCGGCCGACTTCACCACGACGGTGTTGCCGGCGACCAGCGCGGGCGCGATTTTCAGCGCCATCAGCAACATGGGCACGTTCCACGGGATGATCGCACCCACCACGCCGAGCGGTTCGCGAATGGTCACCGACAGGACATCGGGGGCGAAGGGCACGCTTTCGCCCTTCAACTCGCCGCCTAAGCCCCCGAAGAATTCGAAGATATCGGCGACCACCCCGGCCTCGACGCGGCTTTCCGTGCGTAGCGCCTTGCCGGTTTCGAGCGCGATCAGGCGGCCGAGTTCATCCTGATGGGCGCGCAGCAGGGCAGCACATTGATAAACCAGCGCGCCGCGCTTGCGGGCCGGGACCTTGGCCCAGACCTTTTGGGCGCGGGCGGCATCCTGCACCGCCGCATCAACGTCGGTCGCATCGCCTTCGGCCGCGGTGCCGACCTCGGCCCCGGTGGCCGGGTTGACCACGGGGAAGGTCAGCCCCGTCCGCGCCGGCACATAGCGCCCGCCGATGAAATGCAGGCCGCTGATCGCCCGCGCCAGGGCAAAGGGATCTGCGGTCGGGGCCTCGGGCGTTGGGTGGCGGGGGTGATCGAGCATGTCCATTCCTCCGGGCTTTCGGGTGCGGCCCTTTCGCAGCGGCACCGTGGGGGCTATCAGCCCGCGCGACACATGAACCGGGGGACGAGCCCCCGCAAGAGCGCGAGGCTATAGCATGACCGAAGCCGCCCCGGGACCACTCACTGGACTTCGCGTTCTGGACCTGACCCGCGTTTTGGCCGGGCCGACCTGCACCCAGATGCTGGGCGACCTCGGCGCCGAGGTGATCAAGATCGAACGACCAGGGGCGGGCGACGATACCCGTGCCTTCGCCCCGCCCTATGTGCCCAATACGCGCGAGTCGGCGTATTTCGTCGGCGTCAATCGCAACAAGAAATCGCTGACGGTCGATATTTCTCAGAAGGCGGGCCAGCAGATCATCCACGGGCTGCTCGCTTCCTGCGACATGCTGGTGGAAAACTTCAAGGTCGGGGCGCTGGGCAAGTACGGCCTGGGCTGGGACGAGCTGAAGGACAGCCATCCGCGGCTGATCTACTGTTCGATCACCGGCTTCGGCCAGACCGGCCCCTATGCGCCGCGCCCGGGCTACGACAGCCTGATCCAGGCGATGGGCGGAGTGATGTCGCTGACCGGGGAACCCGATGGCCTGCCGCAGAAGGTCGGCATTCCCGTCGCCGACCTGTTCGCCGGACTGTACGGCTGCATCGGCATCCTGGCGGCACTGCGGCACCGCCACGCGACGGGGCAGGGGCAGCGGATCGACATCGGCATGCTCGACACGCATGTCGCCTGGTTGGCCAACCAGGGCATGAACTACCTGGCGACCGGCGAAAATCCGCCCCGGCTCGGCAACCAGCATCCGAACATCGTGCCCTATCAGGTCTTCCCGACCGCCGATGGCTACATCGTGCTGTCGGTCGGCAACGACCCCACGTTCCAGCGCTTTTGCGAGGTGACGGGGCAGCAGGCGTTGCTGGCCGATGCGCGCTTTGCCACCAACGCCGCGAGGGTCGAGAACCGCGCGCTGGTGACCGCGACGCTGACGCCGGTGATGCAGGCGCGCAGCACGACCGACTGGGTGAATGCGCTGGAAGCGGCCAGTATCGGCTGCGGGCCGATCAACACGCTGGAGCAGGTTTTCGCCGATCCGCATGTGCAGGCGCGCGGCGTGGTGGTGGACATGCCGCATGCCTCGGGCGAGATGGTGAAGGTGATCGCCAATCCGGTACGCCTGTCGGCGACGCCGCCGACCTATCGCAGCGCGGCGCCCCTGCTGGGGCAGCACACGGATGAAGTGCTGCGCGACCTGCTGGGGCTTACGGCGGAGGAAATCGCTTTGCTGCGCGTCGGCAAGATCATCTGACCGCCCGGCGCGGCAGCCGATGACCCCATGACCCTGGCCCGCAGGGTCACGCCCGCTTCCTGGCCCGTGGCTTCGGCAGCAGCGGGGCCAGGAACCGTTCTGCGGGCTGGCGCGGGGCGTGACGGTCGCGGCACCGCGCGGCCAGGTGCGTGTCGCCCCGCCGCGTTGCTGACGCAGCGGTTCAGTCGCTCAGCCGCAGACCCAGGCGTTCGATCACCGCACTCCAGCGCGACGCCTCGCAGGCCTGGAAGGCGGCGAACGCCTCCGGCGTGCTGGCGACGAATTCCAGCCCCTGGGCTTCCAGCCCGGCGCGACTGTCCGGCCGGGACAGGGCTTTGCGGATCACCTCGGCGATGCTGCGGGCGCGGTCGGACGGGAAGCCGGCGGGGGCGACGATGCCGGTCCAGCCGAAACACTCGGCCTCGGGCTCGCCGGCCTCGGCCACCGTCGGGATATCGGGGAAGGACGGGACGCGGACGGCACCGGTTACGGCAAGCGCGCGCAGGCGACCGTCCTGCACGAACGGCAGGGCGCTGAAGTAGGTGTTGAGCCCGCAGTGGATGCGATCAGCTGCAAGATCCAGCGCCATCGGGCCGAAGCCGCGATAGCTGACATGCGCGATGTCCAGCCCATGGCGTGCCTTGAACTCTTCCATGGCCAGGTGGGTGACCGTGCCGGGGCCGATCGAGCCATAGGAGAGCTGGCCGGGATGGGCGCGCGCATGGGCGACTAGGCCGGCCAGGTCCTTGACCGGCAGCCCCGGGGCCGCGGCGAAGACGAAGCCGGTCCGGAGGACCAGCGAGATCGACGCGAAGGCGCTGGCGGGATCGTAGGCGAGGCCAGGGTTCAGCGCACGCGCCGTGGTCGTCGGCCCGCCCTGCATGACGCCGAGCGTATGCCCATCGGTCGATTGCGCCACGGCCAGGGCAGCGATCGTGCCGCCGCCCCCGGGGCGTGGCTCGATCAGGAAAGGGCGGCCGAAATGCGCCAGCAGATCAGCGCTGATGGCGCGCAGCACGACGTCCGAGGCGTTGCCGGCCGGCAGCGTGGTCAGCAGCCGGACCGGACGATCGGGCCAGGGCGTTTGCGCGGCGACAATACGCGGACCAAGGGCGACCATGGAGGCACCGACAAGACGTCGGCGGCGGAGATAGCCAAGGGCGGCGCGAGCTGGCATGAGCATGAGACACACCTGTGTGTTTGCGGCCGCAGCCGCAGGTTGGGGTGTGCCTCGCGCCTTATCGGTTATTGCTTGCGAAGCGTTGGTAGGTTGCCAGACCGCGCTGGCTTCTGTCCAGGATTATGCGCGCCGACGCTTCTTCGCCGCCGGCAGCAGCGGGGCTAGGAACCGTCCGGTGTGGCTGCCAGGAATGGCGGCGATCGTTTCCGGCGTGCCTTCGCCGACGATATGCCCACCGCCCTGGCCGCCCTCGGGCCCCAGGTCCAGGATCCAGTCGGCGGTCTTTATGACTTCCAGATTGTGCTCGATCACGACAATGGTGTTGCCGGTTTCCACCAGCGCCTGCAGTACTTCCAGCAGCTTCCGAACATCCTCGAAATGCAGCCCGGTCGTGGGTTCGTCGAGGATATAAAGCGTGCGGCCCGTCGCGCGGCGCGACAATTCCTTGGCCAGTTTGATGCGCTGCGCCTCGCCGCCCGACAGCGTCGTCGCCTGCTGGCCGAGGCGGATATAGCCTAGCCCGACTTCGGACAGCGTCTTCAGCTTGTCGTGGATCGCCGGCACCGCCGAAAAGAAAGCGGCGCCCTCATCCACCGTCATTTCCAGCACATCGGCGATGGACTTGCCGCGGAACTTCACATCCAGCGTTTCGCGATTGTAGCGCTTGCCCTTGCAGGTGTCGCAGGTGACGTAGACATCGGGCAGGAAGTGCATCTCGATCTTCAGCACGCCATCACCCTGGCAGGCCTCGCAGCGCCCGCCCTTGACGTTGAAGCTGAAGCGACCGGGCTTGTAGCCGCGGGCGCGTGAGTCGGGAAGTTCGCTGAACCAGTCACGGATCGGCGCGAAAAGCCCGGTATAGGTCGCGGGGTTGGAACGCGGCGTGCGGCCGATCGGCGATTGGTCGATGTCGATGATCTTGTCGAGATGCTCCAGCCCCTCGATCCGCTCATGCGGCGCGGGGACGGTGCCCGAGCCCATCAGCCGGCGAGCCGCAGCCTTGTATAGCGTCTCGATCACCAGCGTGGACTTGCCGCCGCCGGATACTCCGGTGACGCAGGTCATCACCCCCAGCGGAATGCTGGCGGAGACATTGTGCAGGTTGTTCCCGGTCGCATTCACCACCCGCAGCATCCGCTTGGGGTCGGGCTTGCGGCGCGCTTCCGGCAACTCGATTCGGCGCCGGCCGGAAAGATAGGCACCGGTCAGGCTGGCCGGATTGGCCGCGACCTCGGCAGGCGTGCCTTGCGCGATAACCTGGCCACCGGCCATGCCGGCCGCAGGGCCGATGTCCAGCAGATGATCCGCCTGGCGGATGGCATCCTCGTCATGCTCCACCACCAGCACGGTATTGCCCAGGTCGCGCAGGCGCCGCAGCGTGGTCAGCAGCCGTTCATTGTCGCGCTGGTGCAGGCCGATGCTGGGCTCGTCGAGCACATAGAGCACCCCCGTCAGCCCGCTGCCGATCTGAGAGGCCAGGCGGATGCGCTGGCTCTCCCCGCCCGACAGCGTCGCCGAGGCGCGGGAGAGGCTGAGGTAGTCGAGGCCCACATCGACCAGGAAGCGCAGCCGGTCGGTGATCTCGCGCAGAATTCGCCGCGCGATGGTGGCGCGCTGCGGCGTCAGCGTTGCCTCGACCGTGCGGAACCAGGCGTCGGCGTCGCGGATCGACAGTTCGGACGCCTCGCCGATGGAACAGGAGGCGACCTTCACCGCCAGCGATTCGGGCTTGAGTCGGAAGCCGCCGCAGGCGTGGCACGGCTTGTCAGCCTGGTAGCGGCCCAGGTCCTCGCGCACCCAGGGATTGTCCGACTCGCGCAGGCGGCGTTCCAGGTTCGGGATCACGCCTTCAAAAGGCTTCTTCACCTCGTAGGCGCGCAAGCCGTCCTTGTAGCGCAGGGTGACGATCTCCGACCCCGTGCCATGCAGCACCACCTGCCGGAAGGCGGCCGGCAGGCTGCCCCAGGCCGCGGTCAACGGCGCCTTGAATTGCCGCGCCAAGCTTTCCAGCGTCTGGTCGTAGTAGGGGCTGGCGGCGGTGCCGGACCAGGGCGCGATCGCGCCGCTCGACAGGGTCTTGTCGTCATCGGGCACGACCATGGCGGGATCGAAGAAACTTTCGGTGCCCAAGCCATCGCAGGCGGGGCAGGCGCCCTGCGGCGAGTTGAAGGAGAACAGTCGGGGCTCGATCTCCTCGATCGTGAAGCCGCTGACCGGGCAGGCGAAGCG
>JBBQHE010000211.1:0-7641 GCA_038323655.1 Acetobacterales bacterium | reverse complement strand
GGCCGAGGCCATCGCCCTTTGCCCGGCGCTGGCGCCGGAGGGCCTGCACGCCGCCTATGCGCTCGCGGCCGGCGGTGTGCTGCTGGCCGACCGGATCGTCGCGGCACTCGCCAGCCACCTGGCTTCCAGGGGCGTGGTGTTTGAACGCGCGCGGGTCACGGACGTCGATCCGCAGCGCGCGACCCTGGCGCTGGCCGATGGCACCACCCGCACCGCCGACCGGCTGGTGCTGGCCGCCGGCCCCTGGGCGCCGCGGCTGATCCCGCAGATCGCCCCGCGCGTCACCGCCTCCCGCCAGGTCGTGGTCTACCTCGATCCGCCGCCGGGGCTGTGGGAGGGGGCGCCGATGCTGCTCGACCTGCCGTCCTTCGACGAGGCGGAGAAAGGTGGTTTCTACGCCGTGCCCCCGGTCGCGGGCACGCCGCTGAAGGTCGGCGACCATCGCTTTTCGCTGGTCGGGGATGCCGAGGACGACCGCACCGCCACGCCTGCCGAGGTCGAGGAGGTCCTGGCCTTCGTCCGCCCCCGGCTGCGGGATTTCGGTCGCTACCGCCTCCGGGGGGCCGAGGCCTGCTACTATGACGTGGAACCGCAGGAACGCTTCATTGTCGAGCCGCTCGGCCCCGCCACCACCGTGATGTCGGGGTTTTCGGGCCATGGCTTCAAGTTCGGCGCCCTGCTGGGCCTGGCCGTCGCCAGCGGGCAGGACGGGCTGGCGGCATGGGCCGCGGGCCAGGCCCCGGCCCCCACACAAAGGATCTGGGCATGACCACCGCCGCCGATGACCTGATCCTCGGGCTGAACGCCATCATCGACCTGCCCGCACTGACTGCCGCCGGCGGCGCCCCGCTGGAGGCCGCCGACATCGAGGCGGTGATCCGCGAGGCGGACCGTTTTGCCCGCGAAGCCATCGCCCCCGGCTGGCAGGCCGCCGACCGGCACGGCGCGCGGCTGGAAAACGGCGTGGTCCGCGTGCCCCCGGCCTATGGCCCGCTCTATGCCCAATGGATCGAGGGCGGCTGGCAGTCGCTCTCCGCCCCCGAGGCGCATGGCGGGCAGGGGCTGCCGCATGCGCTGTGGTCGGCGGTGCAGGAATTGTGCTCGGCGGCCGACATGGCCTTCATGCTGGGGCCCTTGCTGACGGCCGGCGCCATCGACCTGCTGGCGCATCATGCAACCCCGGACCAGGCCGAACGCTGGCTGCCGCATCTTTCGGCCGGCCGTTGGACCGGGACCATGTGCCTGACCGAACCCCAGGCCGGCAGCGACCTGTCCACGATCCGCACCCGGGCGGAACCCGACGGCGCCGGCGGCTACCGGCTCCATGGCCAAAAAATCTACATCACCTGGGGCGAGCATGACCTGGCCGAAAACATCCTGCACCTGGTCCTGGCCAGGCTGCCGGATGCGCCGCCGGGGTCGCGCGGCATCAGCCTGTTCGCCGCCCCGCGCACCCTGGCCGACGGGCGGCGCAATGCCGTCGCCTGCGGCGGCCTCGAACACAAGATGGGCATCCATGCGAGCCCGACCTGCATCATGCTGTTCGAGGGCGCGGCGGCCGAGTTGATCGGCGCCCCCCATCGCGGCCTGCCGGCGATGTTTGCCATGATGAACGCGGCCAGGCTCGGCGTCGGCATCCAGGGCGTGGGCCAGGGGGCAAGGGCGCTGGCGCTCGCCGAGAGTTACGCCGCCGGGCGCGACCAGGGCGGGCAACCCATCGCGGAATACCCCGACGTGGCGCGGATGCTGACGGAAATGCGCAGCGTGACGCTCGCCGGGCGGCTGCTGGCGCTGGAGGCCTCGGCCTGCATCGACCGCGCCGCCTTGTTGGGCGATGCGGCGGCGACCGAGCGCCTGGCCCTGCTGACCCCGATCGTCAAAGCCTGGTGCACCGATCGCGGGGTGGCCAATGCCAGCCTCGGCGTTCAGGTCCATGGCGGGATGGGGTTCTGCGAGGACGCGGGTGCCGCCCAGGTGCTGCGCGATTCGCGAATCGCCCCGATCTATGAGGGCACCAACGGCATCCAGGCGCTGGACCTGGTGCAGCGGAAACTTTCCCGCGACGGCGGCGCCTTGCTGCGGGCCTTGCTGGCCGAGACGGTGGCGGTGGCCCCCGGCGCCGCCGCCGCCGCCGCCGCCGTGGAACAGGCGATACCGCATATGCTGGGCGCGGGCGGGGCCGGCGGGGCGGCGCCCTTCCTCGATGCCTGCGGCTGGGTGCTGGGGGCGGGGATGCTGGCCCGGGCGGCGGCGGCCGATCCGAGGCACACGGAGGCCTGCGCTTTCTACACGCGGCGCCTGTTGCCGCGCGCCCTGGCCCTGTCGGCGGAGGCGATCCATGCGTGACCCTGCACGCGAACCCTTGCGTCCGGGGCGCTGCGGCGCAACTAAGGTCGCGATGACTGGCAACGATCGCGCATGAACGCGCCCCTCACCGCCCCCGCCCTGCAACAGCAGCGCAACCACGTCGCCGTAATCGGTGCTGGCCCCGGGGGGTTGGCGGCGGCCATGCTCCTCGCTGCCCGCGGCGTGAAAGTGACGCTGTTCGAGAAGGACAGCGTGCCCGGTGGCCGCACCCGGACCCTGACGACGCCGGAAGGCTACCGCTTCGACCTGGGGCCGACCTTCTTCCTCTACCCGCGAATCCTTTCGGAAGTCTTCGCGGCCTGCGGCCGGCGGCTGGAGGATGAGGTCGAGATGATCCAGCTCGACCCGCTGTATCGCCTGGTGTTCGAAGGCGACGGCACGGTGCTGGATGCGACGCCCGACATCGCCCGGATGGAAGCCGAGATCGCCAAGCTGTCGCCCGGCGACGCGGGCGGCTTCCGCACCTTCATGGCGGCGAACCGCGCCAAGCTGGAAGCCTTCCGCCCGCTGCTGGAACGGCCGTTCAACGGCCATTCCGAATGGCTGCAGGCGGATATGCTGAAGGCGCTGCACCTGATGAAGCCGCATCTGACGGTGGATTCGGACCTGAACCGGCATTTCCGCGACCCGCGGGTGCGCCTGGCCTTCAGCTTCCAGACCAAGTACCTCGGCATGTCGCCGTTCCGCTGCCCTTCGCTGTTCACCATCCTGTCCTTCCTGGAATACGAACACGGCGTGTTCCACCCGATCGGCGGCTGCGGGGCGGTGTCGGGCGCCATGGCGCGGGTCGCGACCGAGCTGGGCGTGGATATCCGCTACGACAGCCCGGTCGATCGGGTGACCATCACCGGCAAGCGCGCGACGGGCGTCGAAGTCGGTGGCCGGTCGATCGCGATGGATGCGGTGGTGGTCAATGCCGACTTCGCCCATGCGGTGCCGAAGCTGATCCCCAACGCCTCGCGCAAGCACTGGAACGACAAGCGCATCGCCGACGCGCGGTATTCCTGCTCCACCTTCATGCTCTACCTCGGCATCGAGGGGCCGCTCGACCTCGCGCACCACACCGTTTTGCTGAGCGAGGACTACCGGGAAAACATCGCCCAGGTGGAGGGCGGGGTGATCCCGGAGGTTCCCTCGCTCTATGTGCAGAACGCGACGGCGACCGACCCCAGCATGGCGCCCCCCGGGCATTCCACGCTGTATATGCTGGTGCCGGTGCCGAACCTGCGGAACGGCGCCGACTGGGCCTCGGAGACCGCGCGGTATCGCGAACTCGCGCTGGACCGGCTTTCGGCGCTCGGCCTGGGCGATATCCGCGCCCGCATCCGGTACGAAAAAATCGTGACGCCGCAGGATTGGCAGGATGACTATACCGTCGGCTACGGCGCCACCTTCAACCTGACGCATGATTTGCGTCAGATGCTGTCCTTCCGCCCGCGCAACCGCTTTTCCGAAGTGCAGGGCGTGTATCTCGTGGGTGGAGGCACGCATCCGGGCAGTGGGCTGCCCGTCATCTACGAAGGCGCGCGGATCACCGCGAACCTGTTGATGGATGACCTGGGCGTCGCCGATGCACCGCTGACTGCAGCACCCCGGCCCTCGCTGGCCGCGGAATAGAAAAGGGAATCGCCCGATGGGTGCCAATGTTGTCATCATCGGTGGCGGGCTTGCCGGGCTGGCCGCCGCCGTCGTGGCGCAGGCGCGCGGCCACCAGGTCACGCTGTTCGACAAGAATGAATGGCTGGGCGGCAAGGCCGCGGTGCTGAACCTGCCGAACCCGGAAGGCGCCGGCGGCTTCCGCTTCGACATGGGCCCGACCATCCTGACCGTGCCGCGCGTGCTGCGCCGGATCGTCGCCGAGGCCGGGCGGCGCCAGGAAGACGCGATCCCGCTCATTCGCCTCGACCCGCAATGGCGCTGCTTCTTCGAGGACGGCAGCCAGATCGACCTCATGGAGGGGGCCGAGGCAGGTGCGGCCGCCATGGATGCCTTCGCCCCCGGCCGCGGCCTGGGCGATGGCTACAAGTCGTTCCAGCGCATCGCCAAGCACCTGCATGGCGTGTCCGAAAAATTCTTCTTCTGGAAGTCGGTCGAGGGTGTGACCGACACCATCGACTGGAAGCAGAACCTGCAGCCGAATACGCTGAAGGATGTGCTGTCGCTGCGCATGGGCCAGACGGTCGCAAAAATCATCCGCGGCAAGGTGCCGGATGAACGCCTGGCGCAGATGCTGGACCACTTCTGCCAGTATGTCGGCAGCAATCCCTACCTCGCGCCGGCGGTGCTGTGCTCGATCGGCGACATGCAGTCCTCCGAAGGCGTCTGGTATCCGGTCGGCGGCACCCGCGCGGTGGCCGTGGGGCTCGAAAAACTGGCACGCGACCTGGGCGCCGACCTGCGCCCGTCCACCGAAGTCACCGCGCTGGAAATCGCCAATGGTGCGGTGAAGTCGGTGACCGCGGGCGGCGAACGCTTTGCCTGCGATGCGGTGATTTCCAACATGGATGCGATCCGCACCTACACCGAACTGGTGGGCGGCGAGCCGGCCCAGAAGTACAGCCGCGAGAAGCACGAGCCCGCGTGCAGCGGCGTGGTTCTCTACCTCGGGCTGAACAAGCGCTACGACCATCTGGCGCACCACGACTTCGTCTTCTCCCGCGATGCGGAGGAGGAGTTCGACGCGATCTACAAGCAGGGCGAGCCGGCGCCGGACCCGACCGCCTATCTGGCGGCCCCCTCGGGTTCGGACCCGTCCGTGGCGCCGGAGGGTGGCGAGGCGCTCTATGTGCTCGTCCACACGCCCTATCTGCGCAAGCACCATGACTGGAACCGGATGTTTCCGGCCTACCGGCAAAAGATCCTCGACAAGCTGAAGCGCACGGCGGGGATGGAGGATATCGAAAGCCGCATCGTCACCGAGCGCCACCTGACGCCGGTCGATATCCACAACCGCTACAAGGTGCTGGACGGGGCGATCTATGGCCTGGCCAGCCACGGCGCCTTCCTCGGCGCCTTCAAGCCGGGCAATCGCAGCAAGGCGGTGAAGGGTCTGTATCTGGCCGGCGGTGCCGCGCATCCGGGACCGGGCATGCCGATGGTGATGATGTCGGGCTGGATCGCGGCCGACAGCATGGACCGCGACCACGGCGGGGTCGGCATGAGCGAGGCCGCGGACCTGGCCGGGCGCCGGTCGGTCGACCTGCCGGCCATGGCTGCCGAGTAGATCATGGACGGGGGGGCGGGTCAGCCCCGACCAGCGCCGGATGCCGACCCGGTCGCTCTGCGGTCGGATGCGTATTTCCGCTTCTTCTGCTTCATGTTCCGCTATCGCGCCGCGACCGCGATGCGGGCGATGCGGGTTGCCACCTGGGGGATGCCGCAGGTGGCACCGGGCGCGCCGCTGGTGGTCTTCGCCAATCATCCCTCCTGGTGGGACGGGGTGATGTTCCCGCTGCTGGCGCAGCGACTGTTCCACCCGCGGCCGATCTTCGTGCCGATGGATGCCGCTGCCTTCGCCCGCTACGGCTTCATGAAGCGCTTTGGCGCCTTTCCGGTGGAACAGGGTTCTCCCCGGGGGGCGGTCGGGTTTCTGCGGATGGCGGGGCAGATCCTGGGCGATCCACATCACATGCTGTGGATGAATGCGCCGGGGCGCTTCGTGGATGCGCGGGTGCGGCCGCAGCCGATCAGCCCGGGGCTGGTGCGCCTGGCCGAAATCGCCCCCGGTGCGGTCTTCGTGCCGCTGGCGCTGGAATACCCCTTCTGGTCGGAACCCAAGGCCGAATTGCTGTGTGCCTTCGGGCAGCCCATCCCGGGCGAGACCCTGCGGGCCATGAGCCGCGACGACCGCGCCGCCGCCATGGGGGTGGCCCTGCATGCGGTGATGGACCGTCTGGCGGAAGACTCCTTGGCGCGCGATGCTGGACGCTTCGTCACCCTGCAACAGGGGCGGGAGGGAATGGGCGGCATCTACGACATCTGGCGCCGTGCGCGCGCCTGGGCGGGCGGCCGGTCCTTCGACCCACGGCATGATCCGAGGATACCATGATCGACTGGCTGCCGCTTGCGCTGGAACTGGCGCTGATCCCGGTGGTGCTGGGGGCGATCAACCTGGCGCTGATCGCCACCCCGCGCGGCCGCCCGCCCGAGGGCACGCGCGTGTCGGTGCTGATCCCGGCGCGGGACGAGGCCGCCAATATCGAGGCCTGCGTCCTGGCCGCCCTGGCCAGCACGGGCGTGCTGGTCGAGGTGCTGGTGATGGACGACGGCAGCACCGATGCGACCCCCGACATCGTGCGCGCCCTTGCCGCCAAGGACCCGCGCGTAAAACTGCTGCAAGCGCCGGCCCTGCCGCCCGGCTGGACCGGCAAGGTGCATGCCTGCGCCCGCCTGGCCGAGGCCGCGACCGGCACGCACCTGCTGTTCATCGACGCCGACGTGCGCCTGGAACCCGCGGCCGCGGCCGCCATGGCGGCGCATGCCGTGGCCCAGGACCTCGGCATGGTGACCGGCGTGCCGCGGCAGAACATCGGCACGCTGGGCGAGGCGCTGACCGTGCCGCTGATCAACTACCTGCTGATCGGCTACCTGCCCGGCGGCGGGCGGGCCTTTACGCGGCATCCGGCGCTGGCGGCCGCCTGCGGGCAGTTGGTGCTGGTGTCGCGCAGCGCCTACGACGCGGCCGGCGGCCATGCGGCGGTGCGGCATGTGCTGCATGACGGCCTGGCGCTGGCCCGCGCCATGCGGGCGCAGGGCCTGCGGACCGAGGTGGTGCGCGGTGCCACGCTCGCCACCTGCCGCATGTATGCGGGCTTCGCCCAGTCCTGGAGCGGCTTCATCAAGAACGCGCGGGAAGGCATGGCCACGCCCATCGGCCTGCCGATCTGGACCTTTGCCTTGGCCGGCGCGCATCTCTGGCCCTGGTTCCTGTTGCCGGAACCGAATGCGATCGCGGCGCTGGCGCTGACCTTTGCCATGCGGGCGGCGATCACGCTCTGGGCGCGGGAGCCCTGGTGGACGGTGCCGCTGCATCCGCTGACGGTGCTGGTGGCGCTGGCGATCCAATGGACCGCGCTGGTGCGCAGCATGCTGGGCCTGTCGGCGGGCTGGAAGGGGCGTGCCTATCCGGCGAATGGCGCGGCGTGACCCCGACTGAGCAGGGCGTTGCCGTCGGCCCGGCAACGCGCGGGCCGGACAGCGAGAACTTCCCCGTCGCCTCGCTGCTGATTTCCCGGGCGCTGCGGCCAAAAATCCTGGCCTTCTATCGCTTCGTCC
>JBBQHE010000210.1:0-7682 GCA_038323655.1 Acetobacterales bacterium | reverse complement strand
CCGGCGCCCCTGGAATCGGCGGGGTGGGTGCGCCCCACCTCCACCGACCCCGAGGCTTTTGGCCGCACAGTGATCGAGGCGCAGGCCATGGCGCGGATCGTGATCGCCTCCGACCTCGGCGCCCCGCGCGAAACCGTGGCGGAAGGGCTGACCGGCTTTCGCAGCCTGCCTGGCGATGGTGCCGCACTCGCCGCTGTCATCACCCGCGCGCTGGCCCTGCCGGCCGAGGCCCAGGCCGCCATGGGGGCGGCCGCCCGCGCGGCGGTGATGCGGGACTACACGCGGGACGCCATGCAGGCGCGCACGCTGGACGTCTATCGGGAACTGCCGTGACCGAGCGGATCCTGGTCATCAAGCTCGCGGCCCTGGGCGATGTGGTGCAGGCCTTCGGCCCCTTCGCCGCCATCCGCGCGCATCACCCCGGTGCCGTGATCACCCTGCTGACCACGCCCCCCTATGCCGCACTCCTGGCGGGCAGCCCCTGGTTCGATGCGATCCGCGCCGATGGCAGGCCAGGTTGGAGCGACATCCCCGCCGTGCTGAGCCTGGCGCGCTGGCTGCACGGCCAGGGCTTTGCGCGGGTCTATGACCTGCAGACCTCGGCCCGGTCGTCGCGCTACCGGCTGCTGACCGGGGCGGCAGAATGGTCCGGCATCGGCAGCGGTGCCAGCCACCCCCATGCCAACCCCGATCGCGATGCGATGCATACGGTGGAACGCCAGCGCGAACAGCTGGCAATGGCCGGAATCACCGACTACCCGGCGCCCGACACAAACTGGCTCGACGCCGACCTCTCGCGCTTTTCCCTGCCGCCACAGTATGCGCTGCTGGTTCCCGGGGCCTCGGCCGGGCGGCCGGGCAAGCGCTGGCCGGTCGACAACTTCGCGGCCCTGGCCCGGGCCTTGCTAATGCCGGTCGTGGTCGTCGGCAGCGCCGCCGAAGCCCCGCTGGCGGCCGCCATCGGCGGCCTGGATCTCTGCGGCAAGACGTCGCTGCGCGAACTGGCCGCCGTGACGCGCGGCGCAGCCCTTTGCATCGGCAACGACACCGGGCCTACGCACCTGGCGGCCGGGCTTGGAACGCCGGTCGTTGCGCTGTTCGGCGCCGACAGCGATCCCGCGCTCTGCGCGCCGCGTGGGTCGCAGGTGCGCGTCCTGCGCCGCCGGCCCATCACGGCGATCACCGTGGCGGAGGTGCGGGCCGCGTGTTGAGCCGCGTTACGCTGGCCTACGCCAGGGCACTGCGTCCCTGACGCAGTTTTGCCGAACAGCCCAACGGGGCGCGGCATCGCGGCCCCTGCTGCCTCTCCGGGCCAGATTCGGCGGGCTTGGTGCCTGCCGCATGGCGCCGGGGTTCAGCCCCAGGGCGCCGCTCAGGCAAGGACGCCCGTCTGCCCTGCCCCCGTCAGCCCTGCCCCCGTCAGCCCTGCCTGGGCCTCGCGCCGAGCAGGTGGCTGATGGCGTAGGTCAGGTCGGGCCGATTCAGCGTGTAGAAGTGGATTTCGTCCACGCCGTTGGCCTGCAGCAGCCGTGCCTGTTCCGCCGCGACCACGGCCGCGATCATGCCCCGGGTTGCTGCGTCGTCCTCAAGCCCGTCGAACAGCCGGCCCATCCAATCGGGGACCGAGGCGCCGCACATGGCCGAGAATCGTGTCACCTGCGTGAAGTTCGACACCGGCAGGATGCCCGGCACGATCGGCACAGTGATGCCGGCCGCCATGGCGCGGTCGAGGAAGCGCAGGAAGACCTCTGTGTCGAAGAAGTATTGGGTAATGGCACGGGTGGCGCCCGCGTCGATCTTGCGCTTGAGGTTGTCGATGTCGGCTTCCGCCGACAGCGCGGTGGGGTGGGTTTCGGGATAGGCGCCGACGCTGATCTCAAAGGGGGCGATTCGCAGCAGGCCTGCCACCAGGTCGGACGCCTGGGCGTAGCCGCCTGGATGCGGCGTGTAGCCATCGGCCCCCGCCGGCGGGTCGCCGCGCAGGGCGACGATGTGGCGCACACCGGCGGCCCAGTATTGCCGCGCGACGTCGTCCACCTCGTCCCGCGTGGCGCCCACGCAGGTCAGGTGGGCGGCCGGCGTCAGGCTGGTTTCGGCGACGATGCGGGCGACGGTCGCGTGCGTGCGTGCCTGGGTGGTCCCCCCGGCGCCGTAGGTGACCGAGACGAAGCGCGGCGCCAGTGGTTCCAGCCGGCGGATGCAGGCCCAGAGTTGCTCCTCCAGCTTGTCATTCTTCGGCGGGAAGAATTCGAACGACAGCGCAGGGGAGGGCAGGTCCGAGGGCGCCGGCAGGGCGCCGATGCGCGGGCCGGTCAGCCAGCGCGATAGGGTTCCGGCAAGCCGTGCGTCGGCGGAGGGCGAGGGGAGGGGCGTATCCATGGTTTCGAAATAGGCCCATCCCACGCCGGATTGAAGAGGAAAGCCGCGCGAAACCCACGCTGCGGCCCGCAACCGGGGTGACGGTCTGCCACCTGTTGCGTTATGACACGTGTCAGACCAAGGCGATGTGGCATGGTATCCCGCATTGCATCATTCCCCGCTTTTCGCTCAGATCAGGATCACCCGGACCCCGATGCGATCGACTCTTCTCTTGACCGCCGGGTTCCGGCTCCTGCTGCTCGCCGTCCTGCTGTTGGGCACTGGCTGCGCGACCCGCCCGCCAGCCAGCGACCCTGAGGCTCTGGCCGAGTATCGCGAGAACAACGACCCGATCGAGCCGCTGAACCGCGCCAGCTATGTCGTGAACGACGGGCTGGATACGCTGATCATCCGCCCCGCGGCCGAGATCTACCGGGTCTTCCTGCCGCCGCAGGCGCGGGAGGCGATCCGCAACGTCATCTCCAACCTGCGCAGCCCGGTCATCATGGTCAATGATGCGCTGCAGGGCGAGCGTCAGCGCTTCGGCACCACCCTTGGCCGCTTCCTGTTGAACTCCACGCTGGGCGTGGCCGGCGTGTTCGACGTCGCGACCGGCTTTGGCCTGCCCGCCCATTCGGAAGACTTCGGCCAGACGCTGGCCGTGCGTGGCGTGGGCGAAGGTCCGTACCTGTTCATCCCGGTCATCGGGCCGTCCAACCCGCGTGACCTTGCGGGGACTGTGGTCGATATCGCCATGAACCCGCTGACCTGGCTGACAGGCAATGCCGGGGTCGACGCGGCACTTTATGCCAGGACCGGCCTTGGCGCGCTCGACGCGCGCGAGGCGCTTATCGAGCCGCTGGACCAGCTGCGCGCCAGCACGATCGACCCCTATGCCGCGCTGCGCTCCGCCTATCGCCAGCGGCGTGCCGCGGAAATCGCCAACCAGGGCGGGGCCACCCAGCGCGATACCGGGACAGGCTTCGGTGTTGGGCCCGGGCCGTTGAACCCAACCGGACCGAACTGAGACGATAGGCCGATGATACATCCCGTCCTGCCGCGCCGCTGGGCGCTCGCGCTGCCCCTGGCCCTCCTGGCTGCCCCGGCCTCTGCGCAGATGGATCCCGGGCGCGCCGGCGACTTCATCCGCGTGACCGGCGAGGAGCTGGTCGGCGCCATCAACACCCAGGGCAGCGTTGCGCAGCGTCGCGAGAAGGTGGCAGCGATCCTGCGCCGGGCAGTGGACCTGGAGGGCGTCGGTCGCTTTATCCTCGGGCGATGGTGGCGGATCGCGACGCCCGAGGAGCAGCAGCAGTACAACCGGCTGTTCGAGGAAACGCTGATCCGCAACCTGTCGGCCCGGTTCGGCGAATACCAGGGCGTGCGCTTCACGCTCGGCCGGGTGCAGGCCCGGGCCGAGGAGGACGTGCTGGTGAACACCACCGTCGAGCGGCCCGGCACCGCCGCCTTCGGCCTGGACTGGCGGGTGGGCGATGTCGCCGGCCAGCCGAAGATTGTCGACGTCATCGCCGAGGGCACGTCGCTGAGGCTGACCCAGCGCAGCGAATACTCCTCCATCATCACGCGCAACGGTGGCCGCGTGGCCAGCCTGCTCGATGCCATGCGCGGGCAGATCCTGGCGCTTTCGGCGCGCGAAGGCGGCTGAACCCCAGCGGGGGCGCCAGCCTTTCGGCGCCCCGTTGCGACTAGGGCTCCTTGTAGCGATAACCGATCCCGTAGAGCGTCTCGATCTGCGCGAAGTCGTCGTCCACGGCACGGAACTTCTTGCGCACCCGCTTCACATGGCTGTCGATCGTGCGGTCATCGACATAGATGTTCTCGCCATAGGCCGCGTCGATCAACTGGTCGCGGTTCTTCACCATGCCGGGCCGCTGGCCGAGCGCCTTGACCAGCAGGAATTCGGTGACGGTCAACTGCACCTGCTTACCTTTCCAGGCGCAGGTGTGCTTGGTCTCGTCCAACACCAGCTCGCCGCGCACGATGACCCCGCCCGAGGGCGTGCCGGCGGCATCCGCGCGCCCCGCGTCGTTGCGCCGCAGCAGGGCGCGGATGCGTTCCAGCAGCAGGCGCTGGCTGAAGGGCTTGGTGATGTAGTCGTCAGCGCCCAGGCGCAGCCCCATCAACTCGTCCAGCTCGTCGTCCTTGCTGGTCAGGAAGATTACCGGCAGGGCGCTGCGCTGGCGCAGTTTCTGCAGCACCTCCATGCCGTCCATGCGCGGCATCTTGATGTCGAGCACCGCAAGATCGGCCGGGCGCGCAAGCAGCCCCTGCAGGGCGCTTTCCCCGTCGGTATAGGTGCGGACGATGAAGCCTTCCTGCTCCAGCGTCATCGACACGCTGGTCAGGATGTTCCGGTCGTCGTCAACAAGGGCGATGGTGGGCGGCACGTGGGTGCTCCGACTGTCTTGGCTGGCCATATGGTCATGCTCAGCCACAATTGTGGCCTATTGGCGGTCGCAGCGCGACCGATTCACGTCACACCCTTGCGCGAGGCCCCCGATGACCGCCGCCCCCCAGATGCCGCCCCGCCAGGATCCGATCGAAGCCGGGGCCGAGGCCCGCCGCCTGCTCCGCGGGGCGGCGGGGGCGACGCTGGCGACCCAGGCCGATGGCCAGCCGTTTGCGAGCCTGGTGACGCCCGCGATGACCGCGGACCTCTGCCCGCTGCTGCTGCTCTCGACCCTGTCCGAACATACCCGCCACCTGATGCGGGAGCCGCGCTGCGCCCTGCTGGTGACCGGCCAGGCCGAAGGGCCGAACCCGCAGACCGCACCCCGGGTGACGCTGACCGCGCTGGCCGAGCAGCTGCCGGCCGAGGAGGTGCCCGTGCTGAAGGCGCGCTGGCTGGCGCGGCACCCCTACGCCGCCTTCTACGCCGATTTCGGCGATTTCGGCCTGTGGCGGCTGCGCCCGGGTGGGGCGCTGCTTGTGGGCGGCTTCGCCCGCGCCATCCGCCTGCCCCTGGCGGCGCTGCTGCCCGAGCCTGCTGCGGTCGCCACCATCGCCGCGGCCGAGGCCGACATCATCGCCCATGTGAACGCGGACCACGCCGATGCGGTGGCGGCGATCGCCACGGGCTGCCTCGGGGCGCCGGCCGGCGCGTGGCAGATTGCCGGGGTTGATGTCGATGGCTGCGATCTGATGGGCCCGGAGCAAGCGGTGCGGCGACTGGACTGGCCCGCACCCGTCGGCGATGCCGACGGCGTCCAGCGTGCACTGATCCTGGCCGCAAGAGCTGGGCGCAACCGTTGACGATTGCGCGAAGCGTGCAATTCCGCCTTCCGAAGCCTGTTGTCGGAGGGCAACGTTTCGCTAAGCGCGCCGTGCTGTCGTCCTGCACGGGAAAGAAGCAATGAATTGGAAGGCCATTCAACTCGCCGCCAAGACCAAGGGCTACCTGGTCTTCGCCATGAGCCAGGCACAGACGGATGTGCTCACGCAGCCCGGCCCCTGGGGTAGCGCCTTCGATGGCCACTGCATGGCAAGAACGTCCCTGTCGCCAGCGACCAGGCCTGTGACAATCCGCCCTGGCGGTCCACGCAGGCGCAGAACCTGTCGGATGCCGTGAAGCGTGTGGGCTGGGCGGATGGTTGGAAGGCGGCGATGGATCCCTTTGGCTGCGTGCCATCAGGGCTCAAGGCTCGTCGCAGTACCCCTGCGACCGCGGATTTCCTCTGGCCCGTCATGCAGATGCAGGAGGGCTGCTTCGGCGTATCGCTGCGCGGCCGGGGCGCATGCCATAGCGCTGCGGCAAAGCGGCGACGGGCGGTGCCATTTGTTTGGCTCGAACTATTTCCACGTCTGCGTGCCCGTAAGCGGCGCCTTCAAGACCTTTGTCGACGCCCACCTGACGGCATCAGGGGACTGGGGAGCGCTGGGCGGCTCCACGGGGATCGTGCACATCAATCCCCCGATAACAAAGAAAGCCTGCTGAAAGGCGGCAGCATGAGCCCACGCCTCAGCCGCGCGCAGGCGGCATGGACGCTGGGCCCTTACCGGCCGTAATCTCGCCTCGCGGCATCTTCAAGCTTGCCACTGCTGGGCCGCTCCGTCGTGGTGCGACTTATGCTTATTGTTTGTGACCGGAGAGCGCTCCCAAGATGAATGACACCATGGCCCTTTCCGCCGACTGCCTCGCCGGCACCGGCGTCGCCTCGGCGGCCCCTGTGCATGCCAACCTGACGCGCGCGCCGCTGGTCGCGCATGCGATGCGGCGGGGCGAGGGCCGGCTGTCGGCCGATGGGGCCTTCATCGGCGTTACCGGCATCCACACCGGCCGGTCTGTCGCCGACAAGTTTGTCGTGCAGGACCCGGCGGTCATGTCCGAGATCGCCTGGGGCCGCATCAACCAGCCGATGAGCCGGGCGCATTTCGACGTCTTCCTGGCCCGGCTGCGCGGCTACCTCGGCGCCCAGCCCGAGTTGTTCACCCAGGACCTCTACGCCGGCGCCGATGCTGCGCATCGCATCCGCGTCCGCCTGGTCACGACCAACGCCTGGCACGCGCTGTTTGCCCGCAACATGTTCCTGCGGCCACCCGAGGCTGACCTGGCGGGCTTCGTGCCCGACTACACCATCCTGCACGCGCCGGAACTGGATGCCGTGCCGGCCGAGGATGGCTGCAAGTCCGCGACCTGCATCGCGCTGTCCTTCGCCGACCGGATCATCGCCATCGCCGGCACCTCCTATGCCGGCGAGATCAAGAAAAGCATCTTCACTGTGATGAACTGGCTGCTGCCGGCCCGCGGCATCCTGCCGATGCATTGCTCGGCCAATGTCGGGGTGGCGGGCGACGCTGCGCTGTTCTTCGGCCTGTCGGGCACGGGTAAGACCACGCTGTCCTCGGACCCCGAGCGCCGGCTGATCGGTGATGACGAACACGGCTGGTCGGATTCCGGGGTCTTCAACTTCGAAGGCGGCTGCTACGCCAAGGTCATCAACCTGTCCCGCGCGGCCGAGCCGCTGATCTGGGATGCCTCCCATCGCTTTGGCGTGGTGCTGGAGAATGTCGTGGCCGACGCCCACGGCAATCTCGACCTCAACGACGGCACGCTGACGCAGAACACGCGGTCTTGCTATCCGATCGACTTCATTCCGAACACCGTGCCCGAGGGCATGGCGGGGCTGCCGCGCAATGTGGTGATGCTGACGGCCGATGCTTTTGGCGTGCTGCCGCCTATCGCGAAACTCTCCTCGGCGCAGGCGATGTACCACTTCCTGTCGGGCTACACCGCGCGTGTGGCGGGCACCGAGAAGGGGCTGGGCGCGGAGCCGCAGGCGACCTTCTCCACCTGCTTCGGCGCG
>JBBQHE010000209.1:0-7780 GCA_038323655.1 Acetobacterales bacterium | reverse complement strand
GTCCCACGAATTCGATGTGCCGCACCGGCGCCTCGCCCTTGGGTGCGACGACCAGCCCCGCGGCCCCCGCCAGGCCCGAGAGCATGGTCCCCGCTTCCGCCATCGTGTCCTGCAGCGACCGTCCGGCGCCGGCGCAGCGGGCGGCGATGGTGTCGCGGTCTTCCTCGGCCAGGTCGCCGAATTCCAGCAATCCGTCGACGAAAAGCCGCAACCCCCGGTCGGTCGGCAAGCGCCCGGCCGAGGTATGCGGCGCGTAGAGCAGTCCCGCTTCCTCCAGATCCGCCATCGCGTTGCGTATGGTCGCCGGAGAGAGTGCCACGGGCAGCCGGCGGGACAGGGTGCGCGAGCCGACGGGTTCCCCCGTCTCGACATAGAGCTCGACGATCTGGCGCAGGATGGCGCTGGTGCGTTCATTCACGATCGCCTGCGCCGCGGCGGCAGGCAGGGTCCGCGGCTGGACGAGCGGCGGAGGGCTGGGCAGGCGGAGTGGGGTTGGCGATGCCATTGCGGCCGAAGGGCTGTCCCTGAACGAAGATCTGAGAAGGTGGGTCCCGCGCCGGCGGGGGTCAAGCACGGGTTTTTCCTCGCGGCCGCAGGCGGTCGGCCTCGGCGCCGCAGCGGCGCGGGGTGGCAGCGCCGGCCGCGGGCGGCCGCGGGCCGGCAGTGCTGCGCAAACCCAGGTCGCGCCTGGCCTTTTCAGGTTTCGGACAAATGACACAGTCGGTCCTTGGGCGGCGCCCGCCTGGCCTGGCCGTGCAGCCGCCAGACGGCCCGCGGAGAACCTCCCGGTGCGTGGCACAGGAAGCCTGCACGCGACCCACGCCGTCCCGTTGTGGGCCGGGGGCAGGGCGGTCGGGGTGTCGGGGGGCGTGGACATGGTGCTCTGTTAGCCGATATTCCCAGAATTAGCAATATAATCCTTGCACGCAACCACAGGTTTCGCCCAGCCCCTAGGGTCTTGCCGCGCAGGCGCCTAGCATGGACAGGCATACCGGCGCCCTGCCGGCCGATGGGATACCCATGCCAGACCACCCCGCCGCCACCGGCCTGTTCAGCCTGCGCGGCGCAGCCCTGCTCGGCTACGTGCTCGCCGGGCTGGTCCTCGGCGCGGTCGCCTTCGCCCTCGGCCATCGCGACCTGGCCGGCTGGGTCTGGTCCGCCGCCGCCCTGCCGGTCGCGGCGCATGTTGCCATCGGCGTGGTGCGGTCGCTCGCCGGCGGCAGCCTCGGCGTGGACGTCATCGCGCTGGCCGCCATCCTGGCCTCGGTCGCCATGGGCGAACCACTGACCGGGGCCGTCGTCGCGCTGATGGTCGCCGGCGGCGAGGCGCTGGAAGGCTGGGCCGAGGGCCGCGCCACGCGGGCGCTGACCGCCCTGCTGGCCCGCGCCCCGCGCCGGGCGGCGCGGGTGACCGCCGTTGGCATCGAGGAGATCGGCGTCGCCGAGATCGCGGTCGGTGACATCCTGCTGGTGCGCCAGGGTGAGACCGTGCCCGCCGACGGGCTGCTGCAGGACGCCGCGGCCACGCTGGACGACAGCGCGCTGACCGGCGAGTCGCTGCCGGTGAACCTGCTGCAAGGCGGCCGGCTGCGCAGTGGTGCGGTGAATGCCGCCACCGCCTTTCGCATGCGGGCCGAACGCAGTGCCGATGACAGCAGCTACGCCGCCATCATCCGGCTGACGCGCGATGCGGCGCAGACGCGCCCGCCGCTGGCACGCCTGGCGGACCGCTGGGCGCTGGGCTTCGTGGCCCTGACCGCCGCGGTCGCCGGTGGCGCCTGGGCTGCGACCGGCGACCCCGTGCGCGCCCTGTCGGTGCTGGTCGTCGCCACGCCCTGCCCGTTGATCCTGGCAGCCCCTATCGCGCTGGTGGCCGGCATCGGCCGGGCCGCCGCGCGCGGCATCGTGATCAAGGGCGGCGGCGCGCTGGAACGCCTGGCCCGGGTCCGCACGATCCTTTTCGACAAGACCGGCACGCTGACCACCGGCCGCCTGCGCCTGGCGGCGATGGATGTGGCGGGCGGCATGGAGCGCGACGCCGCGCTGCGCCTGGCCGGCATCCTGGCGCAGGGCTCGTCCCACCCGGTCAGCGCCGCGCTGGCCGCGGCGGCGCGGGCGCGGGGGCTGGATCTGCCGCTGCTGGCGACGCCGGAGGAAGCCGCTGGCGGTGGTGTCGCGGGGGTGATCGACGGCCACCGGCTATGCCTTGGCAACCAGGCTTTCCTGGCGCGGCAGGGTGTTGCGGACCTCGGCCTGCTCGGCGCCTCGGCCGCGGTTGCTTCGGTCGCGGGGTCGGTTTCCTGGCTGGCCCGCGACGGGCGGGCGGTCGCGGTCTTCGTGCTGGCCGACAGCCTGCGGCCGGAAGCCGCGCGCACGCTGCGTGCCTTGCGGGCGCAGGGCGTCAGCCGGCTGGTGATGGTGACCGGGGACCGCGCGGCGGCTGCCGCCCCCATCGCCGCCGCCCTGCGGCTGGATGCGGTGCTGGCCGACTGCCTGCCTGCGGAAAAGATCGCCGCCGTCACCCGGGAATCGGCCGCTGCCCCGACCGCCATGGTCGGCGACGGCATCAACGACGCGCCAGCGCTGGCCGCGGCCGGGGTCGGCATCGCCATGGGGGCGGAGGGCACCGCCGCGGCGGCCGAGGCCGGTGATGTGGTGCTGCTGGTGGACCGGCTGGACCGCATCGTCGATGCCCATGCCATCGCCCGCCGCAGCCGGCGCATCGCGCTGGAGGCGATCGGCCTCGGCATGGGGCTGTCGGGGCTGGCCATGGTCGCGGCGGCCGCCGGGCTGCTGACGCCGCTGGCCGGCGCCGTGCTGCAGGAAGGAATCGACGTCGCCGCCATTCTGTATGCCCTGACCGCACTGCGGCCCGGCTGGCGCGACGCGGCCCCACGCCCCTTGCCGCCGTCGGCCGAAATGGCCGAGCGGCAGGCCGAGCACGCGGCGCTGCGCGACCTGGCGCAGGGGCTGCGCGACGCAGCCGAGGCGATGGACACGGGCCCGGCGTCGCTGCCCGCCATCGCCGCCCTGCAGGTCCGGCTGACGGCGGAGGTGCTGCCGCACCAGCGGGCCGAGGAAGCCTTGCTGTTTCCGCACGCCGCGCAGCGGCTGGGCGGGCTGGACCCGATGGGGCCGCTGATCCGGATGCATACGGCGATCGAGGCCCTGGTCGGCCAGGTCGGCCACCTGGTGCAGGCCGCGGAGGCGCCGGATGGCTGGACCGCCGCGGCCGGGCCGCTGCGGCGCAGCCTGTTCGAACTGGAGGCGATGCTGGGGCTGCACCTGACGATCGAGGAGGAATCGCTGGCGACGCTGGAAGCGGCGCCGGGATAGCGAGGCTGATGCCAGTCCTGTGGCGCGCGCCCGGTGTCGCGCGCCCGGTGTCGCGCGTGTCGCCTGACTGACGTCGCCTGACCGTTGCGCCTGATTGGGCTGGCGACCCGGGTCAGTGCCGGTTGCCAAGGCCCGGCGCCGTCATCGACCCGGGCCGCGACGCCGGCCTTGCCTCGACATCAGCCATGCGAAATGGCATTGACCGGGGCTGGCACCCACATAGGGTGGGATCAGGGATCCCGTCGGGCGGCCTGTGAGCGAGGACCAGGCGGGTGCCGGACAGTTTCGCAAGCGATGCCGCTGACGCCGGGGTGCCGGCCCTCCCTCTGGACCCGTGGCTTGGGGACCTGTGGCTTGGGGACCTGTGGCTTGGGGGCAGGGGGGCATGGGGGCCGATTGCCCGCGGCGCCGTCGGGCGTTGACGGAGGCATGACATGACGATTTTTTCGCGGCGGGGCCTGCACCGCCTCGCCCTCGCCACGCCGGCCCTGCTGCTGGGCCAGCGCGCGACGGCGCAGGTGATCGACGTCGGTACCGGCGGGACCTTCGGGTCGCTCGCCACCGTGCCCTGGGCGACGCTGCGGCCCGGCGATGAGGTCGTGCTGCGGCCCGGGGCCTATTCCCTGCCGACCGTCATCACCGCGCGCGGGACGGCGGAACGCCCGATCGTGGTGCGCGGCGGGCCCGGGGTCTCGATCCGCACCTCGATCGTCATGGAAGGCGCGCGGCACGTGCGGCTGGAAGGCCTGTTGATCGAGCGCGCGCGCCATTCGGGCGTCATTCTGCGCCGCGGCGCAGCCTTCATCACGGTCTCGGGCTGCACCGTGCGGCAATGCGGCCTCGGGCTCTGGATCGGCGACGGCGCCGGCGGCGGGCATCGCTTTCTCGACAATTTCCTGCACGACAACCAGACCCATGGCGTGGCGATCGACGTGATCAATGCAGCCGTCGGCGAGGAGACGCTGATCGCGGGCAACCGCATCGCCCGCAACGTGATGCATGGCATCGAGATCAACGGCAATCGCTACATCGTCGAGAACAACCTGGTCTGGGACAATGGGCACGGCCTGTCCGGCACCTCCGGCATCCATACCTTCGCCAAGGATGCCCGCCAGGATGCCGGCAAGGACAACATCATCCGCTACAACGTCGTCTGGGGCCAAAAGGAGACGACCGGCCAGGACGGCAACGGCATTCAGCTCGACCAGTGGTGCGACCGCAACCAGGTCTATTTCAACCTCTGCTTCGGCAATGACGGCGCGGGCATCGTGCTGTTCGACGCGGCGCAGAACCGCGTGGACAACAACACCCTGTACGACAACATGCGGGATTCAGGTGGGCGGCACGCGTACAAGGCCGACCTCGTGCTGGCCAGCGACTTCACCAAGAACGTCGATCATGTCTTCGACAATGTGCTGCGGAACAACCTGGTGGTGACGCGCCGCCCGGCCAATGCCTGCGTCTATGTCGATCCTTTCGCCGCCCGCCGCACGCGGGACATGACGGGGAACCTGTATTTCCACGCGGGCCAGGGCACGACCTTCGTCTGGAACGCGGTGCGGCTGGCGAACCTGGCCGCATGGAACGCCGCCAAGCCCGGCGGGCCGGACCTGTCGGCCGACCCGATGCTGGCCGATACGCAGCGCCTGGCGTCGGATCCGCCCGACCCCGCGGGGCTGCGGCCGCGCCTGGCTGCGACCCGGGTGGGATCGCCGCTGAGCGGGGTGACGGTCACGCGCGACCTGCTCGGCACGGTGCTCGCATCACCGCCGATCGGCGCGCTGCAACCCACCGCCTGACCGGGGGCTGAGCCAAGCGTGGCGCGGATCGGCATCGACGCACATGTGCTGGACGGCAAGTTCCAGGGCAGCCGCACCTGGGTCGAGAACATCTTGGCGCAGCTGCCGCAGACGCCGGGCGGCCACACCTGGGTGATCTATTCCGCGTCACCCGAGGCGACGCGCGCGCAATACCCCGACCGCTGCTTCGAGCACCGCCGCATCAGCGTGCCGGGGCGCCTGTCGCGGCTGTTGCTGTTCTGGCCCCTGGCCGCGCTGCGGCACCGGCTGAATGCGCTGGTGACGACCTACGTCGCGCCGCCGCTGTGCCCCGCGCGGCAGATCGTCGTGATCCATGACATCCTGTTCGAGAGCAACCCCGACTTCTTCCCCCGCCTGATGCGCTGGCGGCTGAAGCTGCTGTGCCGGCTGAGTGCCCGGCGGGCCGCGGCGATCCTGACCGGCACGCAGCATGCGGCGGGGGAGATCGCGCAGCGCTACGGCGTGCCGCCGGCGCGCATCCGCATGGCGCCGAGTGCGGCCGCCCCGCCGACCCCGCCCGGGCCGGAGGATGCCGCCCGTATCGCCGCGCTGAAGCCCTATTTCCTCTGCGTCGGGCGGCTGGAGCGACGCAAGAACATCGGCCTCGCGCTGGCCGCCAGCGCCCCGCTGCGGGCCGAGGGCGTGCGTCTTGTCGTCGTGGGGCGGGAGGACAGCGACGTCGGCGACCTGCCGGCGGCCCTCGCTGCCGCCGCCGGTGCCGTGCATCTGCGCGATGCCTCGCCCGGCCTGCTGAGCGGGCTGTACGCCCAGGCGACCGCGCTGGTCTTCCCAAGCCTGGGCGAGGGGTTCGGCATCCCCGTGGTCGAGGCGCTGGCCTGCGGCACGCCCGTCATCGCCTCGTCGCATGGTGCGATCATGGAGGCGGGGGGCGATGTCGCCCACTACTTTGACCCGGCGGCCGCGGATGCGACGTCAACGCTGACGGGTTTGCTGCGGCGCGCGGTTGCGGGGGATCTCGCGGTCGACCCCGCGGCGGCGGCGGCGCACCTGTCGCAGTTCGACTGGCGACGGAGTGCGATGGTGCTGGATGCCGCGGCGAGCGAGGCCACCCGATGATGCGACCCATGGCCGCACCGAGCCGCTGGTCCGGCCTGGACGTCACCCTGTTCGGCTTGTTCGTCGCCTCGGGCTTCTGCGGGCTGCTGTACCAAATCGTCTGGGTGCGGCTGGCCTTTGCCCAGTTCGGCGTGATCACGCCGGTGCTGTCCGTGGTGCTGGCGGTGTTCATGGCTGGCCTGGGCATCGGCACCTGGCTCGGTGGGCCGGTGGCGCGGCGGATGGGCACGCGGTTCGGCGTGTCGCCGGTGTTGATCTATGCCGCGGCGGAACTGGTGATCGGGGTCTGGGCCTTTGCCGTGCCCGCCCTGTTCGGCGCGGGCGCGGACTGGCTGCTGACCCAGGGGGCCGCCAGTTCCGGGCGGTATCTGCTGCTGTCGGCGCTGATCATCGCGGGCGCTTTGCTGCCCAGTTGCGTCATGATGGGCGCGACGCTGCCGCTGATGATGGATTTCCTGCGCCAGGCGCGGCGCGACGACACCCGCAGCTTCAGCTTTCTGTACCTGGCCAATGTCATCGGTGCGATGTGCGGCACGATCGCCACGGCCGTGGTGCTGGTCGAGGTGTTCGGCTTCACCCGCACCTGGATGATCGCAGCGGTGCTGAACCTGGCGATCGCGCTGGTCGCCCTGGTGCTGGCCCGCCAGGTGCCGCATGCGCCGCTGCCGGAAGCGGTGGTCTCCGCCCGCGCCGCGACCGCGGCGGGGGGGGGCTGGCGGCTGTGGGTGCTGTTCACCACCGGCTTCACCAGCCTGGCGCTGGAGGTGGTCTGGACGCGTGCCTTCACCTTCGTGCTGCACACCACGATCTATGCCTTCGCCATGATCCTGGCGACCTATCTGCTGGCGACCTGGCTCGGCTCGCTCGCCTATCGCACGCTGAACGGGCATCCGCGGGCGCCGGGCAATGCCGGGCTGTTGCAGGCCTTGGGCATCGCCGTGCTGCTGCCGGTCGTGGTGAACGACCCGGCGATCCAGGCATCCACGCCCATCGTCCTGGCCAGCATCCTGCCGGCCTGCTTCATCCTGGGGTATCTGACGCCGCGCCTCGTGGATGAATACGCGCAAGGCAACCCCGACCTCGCCGGCCGCTGCTACGGGCTGAACATCCTGGGTGGCATCCTGGGGCCGCTGGTCGCGGGCTACCTGCTGTTGCCCCACCTGGATGTGCGGGTGGCGCAGTTGGTGCTCGCCACGCCCTTGCTCGTGATGGCCGCCGTGTCGCTGTCGGGGGCGGCGGTTGGCGCCGCACGGCGGGTCGCGACCCTTGTCACCGCCGCGGTCCTGCTCGTCATCGGCACGACCTTCAGCCACAGCTACGAGGAGGGGGTCGTCCGCGACGGCCCGCGCCAGGTGCATCGCGACCACGTCGCGACCGTGGTCGCTTTCGGCGAGGGCATGGACCGCGGCCTGCTGGTCAACGGCACCGGCATCGCCAAGCTGACGCCGATCACCAAGGTGATGGCGCATCTGTCACTGGCCGAGCATGGCGCGGCGCAGTCGGCCGTCGCGATCTGCTTCGGCATGGGCACCACCCTGCGCTCGATG
>JBBQHE010000208.1:0-7869 GCA_038323655.1 Acetobacterales bacterium | reverse complement strand
GCATGGCGGCAAGCAGGCGTCATCGCCCGGCGGCAAGCAGGCTTTATCGCCGGCGGATCTGCCGCACCAGCACCAGCACCGGCAGAAGCCCCATCGCCACGATCAGCAGTGCCGAGGTTGAGGCTTCGGCCAGGCGTTCATCGGCCGCCAGATTGTGGACCCGGACGGCCAAGGTGTCGAAGTCGAAGGGCCGCACGATCAGCGTGGCCGGCAGTTCCTTCATGGTATCGACGAACACCAGCAGCCCCGCAGTCAGCAGCGCGCCACGCGCCAGCGGGAGTTCGATGCGCGCGACCGCTTCGCCAGGCCCGGCACCGAGGGTGCGCGCCGCGGCGGCCAGAGACGGCTTGACCCGCGACAGCCCGCTTTCGGTCGCCTGCAGGGCGACGGCCAGGAAGCGCACCAGATAGGCGAAGACCAGCGCCACGATGGTGCCCGACAGCAGCAGCCCGGTCGAAAGCCCGAAGTTGGCGCGGAAAAACCCGTCCAGCGCATTGTCGAACAGGCCGAAGGGCACCAGCGTGCCGACCGCGATGACCGAGCCCGGCACGGCATAGCCCAGCATGGCGATGCGGCGCGCGACGGCGGCACCGCGCGTCGGGTGTTGCCGCCCGCCCCAGGCGATCAGCGCCGCCATGGCGACGGCAAGCAGGGCGGTGATGCCGGCCAGCGTCACGCTGTTCAGCGCGAACGGCAGGAAGCGCCACGGATCCAGCGCATCGCCCACCGTCAGCGCCGCATGCAGCAGCCAACCCGCGGGGATGGCGAAGCCGATCAGCACCGGCGTCGCGCAGGCGAAAAACGCCATCCAGCCTCGGGCGCCGGCCAGTTGCACAGGCCGCAGCGGCGGGTTGCGCGTGGTCATCGGGTGAAAGCGCCGCCCGCCGCGGGAAAAATGCTCCAGCAGCAGCAGCAGCGAAACCACCCCCATCAGGCAGGCAGCAAGGCGCGTCGCCGCCCCGCGGTCGGCCATGGCGAACCAGGCCTCATAAATGCCGGTGGTGAAGGTCGGCACGCCGAAATGCTCGACCGTGCCGAAGTCGGCCAGGGTTTCCATCAGCGCCAGCGCCGTGCCGCCGGCCAGCGCCGGACGGGCGAGCGGGAGTGCGACATGCAGGAAGGTGCGCGGCAGTGACTGGCCAAGGGTGCGCGAGGCTTCGATCAGGCAGACCGATTGCTGCAAGAAGGCACTTCGGCACAGCAGGTAGACGTAGGGGTAGAGCACCATGGCCATGACCACGGCCGCCCCCGGCAGGCTGCGGATCGGCGGGAACCAGTAGTCGCCCCAGCCGAGGCCGGTGGCCTGCCGCAGCGCCGTCTGCACGGGCCCCGCGACATCCAGGATCTCGGTATAGACATAGCCGCAGACATAGGCCGGCATCGCCAGCGGCAGCAGCAGCGCGACATCAAGCCAGCGGCTGCCCGGAAACCGGCAGGCGGTGACCAGCCAGGCGGTGATCGCCCCGCAACTCGCCGCCATCACCCCCACCAGCAGCGCAAGCATGGCCGTATTGGCCAGGTACCCCGGCAAGGTCACGTGCAGGATATGCGCCCAGGCGGTGCCGGAAGGGGCCAGGGCCGCGGCCGAGAGCACCGCGACGACGGGGGCCGCGACCAGCGCCGCCACCGGCAGGCCAAGCCGCGCCCAGAGTGGAATGCGCCGGCGCGGTGGCCTGTTCAGCACGGGCCGAGGGGGTGCCGGCAGGGAAGGCGACGGCAGGGGGAGCGTGAGCGACACGGGCTGGCCCAGTTTATTGCGACTGCGTCGCACTTCCGGGTGCGCAGCGTGGTCCTACCACGCCCGCCCGCCCCCGTCAGCCCTGCTGGGTCAGCCCTTCTGGGTCAGCCCTTCTGGGCTGCCTTATGCGCCGCCCATTCCTCGGGGCTCATGCGCGGGATCTCGATCCGGTCGGTGGTGCGCGAATACCAGCCGCGCCCGTGCATGCGCCCCACGAGGCCGAGCTTCGGCGTGTCGATGTAGTGCTTGGCCGGGTTCATCACGCAGTCATCCTGCACATACATCGCCAGGACCTTCCCCAGCACCAGCGTATGCAGGCCGAGCGGCACCAGTTGGAACAGCTCGCATTCCATCGCGACAGGGCTGCCGGCGATGCGCGGCGGCTTGACCAGGGTGGAGGGCACGGTCTCCAGCCCCGCCTCGGTGATCTCATCCACCTCCGGGCCGAATTCGGTCGCGGTGATGTTCATCTGCAGCGCCTGGGCTTCGGACACCAGGCAGATGGTGAACTGGCCTGTCGACTCGATATTGGACAGCGTGTCCTTCTTGTTCGACCCGCGCAGCCCGACGCCGAGGCCGACGATCGGCGGGTCGGAGGCGAAGCCGTTGAAGAAGGAATAGGGCGCGCAGTTGCGCAGCCCATCCTTGTCCAGGCTGACCACCCAGGCGACCGGCCGCGGCACGATGGTCGAGACGAGCAGCTTGTAGCGTTCCGCGGCGGGCAGGGTGGCGAAGTCAAAAATCATGCGATGTTCCGGTGCAAGGGGTCAGGCCACGCGATGTGGCGGCGCCTGGCCACGCAACAACACCGCATCCAGATTGTCGAGCGCCCGGAACCCCATGGCATCCCGCGTCTCCACGGTGCCGGAACCCAGGTGCGGCAACAGGCTGATGTTGGGGGCGCCCAGATAGCCCGGGTAGAGCCGCGGCTCGCCGTCATAGACATCAAGGCCCGCGGCCCGGACATGGCCGCTGTGCAGCGCTGCGCAGAGGGCCGCGTCATCCACCGTCCCCCCCCGGCCGGTGTTCACCACGATGCTGCCGGGCGCCAGCTGCGCGATGCGATCCATGTTCAGCCAGTGCCGGGTCGCGGCCCCGCCCGGGATGTGCATCGACAGGATGTCGATCGCACCAAGAAAACTTGCGTCGTCAGCGTGGAAGATCGCGCCCATCTCCTGCTCGGGCGGCAGACGGGTGCGGTTGCGGTAATGGATCACCAGGCCGAAACCGCGCGCCATTTTCGCCAGTTCCCGCCCGATACGGCCCTTGCCGAGGATGCCCAGGCGCTTGCCCTCAAGGGTCACGCCCATCAACTGCGTCGGCGCCCAGCCTGGCCATTGCCGGGCGCGCAGCATCATCTCGCCTTCCGAGGCACGGCGAGCGGCCATCAGGATCAACAGCATGGCGATTTCGGCGGTGGCGACGCTCAACACATCGGGGGTGTTGGCGACGGCGATGCCCCGGGCGGCGGCCGCGCCGAGGTCGATGTGGTCGGTGCCGACGCTGAAGGTCGCCAGGATTTTTACGGTATCCGGCAGGGCGGCGATGGTCGTGGCATCGAGCGGGTCGCCGGCGGCGCAGAGGATGCCGTCCATGCCGACTGCGGCGGCCAGCAGGGTCTCGCGGGTCCAGGGGATGTCATGCGGGTTCAGGCGGGCGTCGTAGTCGCGGCTCGCCCGGGCTTCGACGGCGGGGGGCAGCCTGCGGGTGACGAGGATGCGGGGCATGGGCGTCAGCTCCAGAGCGGGTCGATGGCGGGCCTGCCTGCCAGGACCGCGGCGATATTGTCCAGGGCGCGGAAGCCCATGGCGTCGCGGGTTTCGAAAGTGCCGGAGGCGACATGGGGGGTGAGCACCGCCTGCGGCATGTCCATCCAGCCGGGGTCGAAGCGGGGCTCGCCCTCGAACACATCGAGCCCCGCGGCGAAGAGGTGACCTGAGGCGAGGGCCGCGCGCAGCGCCGCCTCCTCCACCACGCCACCGCGGGCGGCATTGACCAGCACGGCACTGCGCGGGAGCAGGGCCAGCGCGGCGGCATCGATCATGTGATGGGTCTGCGGCGTCAGTGGCACGTGCAGGCTGACGAAGTCGCAACGCGGCAGCAGGGCGGTCAGGTCCGGCACGAAGGTGGCATCGACGCCGGGCATCTCGTAAAAATCCGTGTAGAGCACGGTCATGTCGAAGCCCCGCGCGCGGCGGGCCATGGCTTTCCCGATACGACCCATGCCGATGATGCCGAGCGTCTTGCCCCAGACCCGCACGCCCAGCCCCTCGCCCATCGCCCGCGGCGCCCAGGCATCGGCGCGCATCAGCCGCTCGAAGGCCGGCAGCCGCCGGGCGGCGGCGAGCAGCAGGCAAAAAGCCATGTCGGCGGTGCAGCCGGTCAGCACCTCGGGCGTGTTGGTGACCACCAGGCCGCGGGATTGGGCGGCCGCGACATCCACATGGTCGAAGCCGACCGAGGCCGTGGCCGCGACCCGGACGCTGGCCGGAAGGGCCGCGATCGTCGCCGCATCCAGCCGGAAGCCGGAATGGAAAAACAGCGCCTCGGCCTGGTGGTCGGCCAGCGCCGCCAGGGCCTCGGCATGGGTCAGGTCGCGGTCGTCGTGCAGCACCGCGTCGAACTCCGCCCGCATGCGGGCCGCGACCCGGGGCGGCACCCGGCGGGCACAGACGATACGATGGGCCATGGCGACGCTTCCCCCGATTTTGCCCGACGATACCCCGCCCGGGCCGGGTTGCCATGGGGCGGCGGGCGGTGCAGTCAAAAGGCACGGATTTGACAGAAGGGCAGGCAGATGGACCTCGGTCTCAAGGGCAAGCGGGCATTGGTGATGGGGGCCTCCAAGGGGCTCGGGCGATCGATCGCCGATGCGCTGGCGGCCGATGGCGCGGCCGTCGTGGTGTCGGGGCGCGAGCAGGTGAGCCTCGACAAGGTGGCCGCGGCGCTGGTGGCGCTGGGCGCGGAAAAGGCCGCCGGATTCACCGCCGATGTCGGCCGCCTGGAGGATATGGACCGCCTGGCCGATGCCGCGGTCGGCTTCCTGGGCGGGGTCGATATCCTGGTGCTGAACCACGGTGGCCCGCCGCCCTGCACGGCGCTGGAGATGAAGGAGAGCGACCTGATTTCCTGGTTCACCAATATCGTCGTCTCGCCCATCCATATCGCGATGCGTCTGCTGCCGGCGATGCGGGCGCAGAAATACGGGCGCATCATCACCGTGGGCAGCAGCGGGATGGAGCAGCCGATCCCGACCCTGGCGCTGTCCAACACGCTGCGCGCGGCCATCGTCGGCTGGAACAAGTCGCTGGCCAATGACGTCGCCGCCGATGGCGTGACCTGCAACATCCTGGCCCCCGGTGCCATCGTGACCGACCGCACGCGGCAGACATCGTCCCAGCAGGCCGAACGCGAGGGCAAGACGGTCGAGCAGGTGATGGCCGAGCGCGGCAAGACCATCCCCGCCGGGCGCTACGGCACCACCGATGAATACGGGCCGATGGGGGCGTTCCTGGCCAGCGAGAAGGCCGGCTACATCACTGGCAGCATCATCCGCGTCGATGGCGGCATGGTGCGGCACATCTGATGCGGCCGAACCTGGCGCCTGACACCGCGCTTGCGGCGCGGCTGTTCGACGATTTGCGGGCGCGGTCTTTTGATGGCGTCGGCATCACGCGTGAGGCTTACGGACCGGGCGAACGCATGGCCCATGCGCTGGTGCGGGAGGCCGCCGAGGCGCTGGGGCTGGTCTGCATTGCCGACCCGGTCGGCAACCTGCACATGGTTTTTTCCGGTAGCGACCCGACGGCCCCACGCATCGTCATGGGCAGCCATTTGGATTCTGTGCCCCAGGGCGGGAACTTTGACGGCGCGGCGGGCGTGCTGGCCGGGCTCGCCGCCGTCGCCGGGCTGAAGGCGGCCGGCATCACGCCGCGCTGCGACGTCGCGGTCATGGCGATCCGGGCCGAGGAAGCGGGTGCCTGGTTCCCCACCTCCTACCCCGGCAGCCGCGGCGCGCTGGGGCGCCTGCCGGCGGTGGAGTTGAACATCCGCAACATGGCGACCGGGCGGACGCTGGCAGAGCATATGCGCGAGGAAGGTTTCGACCCAGGCTTCGTCGAACGTGGCGAACATGTGCTGAGTGCCGCGAACACCGCGGCCTTTGTCGAGGTGCATATCGAACAGGGGCCGGTGCTGGATGCGGAAGGCGTGCCGGTCGGCATCGTCACCGGCATCCCCGGCAGCCGCCGGCATCGCGCGGGGCGCGTGCATGGGCAGTGGAACCATTCGGGCGGCACGCCGCGCCGGTATCGGGCCGACGCCGCCATTGCGCTTGCGGAATTCGCGGTCTCGCTGGACGACGCCTGGGGCCGGCTGGAGGCGCAGGGCCACAGGATGGTCTGCACCTTCTGCACGCTGGCGACCTCGGCCGAGGCGGGATTTACCAAGATCGCCGGCGAGGCGGGCTTCATGCTGGACGTCCGCAGCGTCTCGCCGGCCAGCGTGGATGCGCTTTTCGCGCAGATCCCGGCGCTGATCGCGGCGATCGAAGCCCGGCGCGGCGTGCGCTTCGACCTGGGCGCCGAGACGGGCAGTGTCGCCGCACCCATGGATGCGGGGTTGCGCGCGGGGTTGCTGGCGGCGGCGGGTGAGGTGGCGGTGATGGAAATGGCATCCGGTGGCGGGCATGACGCGGCGGCCTTTGCCGCGGCGGGGATACCGGCCGCGATGATTTTTGTCCGCAACCAGAACGGCAGCCACAACCCGCATGAGGCGATGAGGATGGAAGATTTCGATGCAGCGTGTCGCGTGTTGACCCGCTGGCTGGTGGAGACGGTGGCGTGAGCGCCCGTCTGGCCGTCGATATCGGCGGCACTTTTACGGACCTGGCCCTGGAACGGGACGGCCAGCGCTGGACGACAAAGGTGCTGACCACGCCGCATGCGCCGGAGGAGGGCGTGCTGGCGGGTGTGACCGCCGTGCTGGAACGCGCGGGACTGGTCGCGGCCGACGTCACCCTGCTGATCCACGGCACAACGTTGGCGACCAACGCGATCATCGAACGCAAGGGTGCGAAAACCGGGCTGATCACCACCGAGGGTTTTCGCGATGTCCTGGCCCTGGGCAACGAAAGTCGCTACGACCAATACGACCTGAATATCACCCTGCCGCAGCCGCTGGTGCCGCGGCGCTGGCGCGTCGGCGTGCCAGAACGGTTGGACAATGAAGGCCATGTCCTGCTGCCGCTGGATGAAGCGGCCGTGGCTCAGCAGGCGCTTTTCCTGAAGGCGGAGGGCGTCGAGGCGCTGGCCATCGGCTTTTTGCACGCCTTCGTTAATCCTGCACATGAGCGTCGTGCAGCCGAGGTGATCGGAAAAATCTGGCCCGATGTGGCGATTTCGCTGTCCAGCGAAGTCTCGCCCGAGATGCGCGAATGGGAGCGGTTTTCGACCACCGTCGCCAATGCCTATGTGCAGCCGCTGATGTCCAACTACCTGCTGCGGCTGCGCGATGGGTTGCGCGCGGGCGGGCTGACCTGCCCGCTGTTCCTGATGCTGTCGGGCGGCGGGTTGACGACCTTGGAAACAGCGGCGCGCTTCCCGATCCGCCTGGTTGAAAGCGGCCCGGCCGGCGGGGCAATCTTTTCGGCCTTCTGCGCACGCCAGCGTGGGTTCGACCGGGTGCTGTCCTTCGACATGGGCGGCACCACCGCCAAGGTCTGCCTGGTGGATGATTTCGCGCCGCATGCCTCGCGTAGTTTCGAGGTCGCGCGCGTCGGGCGGTTTCGCAAAGGTTCTGGGCTGCCACTACGGATTCCGGTGATCGAGATGGTGGAAATCGGTGCCGGTGGCGGGTCGCTGGCGCATGTCGATGGCATGGGGCGGATCACCGTGGGGCCCGAAAGTGCCGGGGCGATGCCTGGACCGGCGTGTTACGGCCGGGGTGGGCAGAAACCCGCGGTGACGGATGCGAATTGCCTGCTCGGGCGGTATGACAGCGCGCGTTTCGCCGGCGGCACCATGGCGCTGGACGAAGACGCCGCGCGGCGCGCGATGGCCGAGGCCGTTGGCGTTCCGCTGGGGCTGGACCCGGAGATGGCGGCCCTCGGCGTGGTCGAGATGGTGGACGAG
>JBBQHE010000207.1:0-7980 GCA_038323655.1 Acetobacterales bacterium | reverse complement strand
GGTCGCACCGCCCCCCGCTGCCTTGGCCGCAGCCACGGTCATGCCGGACGGGCACGAGACCATCGACATCCTCCCCGCAGGCGCCGGGCGTGAGGAAACCTTCCTGGCCTGCACCATCTGCCACAACACCGCCCTCATTCGCCGCTCCGGCTTTTCGCGCGACCGATGGGACGATCTGATGGATTGGATGGTGGAAAAGCAGGGCATGAATCCGCTCGACCCGCCGATGCGCACGGCCATCGTGGACTATTTGGCCGCAGCCTTTCCGCCGCGGCAGAGCCCGCGTGGGCGCAACCCTTTCGCTACACCCTGAACCGGCCGCACCCTGAACCGGCCGCGCCCTTCCCTTGCGGGGGTGCGGCCGGTAAGTCAGCGCGCCACAGGACCGAAACGGGAGATCACGCCATGGCCCTCACGCGCCGGGCGGCTTTGGCCGCCGTCGTAGCCCCCCTCGCCGCGCCCACCTTGGCGCGCCCCGCCCTGGCGCAGGAACCGGGCTTCCCCAGCCGCCCGCTGCGGCTGATCATCGCCTTTGCCCCGGGCGGCGGCACCGACCTGATCGCCCGCACCCTGGCCCAACGCATGTCCACCGCCCTCGGCCAGCCGGTCATCGTGGAGAACCGCCCCGGCGGCGGCGGCAATACCTCGACCGAGGTCGCGGCCGCCTCTCGCCCTGACGGCTACACGCTGCTGATGGGCAACCAGGGGCCGATGAGCGTGAACCCCACGCTGTTCCGCAACCTGCGCGTCGATCCGGCGACGGCCTTCGACCCCATCGCCCTGGTGGCCGATGCGCCGCTGCTGCTGGTCGGCGGGCCGAAGCTGCGCGCCAACACCATGCCGGAATTGCTGACCGAAATCCGCGCCGCGCGTGGCGACCTGACCTATGGCAGTGCGTCCAACGGCTCGGCCAGCCACCTGTCCACGGCGCTGCTGTTGCAGACGACCGGCCTGGAGGCGACGCATGTGCCCTTCCGCGGCGCCGCCCCGGCCTTGACCGAGGTGATCGCCGGCAATGTCGCTTTCATGGTCACCACCCTGCCGTCGGTCATGGGGCTGGTCGCCGGCGGCCAACTGCGTGCCATCGCCACCACCGGCGATGCGCGCCTGCCGCAACTGCCGAATGTGCCGGCGATCGCCGAGACGGTCCCCGGCTACAAGGCCACGGCCTGGTACGGCATCCTGGTGCCCCGCGGCGTGGACCCGGCGATCCGCGCCAAGCTGGCCGAGACGATTTTTGCGAGCACCGGCGACCCGCTCGTGGCCAGCCGGCTGCGTGAGGAAGGCGCCGAGCCGAGCCGGATGGATGGCGAGGCCTTCCGGCGTTTCATCGCCGAGGAGCGCACGCGCTGGGCCGCGGTGGTGCGGGCGGGCGCGATCACGGTAGACTGATCCGATGCCGGATTGACGCAGCCAGGCCGTCTTCGCAGGCTCCCCCTTACCGTAAGGGGGCAAGAGAATGTCCAAGACCGACGACCGGCTCGATGAATGCTACGCGGCGATCAGGGCGGCGCTGCCCAATAGCCCGACGGATGCGGCCAACGCGGTCACGCTGCTGGAACGTCAAGTGGCGGCCTGGCCGCAACGGGCGAACCTGGCGACCTACCTCTCGCTCGGCTCCCGCCAGGACAAGTCGGCGGCCGAGACGGTGCGGCGGCAGGCGGTGCGCTGCGTCGTGTTGCTCGAACTGGTGGTGGGCGGCCAGCCCGTGACCCTGGCGCAGTCCCTGCTCGCCCGCCACGACAACAGCCCGCTCGCGCTGCTGCAGGACAGGATCAGGTCCAACCTGCCGCTGTTCGACAAAAGCCCCTTCCGCACCGACTGGGACCCGGCGAACTTCAGCGACCCGACCACGGGGGCGGGTGACTACGACGCGCGGGTGCCGAACCGGCAGATCGCGCCATTCCAGTATCTCTGCTTCGGCATGATGAACGTGCCGCCGAATGCCGGCACGTCCTACACGGATATCCTGGCGGACCCGACGATCCTGCGCGAGTTCCTGATTTCGACCGCGCTGATCAGCAACGGCAAGGTCGCGACCTACTATCCCTATGGGCTCATTCTGTCGGTCCCCTCGGACAACATCGTCTCGACCAACTACAAGGACCAGGCGGTCAGGAACTACAACGCCAAGGTGGCCATGATCGGCGAGACGGCGCAGATGACCGACCTCCGCACGAACGACCTGCGCGCCAATGTCCGCGCCGTGACGGCGCGTTTCCCCATCCTGTCGCCCGCGACGATCCTGGCCGGCACGACCGGCACCCAGGGCATGCGCGGCTACAACGAGATCGTGGTGCTGGGCGCCTTCGGGTCGAAATCCATCACTCCCGTGGCCTTCTTCAAGAAGGTCAATCCCGCCGGGCTCAACTTCATCCGCGACGATTCGGGCGCGACCTATGCGACGCCGGCCATCGACCGGGCCATCGCGGCGACGCGGCTGCCGGTGATCAGGCTGCTCGACACCAGCGGCCTTGATCAGCCCAAGCCTGGCAAGACCTGACGCGGCGGATGGCGCCGATGACAGACCAGCGCCCCCTGGCGATCGCCGCCGCAACCGCGCCTGCCCGAAGCAAACCCTCCAACTACCCCCCGCCCTTTGCGGCCCGCGTGGCGGGGCGCGAGAAACGCCCCCTCGGCGACCTTTTCGGCCTGCGCAACTTCGGGGTGAACCTGACCAGGCTGGCGCCGGGCGCAGAATCGGCCCTGCTGCACCAGCACAGCCGGCAGGATGAATTCGTCTATATCCTGTCGGGCCGGCCGACGCTGGTGACAGGGGACGGGGACGTCACGCTCGGCCCCGGTGATTGTGCCGGCTTCCCGGCCGGCGGCGTCGCGCATCACCTGGTGAACCGCAGCGCCGAGGATGTGGTCTTCCTGGAGGTCGGCGACCGCACGCCGGGGGATGCGGCCACCTACCCGGCCGATGACCTGGCCGCCCACCTCGGCCCCGATGGGGCCTGGGTGTTCACGACCAAGGCCGGCGCCCCCGGTCAGTAGGTCGCGCGCCCGCCCGAGATGTCGAACACCGCCCCGGTCGAGAAGCCGCAGTCGGGGCTGCTCAGCCAGCGCACCAGGGCCGCGATCTCCGTCACCTCGACAAAGCGCCCCATCGGGATCTTGCCCAGCATGTAGGCGATGTGTTCCGGCGTCATTTGGTCGAAGATCGCGGTTTTTGCCGCGGCCGGGGTCACGCAGTTCACCAGCACGCCGGTCTGCGCCAATTCCTTGCCGAGCGACTTGGTCAGCGCGATCACCCCCGCCTTGGCGGCGGAGTAGGCTGCGGCATTGGGGTTGCCTTCCTTGCCGGCGACCGAGGCGATGTTGACGATCCGCCCCCAGCCGCGCGCGACCATGCCCGGGGTGACCGCGCGGTCGCAGAGGAAGACGCCGGTCAGGTCCACCTCCAGCACCCGGCGCCAGTCCGCGACAGGATAGGCGGCGACAGGGACATTGGGGCCGGTGATGCCGGCATTGGCGACCATGATGTCGACCGGGCCGAGCGCCTGTTCGGTCGCGGCCAGGGCGGCGGCGACCGCTGCTTCGTCGGTCACATCGCATAGCGCCGCGAAACCGCCGATGCGGCGCGCGACGTCGCGGGCCTCGGCGAGGTCAGTCTCCCACAGCGCCACGCGCGCCCCATCGGCCGTCAGGCGTTCGGCGATGGCCAGGCCAATGCCCCGCGCCCCCCCGGTGACCACGGCAACCTTGCCTCGCAACGGCATCCCATCCCCCTTGTTCGTTGCGCAAATCATGGGCGGTCTGGCTCAGCGCAGCAAGACGATGCCCGCCCAGCCGACCAGCAGGATCGCCGCCATCGACGGCCAGAGCAGCCGCCAGATCTGCGCCGGGCGCGTGCCATCGGCCAGCAGGCCGCAAATCAACGCGGTGACGGCAAAGGCCATGCCCGAGGCTGCACCGCCGGCAAAATTGTGCAGCGCCGCGGCCGGCAGGGCGGGCAAGCCCGCGGCTGCGGCCAGCGCCACCTGCACCGGCAGCAGCGCCGCATTGCTGCCGACATTGCTGCCGGTGACCAGCCCCGCCAGCAGCGCCATCGGCGGCATGGCGAAGGGGGCGGCGGCACCCAGGGCCTCTTCCAGCGCATGCGCGAGGCCCGCCGCGGCCCCCGACCCCGCCAACCAACGGGCCAGCAGCACATAGAGCAACATGGCGATGGCCGGCCGCCGCGCCCTGGCCAAGGCGGTCCGTGCGCGGAAAAACCCGTCCGGCAGGCGCCAGAGCAGCAACCCCGCAGCACACCACAGGACCACCGCGACATGCGTGACCGGCACGCCCGGCAGGCCGGGATAGGGGCGGAAGGCCGGCGCGCCCTGCCAGGACCGCGCGGCCAGAAGCGCCACGGCCAGCCCCGCCCAGGGTGCCAGCACGCCGATCGCCTGGCGCCAGGCCGCCGCATCGCGCGGGGGGTGCTGGCGCCACAGCGCCCAGAGCAGGAGCGGCCCGGTCGCCAGGATGCCGGCGGCTTCGAACGGGCCGGCCAGGTGGGCGGCCAGCAGCAGGGCGCAGAGCAGCGCCATCATCGCCATCTGCGCCGCGGCCTCGGCCGGGGCGACCGGAACCCCCGCCCGCGCCATCAGCCGCCAGCCGAGGGGAACGATCAGCAGCAGCCAGGGCACCTGGAACCAGGCGGTGGCGAAAGCAAAATCCTGCGGCGGCTGGCCGGCCAGCGCCGCCCCGAGCGCGGTGCCCGGCCCAAGCCCGCCCCAGGGCACGAGGCAGAGCGACAACAGCGCCAGCGCGCCCGCGACGGGCCCGCCGATCCCCATGCCCCGCAGCGCCGCCAGCGCGAAGACCGCACCGACCGCGAAACCCGTGACCGATTCGACGAAGGTGCCGGCCAGGAAGCAGGCAACGAAAAGTTTTCGCGCATCGGGTGCGCTCGGCTCCGCGCGTGGCGGCGCGGCCGCGGCCGCATGGAACAGCAGCCCGCCGGTGACCACGCCGATCGGCTGGAGTGCCAGGTAGAGGGCGCGCAGTGCCTCGGCCCCGAGGAACCCGGCCAGGTCGGCGCCGGCCGGCAGCGAGACCGCCGCGGCCGGCACGGCCGCCACCAGCGCCGCCAGGCACGCCACCGGCGCCGAGGCCCGGCCGGACAGCAGCAGGGCCAGCAGCAGCAGCAGCGGTGCCGATTGCAGAAGCGTCGTCATCGGGGCCGATCCTTGCCGCCCCGCCCGCATCACGCCACCCTGTGGGCCGCATGACCGATACGCTCTACGCCGCCTATGGCTCCAACCTGAACCGCGCGCAGATGGCCGGCCGCTGCCCCGCCGCGGTCTTTGAGGGCGGCGTGCTGGTGCCGGGATGGCGCCTGGCCTTCAATAAATGGGCATTGATCGAGCCCGATCCGGCCGGCGTCCTGCCGGTCGGCCTTTGGGCGGTGACACCCAACTGCCTGGCGGCGCTGGACCGGTTCGAGGGCGTGCCGCACGCCTATGTCCGCGACGTGCTGGCGCTGCCGGACGGCCGCAACGCCGTGGTCTATCACGACGTCGCCGCCCGCCCGGGGCCGCCGAGCCATGCCTATGTGGAGCGCATCCGCACAGGCTATCGCCACTTCGGCTTCGACCCGGCCGGGGTGCTGCTGGCACTGGGGCGGAGCGGCTTCGCCCCCGCGGCCTGACGTGTCAGGCCAGGGTGGTGACGTGTCAGGCCGCGGGGGGTACGGGTCCGCGCATCGCGCGCAGTTCGTCGCGGATCTCGGCCAGCAGCAGGTCGGACTGATTGACCGCGGCGACCTTGGGCGCGTTCATCTTGAGCCTGGTCAGGACCCGGAGCAACCAGAACACCGCCATGGCCACGATCAGGAACTTGATGATCGCGTTGATGAACATGCCGATGGCGAGCACCGCGGCCCCGGCCGCGCGGGTGGCTTCCAGGCTCGGCTGCCGTTCACCCGACAGCACGATGAACAGGTTGGAAAAGTCGATGCCGCCGATCAGCAGACCGATGATCGGGTTGATCAGATCCTCGACCAGGCTGCCGACGATGGAGGTGAAGGAGGCGCCGATGACGATGCCGACGGCAAGGTCGATGACATTGCCGCGCATGATGAAGGCCTGGAATTCCTCGACCCAGGCAGGGCGCTTGACTTGGATGGGCAGTTCCATGGGACCAGACTCCGTTTCGGTTCAGGACGCGTAACCTAAACCAAAACGCGCCGATGGCTACCGGGCCAGCAACCATTCCGGCAGGCCGGTCACCAGGGTCACCGGGAACAGGGTGACGAGGACAACGGTCAACAACAGCATCATGAAGAAGGGGAAGGAGGACCACGCGATGTCCGTCGCCTCCTTGCCGGTCATTGTCTGCATGACGAAAAGGTTGAAGCCGACGGGTGGCGTCACCTGCGCGATTTCCACCAGCAGCACGATGAAGATGCCGAACCAGACCAGGTCGAAGCCCGCGGCCTGCACCATCGGGATGACGATGGTCGTGGTCAGCACGATCATCGACACGCCATCCAGCGCGCAGCCAAGGATGACGTAGATCACGGTCAGCAGCGCGATCAGCCCGTAAGGCCCCAGGTTCAGCGCCGCGACCCCCGCGGCGAGTGCTGCGGGAATACCGGTCAGCGCCATGGCCTTGGTCAGGAAGGCAGCCCCGGCCAGGATCACGAGGATGGTGCAGGACAGGCGCGTGGCGCCGGTCACACTTTCGATGAAGCTGCGCCAAGTCATGGACCCGGTCACCGTCGCCAGCACCAGGCTGCCGAGCACGCCGAAGGCCGCGGCCTCGGTCGCCGTCGCCCAGCCGAAGAACATCGACCCGATGGTGCACAGGATCAGCAGGGCGCAGGGAATGAGCTGGGACGACGCGCGCAGCTTGCCCATCAGGCTCATGGAGGGTTCCGGCGCCGGTTGCTTCTTCGGGTTCAGCAGCGCCCAGACGATGATGTAGCCGGAGAACAGCGCCATCACGAGCATTCCCGGGATCACCCCGGCGATGAAGACGCGGACGATGGAAACCTCCGCCGCCACGGCATAGACCACCATGATGATCGACGGCGGGATCAGGATGCCCAGCGTGCCCGAGGTCGCCAGGCTGCCGATCGCCAGGCTTTCGTCATAGCCGCGGCGCCGCAATTCCGGCAGCGCGATGCGCGATACGGTGGCGCAGGTCGCAGCGGAGGAGCCGGACACGCTGCCGAAGATACCGCAGGCCAGCACGTTCACATGCAGCAGGCGGCCGGGCAGGCGCCGCACCCAGGGGGCGAGGCCATTGAACAGCTCCTCCGACAGTTTTGTGCGGAACAGGATCTCGCCCATCCAGATGAACATCGGCAGGGCCGCCAGGGTCCAGGACCCGGTCGATTCCCACAGCGCGCTGGCGAGGTAGGTTCCGGGCTGCGGGTGCACCGCGGCCATGGCGACCCAGCCGACCGCGGCCAGGCTGAAGGAAATCCAAAGCCCCGCCCCCAGCAGGGCGAACAGAACCACCAGAAGCACCAGGGAGAATTGCAGCAGATCCACGTGACTACAGCTCCGCCGAGAAATCGCGCCGTGCCGCGCGGTCCTCCGCCTCCAGCACGTAGTTGGGCTTGCGGCCGCGCAGCACGGCCACGCCTTCGTCCAGGATCGCGATCAGCAGGATGCCGGCACCGAGCGGCATGGCCATCTTGGGGATCCAGAGCAGGAAGGGCACCGAGCCCTGCGCCATGTCCTCGATCTCGTAGCTGAACAGCACATCCTGCAGCGTGAACCAGGTCATGGCGCCGACGACGAGGGCGGCGAGCAGCAGGGCGACGGCCTCCAGCACCAGCCGCGGGCGACCCTGCAGGCGCTGGGCCAGGATGCCGACGCGGATCATCTCGCCACGGCGGAAGGTATGGGCCAGCGCGAAGAAGGTCGTCGCCACGCAGAGATAGGCCGTCAGGTCATCCGCACCCGGCAGCTGTCGCCCCAGTTCCCGCAGCCCTACCTGGCCCATCATCATCAGGAAGATGCCGACCAGGCACAGGGC
>JBBQHE010000206.1:0-8059 GCA_038323655.1 Acetobacterales bacterium | reverse complement strand
GATCTGCTGACGGACGGCATGCTGGCGATCAGTTCCAACCCCATCGTTATCCTGCTGATGATCAATCTGTGCCTGCTGCTGCTCGGCTGCGTGATGGACATGGCGGCACTCATTCTGATCACCACGCCGATCTTCCTGCCTGTCGTCACCGCCATCGGCATGGATCCGGTGCAGTTCGGCATGGTGATGATGATGAACCTCGGCCTCGGGCTCTGCACGCCACCGGTGGGGGCGGTGCTCTTCGTCGGCTGCGCGATCGGCAAGATCCCGATCGAGACGGTGATGAAGACCATCTGGCCCTTCTACGGCGCGATCCTTGTGGCCTTGATGCTGACGACCTATTGGCCGGCGATGTCCCTGACCCTGCCGCGTTTCTTTCTTGGCTACGGAGGCTGACCGCCATGACCATCCCGCAGAAACCCGTGTTGCTGACGGGGGCTTCCGGCAACCTCGGCCGCGCCTTGGCGCGCGCGCTGTCGGACGCCGGCTGGACGCTGCGGCTGACTGACATCATCCCCTTTCCTGATGAGGTCCCCGCCCGCGCGCGGTTCATCAAGGCCGATCTGAACGAAAGCCTGGCCCTGGTGCGCCAGGCCGAAGGCTGCGGCGCCATCCTGCATTTCGGCGGCGTCAGCGTGGAAAAGCCTTACGAGGACGTGCTCGGCCCCAATCTGCGCGGCCTCTACCACGTCTATGAAGCCGCAAGGCGCGAAGGGGCGCGGGTGATCTTCGCCAGTTCCAACCACAGCATCGGGTTTCATGAACGGCCGCAGGGCAATGACGCCAAAATCGACGTGGACTGCGCCTTCCGCCCCGATGGCTACTACGGCCTGTCCAAGGCCTATGGCGAACTCATGGGCCGCATGTACTGGGACAAGCACGGGGTCGAGAATGTGAACCTGCGCATAGGCTCCTGCTTCCCCAAGCCGATCGATGCGCGGATGCTGGCGACCTGGCTGTCCTACGCCGACCTGATCCGGCTGTGCGAAGCGGCAGTCCTTGCCCCGAAGACCGGCCATGCGGTGATCTGGGCCGCGTCCAACAACCCGCGCACCTTCTGGGGCCAGGACCATCGCGACCGCATCGGCTGGCAGCCGCAGGACACGTCCGAGACCTTCGCGGCCGAAGTCGGCGGCACCCTGTCCGGCGACCCGGTGATCGAGCGCTACCAGGGCGGCGCCTATACCGCCATCGAGTATTCGCGCGACGCGCCCTCGCCGCGCGACGCCTTCGCGCTGGAATGAGCCTGGACCTCGCCGCCGGCGGCTGGGCGGCGCTGCTGCTGCCCGAACAGGGCGCGGCTTTTGCGCGCCTGACGCGCGACGGGCGGGACGTGCTGGCGCCGGTGCCCGATGGCGCCGACCCGAACACCGCCATGTCCGGCGCCTTCTGGATGGCGCCCTGGACCAACCGGCTGGACGGCGGGCGGGTCGGTGATCTCGGCCAGGTGCCGGTCAACCGCCCGCAGGACAACACCGCGATCCACGGCTTTGCGCGCGACCGGCCCTGGCGGGTGCTGCGCGCCGATGCGGCTTCGGCCAGGCTCGCGGTCACGCTGGACACCCGGCCGCTGCCTTGTGAGATCGTGCTGGATGTGGCGCTGACAGCCGCGGGCCTGGCGCTGGAGATGACGCTGACCAACCGCGGCACCGAAACCCTGCCCTTCGGCATGGGCTGGCACCCTTGGTTCGTCCGGCACCCGCAGACCCATCTTGGCTTCATCGCCACCACCCGGTTCCGCCGCGGCGACACGCCGCTGCCAACCGGGACCGAGACGACCACGGGCCTCGATGCCGCGGGGCCCGGGCTGCTCGGCCATGACACGCATTTTTCGGGCTGGGACGGCGTCGCGCGGATCGACGACCTGACCCTGCGCGCCTCCGGTGCCTGGGCCCAGAACCTGCAGATCTACGCGCCGCCGCACCTGGCGGTGCTCTGCGTGGAGCCGGTCAGCCACGTGCCGGATGTGCTGAACCGGCCGTGGTTCGGCACGATGCACAGTCTGGCGCCCGGCGAGAGCCTGACGGGCCGTATCGGGCTGCAGTAGCGGGCGCCATGCGCCAGACGCGGGGCGCGCCCTCGTCTCTTCGCTTGCAATCGGCCCCCGCCCCGGTCCCTATCCTGCTCATCCGCCCGGCTGACGCCGTGCGGGTCACAGACAGGAGCCTGCCATGACCGCATCCATCCCGAGCGTCTTCATCGACGGGCAAGCCGGCACGACCGGCCTGCAGATGCGCGACCGCCTGGCCCGCAACCCGGGGCTTGTGCTGCGCGCGTTGCCCGACGCCGATCGCAAGAACCCCGAGGCCAAGCGCGCCCTGATGCGCGATGTGGATGTGGTGGTGATGTGCCTGCCCGATGACGCCGCGCGGGAAACCACCGCCATGGCCGATGCCTTGGGCAGTCGTGCGCCAAAACTGCTCGATGCCTCGACCGCGCACCGGCTGCATCCGGACTGGGTCTATGGCCTGCCGGAGCTGACGCCGGACCAGGCCGGGCTGATCGCGACCGCCAGGCGCGTCGCCGTGCCTGGCTGCTACCCCACGGGTGCGATCCTGCTGCTGCGGCCGCTGGTCGATGCGGGGCTGGTGCCGGCCGACTTCCCGATCTGCGTCAACGCCGTCTCGGGCTACACCGGTGGCGGCAAGGCGATGATCGAGGCCTATGCGGCACGCTCGGCGCCGGATTTCGAACTCTATGGCCTTGGTCTCGCGCACAAGCATGTGCCGGAACTGCATCGCTACGCCGGCCTGACCCGGCGCCCGATCTTCGTGCCCTCTGTCGCCGATTACGCGCAAGGCATGCTGGACAGCATCCCCCTGCACCTCGACCTGCTGCCTGGTGCGCCGAGCCCGGCCGACCTGCATGCCGTCCTCGCCGCGCGCTATGCGGGCCAGGACTTCGTGCGGGTGATCGAAGCGCCGGCCAGTGGCAAGATCGAACCCCAGGCGCTGAACGACACGAACGGCATTGAGTTGATGGTCTTCGGCAGCGCCGCCCAGGGTCAGGCCGTGCTGGTCGCGCGGTATGACAACCTCGGCAAGGGCGCCTCGGGTGCCGCCGCGCAATGCCTGGGGCTGATGCTGGGCATCGCGGTCGAAACATCGCTGCCGGGGTCTACGAAAGCCGGGGCGGCCGCACGCGAAGCCGCATGATCGCGCCGCCGCTTTATGTGTTCGAGGGCCGCGCGCCGACCATCGCCGCATCGGCCTTCATCGCCCCCACCGCGGCGGTGATCGGCGATGTGACGATCGGCGAGGAAAGCTCGGTCTGGTTCCATTGCGTGCTGCGTGGCGACACGAATTTCATCCGTATCGGCGCGCGCACCAACATCCAGGACGGCACCATCGTGCATGTGAACGCGGGCGCCGAGCCGACCATCATCGGCGATGACGTCACCATCGGCCATGCCGCGATCATCCATGCCTGCACGCTGCAGGACGGGGCCTTCGTCGGCATGGGCGCGCTGGTGCTCGACGGGGCGGTGATCGAAAGCGGCGGCGTGCTGGCCGCGGGATCGGTGCTGCCGCCCGCCAAGCGCATCGGCGCGGGGGAACTCTGGCTCGGCAACCCGGCCCGACTGGTGCGGGTGCTGGATGCGCCGGGGCGCGCCCGGTTTGCCCGCAACGCTCCGGGTTACGCCGCACTCGGCCAAAGGTATCGCCTGGGGGGTCAGGGGGCCTATGCTACCCCTGCTTGAACCACGCCGCGCCCGACGCACATTTCAGTAGACCGGTCAGGGAGACCATCGCCATGCGCCGTCACCTCCTCATGCTCACACTGCTTCCTGTCCTGGCCGGTTGCGCCGCGCAGGGCCCCATCCAGTCCGCGGTATTGCCGCCGGACGCCGTGGTCGGCGCGGGCGATCCGGCCACTGCCGCGATCATCGGCGCGCAGGGCGCCTTCGCCAACCCCGCCTCGATCTCCGGCAACCCGGCCGCGGCGGCCTTGGCCATCGCCCAGTTGCAATACCTGGCCGTCGAGATCCCGACCGGATCGCGCTGGATCGAGTTCAACCCCACGGTCGGGCAGCAATTGCAGGGGGCCGCGACCGAGGCACGCAACGCCATCGGTGTTGCGCCGGCCAGCCCGCCGCAGGCGGTGATCGATACCCTGTTCGCGGCGCGTCGGGCCCTGATGGCCGGCAACAGCGCCGGTGCCGCCGCGGCCTTGAACACGACGGTGTATCCGGCCGGCGGGGCAGCCACGCTGGCGCGCCTGTCCGCCTTGCCGCCCTTGCCGCAGGCGGCAAATGCCACGGCGGCCACGGCAACTGCCCAGACCCAGATGATGACGAACAGGCCCGAAGGCGGCAGGGGCCGCCGGTGACCTGCAGGCCGCGCGGGGCCGGCACGCCTGGCGGGTCGGCACCCCCGCCGGCGGGACAGCCCCGCATGGCCCGCCACCGCCCGGTTCGCGTCCTGGCGGTTGCAGCCCTGGCGGCTTGCCTCGGCGCCTGTGCGGCACGCCCGCCCGCGCCCTGGGCCAGCCTGCCGGGCGACAGCATCCTGGGCGCCGGCGACCCGACCCGGGCTGCGATCATCACCACCGCCTATGCCTTCGGCGCCGGTTCGGTGCTGGCGGCCAGGCCTGGCGAAGCGGCCGAGGCGGTTGCCAGGCTGGAGTACCTGTCGATCGAAATCCCGACCGGTGCGCGTTGGATTGCCTTCAACCCGCTGGCCGGGGTGATGCTGCAACAAGGCGCGGCCAAGGCGCGCCGGGCGCTGGCCGTCGCTCCGGGCGCACCGCCCCAGGCGGTGATCGATGGGCTGTTCGCCGTGCGGCGCGCCCTGGTTGCGGGGGATACGGCGGCAGCGGAAGCGGCCCTTGACCCCGCCGTGTTCACCGCCGGGGGGGCTGCCACACTGACGCGGCTGGCCGCCTTGCCCGCGAACCCCGAAGCCGCGGCTGGTGCGCGCTTCGCGCAGTACGATATGAACCGCAACGATCAGGAACCCGACTGGCCGTAGCCTGACCGGGCTTGGGTATAACGGCGGTGCCCGGACAGGTTGTTGCGCTGTGGCGGCGGCAGGCCGCCGCCCTGAAAGGCGCGGGCGCGGCCAAGGACCGCCCCCGCGCCTTCGCCCCGTCAGAGCAGGTCGATCCCAGCGTAGGCCAGGCTGGTCAGGGCCGCGCTGCCTTCCGCCGAGTCCAGGATCAGTTCGGCCACGCGGCCACGCTGCTGGCCCGCGGCCAGTTCCGCGGTCCAGAAGGCGGTGCCACCGGCATCGCCCAGGCGGCCAAGCCCGTCCCGGTAGAGCAGGTCGACGAAGGCCGCATCGGTCAGCGTTCCGCGGGTCGCGGCGAACTCCGCCGAGGACACGATCTCCTGTAGCATCCGCTCCGGCGCGCTCCTGTTCAGCAACCCCTGGAAGAAGGCGAAGCCGCTGTGCTCGGCGCGCCGGTCCAACAGGACATCGTAGCCACGACCGATCCAGGTCGCGTCGAAATCTGCCACGATCGCGGGCGCCGCCGCCGCCACGGCATCGGCTTCGGGCGCATCCAGGAAGCCCAGGAACGCCTGCACGCGCCCCGAGGAGATGCCGGAGATGGAGGTCCAGAAAGCGAGGCCCTGCGCATCCGGCGCCCGGCCCAGAACCTCCGTGTAGAGCCGCGTGGCAAAATCCTCGTCCGACAGGCTGGCTGTCATGCTACCCGACGCATTCAGCAGCGCCACGACCGAGCCCGGGTTTGGCCCCTGCAGAGCCTTCAGGATCTCTGCCGCGCCCAGCGGATCAGGGGTGTCGGAGAGCACGCGCTGCAGGGCCGCGGCCTTGAACGCCACGTCATCCGCGACCGCGGCGATTCGGCCGTCGAGGAAGCGCACCACCTCCACGTCCGCAAAGCGCGTGGTATGGGCGCCGGACGCATCCGACCAGCCGAAGCCGGTCACCCGCCCGGTGCCGTCGCCCAACAGCCCGCCATCGCCCCGCGCGACCGAAAAGACCAGCGTGTCGATGCCGGCGCCGGCGCGGATGGTGTCGCGACCGCCGGTCGCGGCCACCACATCGGCCGCCGCGCCGAGTTCAATCAGGTCATTGCCCGCCGTCCCGGCGCTGCCCGCGACCTGGAAGACGTCGCCGGTGCGGGCCGCCAGGTTCTGCACCCGCGCATCGCCCGCCTGCGCCGTCTCGCCCTGGCCATAGGCAAAGAAGGGCTGGCTGTGCCGGGCGATCAGGTATTCGGCGATCACATCCTGTTCGCTTCCGGCGGCCGCAAAGCTCGCGGCCCCCGCGGGCACCGCGCCATTGCCCAGCAGATCGACGCGGCTGTCGGCATAGAAGTTGATCGGGTAGCTGTCGCCGCCATCGGCCAGGAAGGACAGGGTCGCGAACTTGACGGCGCGCGCCGCGTCGCCCTGCAGCACTCCGCCCTGCACCAGCGTGTCGCGCACGGACCCATCGTCGTTCAGGATCGCTGCGTCGCGGATGCGCAGCCCCTCGGTCGTGACAGCACCGGCGGTGCCCAGGACCTGGCGCTGCTGCGACGCGTCATAGGTGAAGGCGACGCCGCCGAACTGGCCGAACTGGCCCGGGGTGACGCCCGGTGCGGTGGCGGCGACCGCGTGTTCCAGCAGCCGCTCAAACTCCGCGGCCGTGACGCTGACGATGGAAATCGCGTTGTTGAACCGCAGCGAATTGACGATGTCGAGCTGGCTGATATCGCCCGCCTGCTTGCCCGCCAGCGGGTTGGCGGTGGTCTTTTCGGTGGTCGGGATGGCGCCGGTGCCGATCGCGCCGATCTCGGTTCGGATACCGCCGCCGTTCTTCAGGCTGGCGACCACATCGGCGTCGATCTGCCGCGCCGCCCAGAGGTTGGCATCGGCGGACAGATTGCCGAGGTTGGTCTCCTCGGTGCGAACGAAACCGCGGCGACCTTCCAGATAGACCTTGGTGTCGCCGGTCAGCGTGCCGTCCTGGGCAGCGACAACGCCAGAGACGGCGGTGAGCAGTCCGCGTACCTCACCACCGCGGGTGTTGTCGGCATAGGGGTCGTCAGCACCCCACAGCGCCGCGACATTCGCATCCGTGGTCGCGACCGGGCCGTTCAGCGTGGGATCCACGCTGCCGGGGAGGATCACGCCATTGGCGTCGAAATCGACCACAAGGCGCCCGACGTAGGAATACTCGCTGCCGGTGTTGATGATCGCAACCGCATTGCCGTCGAGCCCGGTGCGGAAGGTGGGATAACCCGAGGCTGCCGTATCGCCTGGTCGCAGCACGTCATCGCCATCGGCGAAGACCGCGTGGCTGCCGCCCGAGATGATGATGTCCACGCCGCTGAGCTTGGTCGCCAGATCCAGTTCCAGCTGGAACTGCTGCAGATGCGCGAGCAGGATGATCTTGTTGATCCCCTGCGCCGTCATCTGGTCGACGTAGGGCTGCAGGATCGCCGCCAGTTCGCTGGTGTTGTCGATGCCGCCGTCGCCGTTCGGATCGAGCACCCGGATCGCGCCGGGGGAGGAGATGGCCGCCAGGATCTGCGTCGTCGCACCCAGCACGCCGATCGTCTCGCCATTCTCGACGATGGTCGTCCAGGGCGCGATCTGCCGGTCGAGGGCCTCGGCCGCCACCGCGTTGTTGTCGGCGAGATCCGCCAGCGTGGTGGCGTAGGTCGAGGCCGCGCGCAGCGCGGTCGTCGCCAGTGCCCGCGTTGCCGCATCGGCCGAGAAGTCGAGGTTGGCCGAGAGATAGGGGAACTGCGCCCCGATCGAGGAGACGCGCGCCGAGGGCGCGCCCGAGGTGCCGGCGACGAAGTCCAGCGCCCCGGCCAGGAAGGTCGAGCCCAGGTCGAATTCATGATTGCCGAAGACGCTGGCCTGCACGCCGATCCCGTTCAGGATCGCGATGTCGGTGCGGGCCACGTCCTCGCGCAGGCCCGACAGGTCGAGCGAGGGGTTACCCAGCAGCCACTTGTAGAACTCCTGCAGCGGCGTGCGCAGCGCAGGATCGGCCGAGGCTGCAAGGAAGGGCCCGGGCAGGAAATTGTCACCGGAGGAGAGGGTGATGGAATTGGCCTGCGCATCCTCCAGCCGGTCCACGATGGCGGCGAAGCGGTC
>JBBQHE010000205.1:0-8127 GCA_038323655.1 Acetobacterales bacterium | reverse complement strand
TCAGGGCCGAGACCAGCGCCTGCGCCAGCCGGCTGAAATACACCGCCGCCGGCAGCGACTTCGGCCCGCCCGCCGAGGCCTCGGCCTCCGGCGCATGGTCATAGACCAGCATTAGGTCGAGGTCTGAGGCCGGCAGCATGTCCCGCCCACCGAGCTTGCCCATCGCGACCACGGTCATCGCCCCGCCCTTCACCCGGCCGAATCGCCCGGCGAAATCGGCGGTGATGGCGGGCAGCAAGGCGGCGATGGCGGTATCGGCCAGGTCGCTGCGGGCGCGTGCCGCGGCATTCACCCCAAGCCCGCCTTCCAATGCGGCGCTGTCGATTTCGGCGCGGCGCTGCACCGCCAGCCTGCGGGTGACTTCCAGCGCTTCCTCGATATGCCGCGCGTCGCGCACCAGGGCGGGCAGGCAGGCGATGGCGCTCGTCGCGGGCGCCTCGGGGTCGGACCCCGTGCCGTAGAGCAGCCCCTCCAGCACCGCGGGGCTGGAGGCCAGGCGGTCGGCCAGCATGGGTGCGGCGGCGAGCAGAAAGGCCAGCCGGTCCAGCAGCGCCGGGTTCTGCGCCAGCAGCGACAGCGCCTGGACGCCGGCACTCAGCCGCGCCAGCACGGCGTCGAAGCGGGCGATCGCGGCGTCGGGCGTCTGCTGCCGGCCGAAGGCTGCGAGCAGCCCGGGCAGGATCGCCAGCAGCAATTCCCGCGCCCGTTCGCTGCGCGTGGCCCGCGGCCGGCCATGCAGCCAGCCGCGCACCAGCCCCGCGACCGACCGCGGATCGGCGAAGCCCATGGCCGACAGGGTGGCCAGCGTCGCCGGATCATCCTCATGCCCCGACAACAGCAGCGAGCCCTCGTGGCTGGCCCGCCCGCCGGGGCCGGCCGTCGCCGCCTCGCCCCCCGCCCGGCCCGCGGCTTCGGCCGCCATGGTTGGCAGATGGTCGAACAGCCCGGCATAATGGCGCGCGACGCGCCGCAGATGCCCGGTCAGAGTGGTGGCGAAAGCCTCGGGCGGCGTTTCCGTGCCTTGGGCTGGGCCCTGACTTGGAAACCCCATGAAACGCGCGATGCTGGACAGAGCGACAGGATCCTGCGGCAGCCGGTGGGTCTGTCGGTCGGCCACCATCTGGATCCGGTGCTCCAGCGTGCGGAGGAAGACATAGGCATCCGCCAAATCCGCCGCGGCCCGCCGCCCGATGCGCCCGGCGGCAGCCAGCACGGCCAGCGCGCCCAGGGTCGTGGGGTCGCGAAGCGCGGGGTCGCGCCCGCCCCAGATCAGTTGCAGCGCCTGGGCGGTGAACTCGATTTCGCGGATGCCGCCGCGGCCGAGCTTGATGTCGTGCCCCGCGACCGCGACCTCGGCGCCCGCACCGCGGCTGGCCTTGGCCGCGTGGATCTGCCGGCGGATGCTGCCGATGTCGGCGACCATCGCGAAGTCCAGGTAGCGGCGCCAGATGAAGGGCCGGATCTCGCGCAAAAACGCATCGCCGGCGGCGCGGTCGCCGGCGACGGGGCGGGCCTTGATCATCGCCGCGCGTTCCCAGTTCTGGCCCATGCTTTCGTAGTAGGCGATGGCCGCCGGCACGCTGACCGCAAGCGGCGTGGCCCCCGGGTCGGGCCGCAGCCGCAGGTCGGTGCGGAAGACGTAGCCGGCCTCGGTGCGTTCCTCCATCAACCGCACCAGGTCCCGCGCCAGGCGCACGAAAATACCCTGGGCGGCGTCTGGGTCGATGGCCGCGGCGCCGTCGAACAGCAGGATCAGGTCGATGTCGGAGGAATAGTTCAACTCCCGCGCGCCCAGTTTGCCCATGCCGAGCACGATAAAACCGCTGCCGCGCCCATCCTTCCGCGGACGCTTCAATTCGCCCCGCGCATGGGCCAGGTGCAGCAGGTGCTGCACGGCGCAGCCCAGCGTCGCCTCGGCCAGTTCCGACAGGGCGCCGGTGATGCGGTCGAGCGGCCAGAGGCCCGCGAGGTCGGCCGCAGCGATGACCAGCGCGCCCCGGCGCTTGGCCTGGCGCAGCACCCCGCCGATGGCGGCGGTGGAACTGTCGGGTGCGGCGCGGGGCAGGGGGGCGATGGCGGCGGCGAAGGCGGCCTGGGCGCCCTTGGTCAGCAGCAGCGCCAGCGACGGCGCCTCGCGCAGGGCGAGCTCGGCCAGATAGGGGCTGTGCGCGCCGATTGCGGCCAGCAGCGGGGCGCAGCCGGGCAGGGCGGCGGTGGCGGGGTCGCGTTCGGCGAAAGCCTCGGCCAGCCGCGCGGCGTGTTCGGCCGGGGTGTCGCTGGCCATGATCTTGGGATCTTTCGGGCGCATCTGCCAGCAGGCAAGACGTGACCGGGGCGGAAGGTCAAGCGGCGCCCCCGCCCGGGGGGGTCGGCGACCCGCCGCGGAGCGGTATGGAGAAGCCCCCGCGGAGCGGTGCCGCGTCGCCCCCGCCAGTCGGCCCGCCCGACCAGAGCCAACCCAACCCCAGCCCACCGGGCGCCGCAACGCCTCCCGACCGCCTGCGCCAAAACCTGCCCCGGCGCCTGGCCATCGGCAGCCTGCGCGGCTGTGCGATGGTCGGCGGCAGGCTGGCGCGGATCTGCGGCGCCGCCATGCGCCTGGCCATGGCCACCGCCATCCTGGCCGGGCTGGCGATCGGCGCCATCGCCTGGCGGCTGGACGACGGGCCGGTCGCATTGCCCATGGTCGCGACCGGGCTGCGCGCGGCGCTGGAAGGCCGCACCGGCGACTGGACCGTCCAACTCGGCGGGGTCAGCCTGGCCTGGGCCGGCTTCCGCGAAGGACACCTGTCGCCCATCGCCCTGCGCGCCACCGGCCTCACCCTGGACGATGCCGCGGGGCGGGTGTCGCTGTCCGTGCCGCTCGCCGATGTCGGCGTCTCGTTGCCCTGGCTGCTGAAGGGCGAGATCGCCGTCAGCGAGATCGACCTGATCGGCCCGACCCTGACGCTGTCCGCCCCCGCCGCGCCCGCCGCCACCGCCGAACCGGCCACGCCGAACAGCCCCGAAGCCCTGCTGGCCGATGCCCTGGCGCAGATGTCCGCAGCCCTTCTCCCCAAGGCAGCCTCGCCGCTCGATGCCCTGCATCGGCTGCGTCTGACGGGCGGGCGGCTCGTATTGCTCGATGCGACCGGCACCCCGCGCGCCCAGGCCGGGGCCATCGCGCTGACCGCCAGCCGGGCCGGGGCGGGCGGGTTGGTCGCCAGCGGCAGCGGCACCCTGGGCGTCGGCGCCGCCGCGACCACGCTGCGGCTGACCGCGACCGCCCTCGGCACGCCGCTACGGCTGCGCCTGGCGCTCGACCTGCCCGCTGTCAGCCCGGCCTTCCTGGCCGCCGCCGCCAGCGCGGGGCTGTTGCCGGCGCCGCGGCTGGTCGATGGCGCCCTCGCGCTCTCAGCCTCGGCCGAGGCAGTGCAGGGCGGCCCCGCCACCTGGCGCCTGGCCGCCAGCGCCGGGCCCGGGCGGGTCGTGACCACGCCCGGCCAGTCGCTGATGCTGGCGGGGCTGGCCGTGCAACTGGACGGCACGCCGGACGCCGCGGTGCTGACCGCCGCGACCCTGCGCCTCGGCCCCGTCACGCGCGAAGGCGGCGGCGCCGAGGCCACCGCGCCCACGCTGTCGGCCACCGGCCGCGCCTGGCGGCACGACGGCGGCTGGCGCGGCAGCCTGGACCTTGGGCTCGACCGGCTGAACCTCGGCGATCTTGCGGCCTATTGGCCCGCCGAAGTCGGCGGCGGCGCCCGCGACTGGGTTCTGGACAACGTCGCCGCCGGCACCGCCGCCAACGGGCGCTGGCGGCTGGAAGCCGAGATGGCAGCCGGCGCCCCCGCCCCCAGCATCACCGCGGTCAACGGCACCCTGCCGTTCGAAGCCGCGACCGTGCACTGGCTGCGCCCGATCCCGCCCACCGAGGTCGCCTCCGGCACCGTCACCTTCGGCCTGCGCGAAGTCATGGTGCAGGCACGCGGCCGCCAGTCGGGCACCGGCCTCGACCTGCGCCAGGTGACCGCGCGCTTCATCGACCTGGGCGGGGCCGAGGAAAGGGCCGCCATTGAGGTCCGCGCCGCCGGCCCGATCCCCGACGTCGTCACCCTGATCAAGCACCCGCGACTGCACCTGTTCGACCGCCGGCCGCTCGACATCAAGGATCCCGGCGGCCAGGCCGACGCCACCATCACGATCGGCTTCCCGCTGCTGTCCGACATACCGAACGAACGCATCGACGTGCGCGCCACCGCCCGGCTGACCCAGGCGCGCATGGCCGACGTGCTGTTCGGCCAGGGCTTCGACCGCGGCACCTTCGACCTGACCGTGGACACCACCATGCTCCGCGTGGCCGGCACCGCGACCTTCGCCGATATCCCGGTGCGCGCCACGGTCGAGATGGATTTTCGCGGCGGCCCCGCCAACCAGGTCGTCGCGCGGGAGACGGTGACCGCCCGGCTCGACGCACGCCAGGTCTCGGTCACCGGTGTCGACATCACCGACGTCGCCTCGGGGCCGCTGGCGATCGACGTCCGCACCGAACGCCGGCGCAACGGCGATGGCCGCGTCGCCATCCGCGCCGACCTGCGCGATACCACGCTGTTCGTCGAACCCTTGGGCTGGGAACGGCCGCCCGGCACGCCGGCCAGCCTGGAAGCGAGCCTGGTGCTGGCGGCCGACCAGATGGCTGCGGCCGAAAACATCCGCCTGACCGGCCCCGGCATCCTGGTGCGCGGCCGTGCCGGCTTTTCCCGCGGCGCCCGGCTGGACCGAATCGACCTGGCCGAGGTGCAGCTCGGCGCCAACCGCCTCGCCGGCGACGCCCGCCCCCCCGCCGGCCCCGGCCAGCCCTGGCGCATGAACCTGACCGGCACGGTGCTGGACGCGCGACCCATGGTCGTCGCCCGCCCCGCCCCCCCGACCCCGGCGCCCGCTGCGCCGCCACGCCCGGCCCTCACGCTCGACCTGCGGCTGGACCGCGTGCTGCTGGCGCGCGAACGCAACGTCACCGACCTGGCCGGCCAGGTCGCGATCGACGCCGCCGGCGTGCTGACCCAGGCGCGGCTGTCGGGCGGCGTGCCGACCGCCAGCGGCCAAGGCCCCGTTGGCCCCTTCACCGCCGCCGTCACCCCCGAAGCCGGCGCCCGCCAGGTGCGCCTCACCTCGCAGAACGCCGGCGAACTGCTGCATGCGCTGGACGTGCTGGACTACCTCGAAGGCGGCCAGCTCGTCGTCTCCGGCCGCTGGCCGATGCCACACCAGGGCGGCCCCTTCGTCGGCTCGGCGGAAATGAGCGACTTCGCCATGCGCGGCGCGCCCGGCTTCGCCAAGGTGCTGCAGGCCATGACCCTCTACGGGCTGTTCGACGCGCTGCGCGGCTCCGGCCTGCACTTCGACCGGATGGTCGCGCCCTTCAGCCTGGACCGGAACACCCTGGCCATCACCGACGCCCGGGCCTTCTCCTCCTCGCTCGGCGTCACCGCACGCGGACGGCTGGACCGCCGCGCCCGCAGCCTGGACGTGCAAGGGACCGTCGTGCCCGCCTACATGATCAACTCGCTGCTTGGCCACATCCCGCTGCTGGGACGACTGTTCAGCCCGGAACAAGGCGGCGGACTTTTCGCCGCGACCTGGCGCATGACCGGCCCGCTCGACGACCCGCAAGTCAGCGTGAACCCCCTCGCGGCCCTCACCCCAGGCTTCCTGCGCGGGATCTTCGGCGGCCAAGGCGACCCCGGCGCCCCAGCACCCACGCCAGGCCGTTAGCGATCGGTGAGTGGTTTTCGGGCAGGGTTGCTGTCCTTGGGCGGCGCTCCTGGGGAGGGCTTTGCCCTCCCCAGACCCCACCCAGCAGGGGACCGTGTCCCCTGCACCCGCCATTGTTTATTGCCCAAAGCGAGGGAGGGGCAGCGACCGCGCTTCATCGAGGGCGCGTCCTTCGATGCCCCTCCCTCGCCTTGGGCAATTTACCAAAGTGGGTCCAGGGGCCTCAGGCTCCTGGTGGGGGGAGTTTGAGGGGGGCGAAGCCCCTCAAGAAGCGCGCGCCCCCAGACCCGCAACCCCGACCGAAGGACCGCGCACCGATGTCTGTCGATCCCGGGCGTCGGGCGGTGTTGGCCGGGGTGGTGTCGGGCGCCGTCGGGGGTGTGTCGGAGCGCGACGCGTGGTTGACGTTCCGGGCGCGGTTTGTCACCGCCGAGGGGCGTGTCGTGGACACCGGCAATGGCGGGATTTCCCATTCCGAGGGTCAGGGCTGGGCTTTGATGGCGGCGTTGCGGGCGGATGACCGGGCGGCGTTCGAGGCGATCTGGCGTTGGACGCGGGCGTTCCTGGCGCGGCCGTCCGACCGGCTGACGGCGTGGAAGTTCCGGCCTGGCGTCGGGATCGAGGATGGCAACAGTGCCTCGGACGGGGATGTGTTCATCGCGGCCAGCCTGATTGGGGCGGGGGCGCGTTGGGATGATGCGGCTTTCTCGCGGCAGGGGGTTGCGGTCGCGCGCGACATCCTGCGCCTGGTGGTGCGGCCGGTGGGGGCCTTGACGGTGTTGTTGCCGGGCGCGCGGGGGTTTGAGCGTGAGGGTTTTGTCGTGGTGAACCCGTCGTATTACGCATTCGCGCAGTTGCGGGTTCTGGCGCGAGCGGTGCCTGACCCGCGCTGGATGGCGTTGATCGGCGATGGGCTGGCCTTGTTGCGGGCGGGTCGGTTCGGGCGATGGGGCTTGCCGCCGGATTGGCTGGCGGTGCCGCGGGTGGGGCCAGGGGCGGGGGGCGTGCTGGCCCTGCCGCGGGCCTGGCCGCCGCGGTTTTCGTATGACGCGATCCGGGTGCCCTTGTACCTGAAATGGGCGGGGCTGTCGGACGAACCGGCCTGCGTGGCGGCGGCGGCCTTCTGGTCGGACCCGCGGCACCGGCATGTGCCGGCCTGGGTGGATCTGGCGACCGATGCGTTCTCGCCCTATCCGGCGGTGGGTGGGGTGGCGGCGGTGGCGCGCTTCACGACGCGGTCGGAAGCGCCGCCCGGCAGCCTGGTGGCGGGCGCGTCGGACTACTACGCGGCGGCCTTGGGGTTGCTGGTGCATTGGGCGTGGCGGGACAGCCAGGGCCTGGCGGGCTGAGCCGCGTGGCGGCGGCCAGGGGGCATGACCGGCGGCGGGTGGGCGCCTTGGCCCAAGCCTTCCGCCGCGGGGCAACCCGCGCCCCGGCCCGGAGTTGCAGCGCGGAGGGTGGCGTACCCATACTCCGCCCGAGCACAGCGAAAGTTCCAAAGCCCATGAGCATCCTCGGCAATATTTTGTCCCGCATCCTGGGGCGGCCCGCCGCCGCCGCCGACCCTGTGGCCGCCAGCCCTGGCGCCGCCGTTCCTGCCGCTGATGCCCTGTCCCCCAACGGCCAGGCGATGGGGGCCGGTGCTGCCGCCCCTGGCAGCCCGGCGCCTGCCACATCGCCCGCCATGCCGATGGTCGATGTCGAGGCGGTTCTGGCCGGCATGGCCGGTGCCGCCGGCCAGCCGTTGAACTGGAAGACCTCGATCGTCGATCTGATGAAGCTGGTGGGGCTGGACAGCAGCCTGGCCGCGCGGAAGGAGCTTGCCGGTGAACTGCACTACAGCGGCGACACGAATGATTCGGCGGCGATGAACATGTGGCTGCATCGCCAGGTGATGCAGAAGCTGGCGGCGAACGGTGGCCGCCTGCCGGCGAATCTGGCGGCCTGAAACCTTGCCCGGCCGCGCCGTGGCGCGGTCGGCGCGGCGGCCTTGCCGGGTCAACGCGGGGGCGCCGCCCGGTCACCGCGCCGCGGTCGACCCCCGCACGACCAGCAGCGGCGCCAGGCGCAGGTCCGGCCCCGGCGCCTCGCCGGCCAGTTGCCGCAGCATGATGGCCGCCGCCGCAGCCCCCATCGCGGCGTGCTGGATACGCACCGTCGTCAGCGGCGGCGCCACGCGGTCCATCAGCGGCATGTCGTTGAAGCCGGTGACCGACAGGCCGGCCGGGATGGCGATGCCGGCGGCCTCCAGCGCGTCATAGGCGCCCATGGCCAGCAGGTCATTGGCGGTGGCGATGGCGGTGAAGGGGCCCATCGCCAGCAGGGCTTCGGTCGCGCTGCGGCCGGCGGCGCGGGCATAGGCCGCGGCCCGCACCA
>JBBQHE010000204.1:0-8200 GCA_038323655.1 Acetobacterales bacterium | reverse complement strand
AGGGGTCTGGGGAGAGCGAAAAGCCCTCTCCAGGAACCACCTACCCCAGGTGATTGCCCAGGAAAGCCAGGGTCCGCGCCTGGGCTTGCATCGCATCGGCCTTCACGTAGCTGCCGCGTTCGTCGCAGGCGAAGCCGTGGCCGGCGCCTTCGTAGACAAAGACCTCGACATCCGGCTGGGCCTTCTGGATGGCCTCCACGTCGTCCATGGGAATCGATGCGTCCTTGTCGCCGAAGTGCAGTTGCACCGGGCAGTGGGTGGCCGCATCCTTGGTCGTGACGATGCCGCCGCCGTAATAGCCGACCGCCGCGCGGAAGCGGCTCGTCTTGGTCGCGCCCCACCAGGCCACGGTACCCCCCCAGCAGTAGCCGACGATGCCCTGCGCCGCGCCAGGCGGCAGCCAGGCGCGTGCAGCCTCGATATCGGCCAAGGTGCCGGCTTCCGGCACCGATGCCCGCAGCGTGCGGCCACGGGCGACGTCATCGGGCTTGTAGCCAAGCTCGACGCCGCGGGCGACGCGGTCGAACAGCGCCGGCAGGATCACGCGGTAGCCTTGGGCTGCGAACATCGCACCGACATGCTTCATGTGATGGTTCACGCCGAAGATTTCCTGCACCACCACCAGGGCGCGCTTCGCATCGGCCGGGCCATCGACCCAGGCGGCAAGTGTATGTCCGTCGGCGGCGGTCAGATCGACATGCATGGCAGTACTCCCTTTTGCGGTGATAGGATCGGGCATGGCTGACATCGTCAACCTCAACGACCGCCGAAAAGCCCTGGCGCGCGAGGCTGCCGCGCGGCAGGCCGAGGCCAACCGCGCCAGGCACGGCCGCACCCTGGCCCAGCGCCGGCGCGACGCCGAGGAAACGGCAGCACGCGAGCGCCTGCTGGACGGCGCCAGCACCGCGCCGCCCGACAAGGGGCCTGACTGAACGCGCGCTAAACGTTGAAGCGAAAAAGCATGACGTCGCCATCGCGCACGACATACTGCTTGCCCTCGATCCGCAGCTTGCCGGCTTCGCGCGCGCCGGATTCCCCGCCGAGCGCGATGTAGTCGTCATAGGCCACGGTTTCGGCCGCGATGAAGCCGCGTTCGAAATCGCCATGGATCACGCCGGCCGCCTGGGGGGCGGTCATGCCCTTGATGATGGTCCAGGCACGGGCTTCCTTCGGCCCGCAGGTGAAATAGGTGATCAGCCCAAGCAGCCCGTAGCCGGCGCGGATCACGCGATCCAGGCCGCTGTCGGGCAGGCCGAGGCTATCCAGGAACTCGGCCCGGTCGGTCGCCGCCATCTGGCTGATCTCGGCCTCGATCGCGGCACTGACCACGACGGCGCTGGCACCTTCGCGGGCAGCCATCTCGAAGACACGCGCGCTTTGCGCATTGCCCGAGGCTGCGGAGGCTTCCTCCACATTGCAGACATAGAGCACGGGCTTGGCGGTCATCAGGCCAAGCTTGGCGGCGGCCGCGGCGTCATGGGGTTCAATGGCGGTGCGGGCGGGGCGGCCCTCGGTCAGCGCCGCGACGATGGGCTCCATGAGTGCCGCCTGGGCGGCACTTTCCTTGTCGCCGCCCTTGGCCTTTTTCTGCAGCGCCGGCAGGCGGCGTTCGAGGCTGTCGAGATCGGCGAGCATGAGCTCGGTTTCCACCGTCTCGGCATCCCGCACCGGATCGACGCTGCCTTCGACGTGGGTCACGTCGTCATCCTCGAAGCAGCGCAGGACGTGGACGATGGCATCGACCTCGCGGATGTTCGCCAGGAACTGGTTGCCCAGGCCCTCGCCCTTGGAGGCGCCGCGCACCAACCCCGCGATATCGACGAACTCCAGGCTGGTCGGCACGGTTTTTTGCGACTTGCCGATCTTCGTCAGCGCATCCAGCCGCGGATCGGGCACGCCGACCCGGCCGACGTTGGGTTCGATGGTGCAGAAGGGGTAGTTCGCGGCCTGGGCGGCGGCGGTTGCCGTCAGCGCGTTGAAGAGGGTGGATTTGCCGACGTTCGGCAAGCCCACGATGCCGCAGTTGAAGCCCATGGCGGGTGACGACCTTTGTAAGACTATGCGGGTCGTCTAGCCCGGATAGGCGCCGGCGTCAGCCATGGGCGACACACATGTGGCCGCCGTCAGACCAGCGCCACTTTGTCATCGATGTCGGTCTGCGCTATCGGGAAATGGGTGACGTTCTTCGGGCTTACGCTCGGCTGGACTGAAATCACCACGGCGATGCCAACACATGGCGTGGCACCCGTCGCGCGCAGGGTGCAGCCACCGTAGCCCGGCTTGAACGCCGTGATTCGAAGGAAGCGCGTGTCCTTCATCTTGCTGAGCTCAGCCCATTTCAGTCATGCAGCCGACATGCCAACGAAGCAGAGGTCTGCCATCTCACTGATGGATATCGGCAGCTCCGTCACAATTTGCTTGACTTGCCACTGTTGCTTTTTATCGCACCGTGAAAGTTCCGGCTTCTCGGTTCCATCATTTTTACTGACATATACTGTTTCTGAATGGATTTTGAAGTAGTGGCCACAGGTTTTCTTTTCCGGACCAAGCGCTGACGGGGCATTTTGTTTCGAAAGGTGGTAGTGGTCATGGACTGACAGGTTCTTCTGCAAAGTATCGAAAAACTTGACGCCAGTCATGGCGTTCATTGCCGCCTGCGCGTCTTTCAATTTGACCGGTATCGCAACGCCTCCCAACCGTTCTGGCAGGTTGCTGACAAGCGTTGCACCGGCGCAAATGAATTCTCTCAGCCGCCCTCAAGCACCGCCGCAACCTGGTTGGCGATGGCACTTGCGGCGATCCGGGCCGAGGCATCATCTGTCGGCAGCGCCAGCGCCGCAGCCCGCAGCGGTGCTGCCAGGGGTGCTGCCGGCATGCCCACCCGCTTGGCCGCGGCAAACACGCGGGCGGCACGGGCGCGGGCATCGCCGGGGTGGGTCACCGCATCGGCAACCTCCAGCAGCAGCGCCGCGCGCAAAGCGGCTTCGGCCGCGGCCCCCTGGATCGCGCCCTGGCGGCGGATATCGCTGGTGATCCCGGCGGCGGCGGCGGCGGACAGGCCGGCGGCGGCGGTGGCAAGCGTCGCAGCCTCCTTGGCCACGCCGGCCGAAAGGGCGGCGGCGGCGTTCAGCCAGTCTTCCGATCCCGGGCCGCCCACATCGGGCAGGTCGTCCTGTTCCATGTCCATGACTGTGGCGTCTCCGGGCCTTGAGGGCGCGCTTCCGGCGCGAAGGCGGCCGCACGAGGAAGGGGCGCGGAAGGCAGCGGCGCTGTGCCTCATGGCTGGGCAGCTTGCGCGGGAACAGATCAGGCATCGGCCTTTCGCCGCGCACTGTCCAGCCCTGATCGCGCTCAGCCCTGGGTGAGGAAGGCCACCCTGGTCATGAAATCCTCGGGCTTGCCCGCGGCCAGCAGGGGGGCGGCTTCGGCCAAGGCATCCAGCAAAGGGACCACCCAAGTATCGACCTTGGCGAAATCGCCCAGCACATGGCCGGTGACGCGATCCTTGTGTCCCGGATGCCCGATGCCCAGGCGAACGCGCGAAAATTCCGGGCTGCCTAGGGCGCGCTGCATGTCGCGTAGCCCGTTGTGCCCCGCCGCCCCCCCGCCGCGCTTCACCCGAACCTTGCCGGGGGCCAGGTCGAGTTCGTCGTGGAAGGCGGTGATGTCTGGGGGCGCAATCTTGTGGAAGGCCGCGGCGGGCTGCACCGCATCCCCGCTGCCGTTCATATAGGTCTGCGGCATCAGCAACAGGATGCGCTGCCCGCCGATACTGCCATCGGCCAGCAGGCCGCGGAATTTCTGACGCCAGGGGGAAAAGCGATGCGCCCGGGCAATCGCCTCCAGCGCCATGAAGCCGATGTTGTGGCGTTGCCGGGCGTGTTCCGCGCCAGGATTGCCAAGGCCGACCCAGAGAAGCATGGGGGTATCGCGCACCGCCCAAGGGGCGATGCGCGAAAAGCCTTACTTCTTCTTGGCGGGCGCCTTGGCGGCCGGGGCCGGGGCGGCGGCAGCCTTGGCGGCGGGCTTGGCCGCGGCCTTGCCCTTGCCCTTGGCGGGCTCGGGCGCGGGGGGCGGCGGGGCCAGATCGGCGTCGATGGTGGGGGCGGCGATGCTCGCCACCATGAAGTCGCGGCCCTGGATCACCGACTTGGCGCCGAACATGTCCTTGATCGCGGAGACGCGCAGCTGCGCGCCGACCGCGGCTTCGCCCACGTCGATGACGAAGGCCTCGGGCACATTGGCCGGTTCGGCCAGCACCTCGATCTCACGCCGCACCACGTTCAGCACGCCGCCGGCCTTGAGGCCCGGGGAGGTCGCTTCATTCTCGAAGGTGACTGGCACCTTGACCTTGATGCGGGCGCCCGGCGCCAGGCGCTGGAAATCGACGTGCAGCGGCTTGTCGGAGACGGGGTGGAACTGCACCTCGCGCATCAGCACGCGTTCGGTCGAACCGCCCGCGACCTCGATGTCGTACAGGTGCGACTGCCAGCCGCCCTTGTGCAATTCCTTCATCACGTCGCGCGGATCGAGCGACACGAGGGTGGACGCCTGCTTGGCGCCGTAGATAACGCCGGGAACCTGTCCCGTCCGTCGTGTTGCGCGCGCCGCCCCCTTGCCGGCCTGCTCGCGCGCCACGGCGGGGATCCGATAGACCTGGACCATGTCCGCATACTCCTGTGGGTGTGTGTCGAGAGGTGTCTGTTCGCCCGTCCGGGATGGCCTGCGCCATGGCCTTCGGAGCCGCCGGCCTCCAGGGGTGCCGACGTGCGGGGGCCTTAGCGGTGGTCGCGCGGTTGCGCAAGCACGGATGACGCTGCTGTGTCGGTCCGGCGGTGGTTGCCGGGTTGACCCGATGCCGTTTCGCGGCCGAGGCTTTGGCCCATGTTCGAAATCGTGTTCCTGGTACTCCTGGCGATACTGGGCTGGCTGCTGGGCGTGGTCGGCTTCTTTCGCGCCGGACGCGCGCTGAAGGAAGTGCAGCGCCTGCGGACCGAACTGGGCCTGGTCCCACCCAGCCTGGCCGTTGCCGCCGGGGGTCCCGTCGTGGCGCCGAACGGGATGCTCGTCATGGACCCCGCCATGGCGCCGCCAGTGGCCAATGACACCCCGGATGTGCCGCCCGCCGAAGACCTGCCGACGGAAGCGGCGCCAACCCCGGCGCCGCCACCCCCGCGTGTGCGGAAAAACCTGGAGGAGGCGATCACCCAGCGCTTCGGGCTATGGCTCGGCGCCCTGGCCCTGCTGCTGTCCGCCGTCTTCCTGATCCGCTTCGGCATCGAGGAAGGCTGGCTCGGCCCCGCCGTCCGCAGTGCCATGGCGGCCCTGCTCGGGCTGCTGCTGGTGGCCGGCGCCGAGGCATTGGCCCGTCGCCACCCCACCGGCGGCGCACCCGACCGGGCGCCGGCCGCCTTGGCTGCGGGCGGGGTCGCTGGGCTGTTCGGCGCGGGTTATGCTGCCGGGCCGCTTTATGGGTTGCTTGCGGCGCCCTTCGACTTCGCCGCCCTGGGCCTGGCCGGCATCGCGGGGCTGTTGCTGGCGCTGCGGTTTGGCCCGCTGGTGGGCGTGGTCGGGCTGCTCGGCGGTTATGTCACGCCGGCGCTGGTGGCCAGTGCCAGCCCCTTCCTGCCCGGGCTTTATATCTACCTGCTGGTGGTGACGGCGGCTGCGGCAATCGTGCTGCGCTTCACCGCCTGGACGCCGCTCGGCGCGCTGGCGGCCCTCGGTGTCGCCGGCTGGGCCGCGGTCGGTGGCCAGACGGCGGTGCCCGAGGCCGGCTGGGCGCCCGCCTTGTTCGTTCCCGCCGCGGTGGCGGTGCTGCTCTTTGCCCTGCCGCGGGGGGTGGGTGCGGTGGCGCCCGGCCGGCTGGTCGCTGGCTGGTCGGTCGTGCTGCCGGGCCTGGCCCTGCTGGCGTTGAGCGACACCTGGCCCTGGGCCGGGGCCGCCGCCCTCCTGGCCTTCTGCCTCGCCGCGATCCTGCGTGCCGCGCCGGAACCCGGGCTGATTCGCCTGCCCTGGTACGCCGCCGCCATCGCCGTCGTGGCCATGGCCCTGTGGTCACTGCCGCTGTGGTCGGTCACCGGGGAGGCTGTGACCGTCGAAGGCGTGGTCGCCGGCTTTATCCCCGGTGCCTGGGTGCCGGAGGCGCTGGAGCCCTGGCTCGCGACGCTGGGCCTTCTGGCCGTGCTGCACCTGGTGGCGGGCCTGCGCCTGGGGGCACGTGCCACCGGCTGGGCCGGGCTCGGGGGTGCCATGCCGGTGGCGCTGCTGCTGGTTGGCTTTGCCCGGGTGCGCGGCTTCCAGCCAGATCCGCTCTGGGCGGCAGCGGGGGTGGTGCTGGCCGCCGTGCTGGTGGGTGCGGCCGGGCGGGCGATGCGCCAGGGCCGGCCAGCCGAGGCCGGGGAATGGGCAGCGGGCGCCGTCGGGGCCCTGGCCCTCGGCGCGGGCATGTTGCTGACCGACCAGTGGCTGTCGGCGGCGCTCGGCCTGCTGCTGCCGGCACTTGCCTGGATCGGGCGACGGACGGGGTTGGTCGCGCTGCGCCGTGTCGCGGCCTTGCTGGCCTTGGGGGTGCTGGTGCGGCTGGTGCTGAACCCCGCCGTGGCCGGTTACGCTGTGGGCGAATGGCCGGTGCTGAATGGCCTGGCCGTCGCCTATCTGGTGCCGGCGTTTTCCGCCGCCTGGGCCGCGCATCTGTTCGGCGGGGCCGGGCGGGCGATGGGCTTGCTGCGTGGTGTGTCCGTGATCGCCGCGGTGGCGGGCGTGGCCGTGCTGATCCGCCATGGCATGGCCGGCGACCTCGGCGATGACCGGATCCGCTTTGCCGATGTCGCCGCGCAATGCGGTGCCGCCTGGCTGCTGGCGGCGGGGTTTGCGGTGCTGGCTCGGCGCTGGCCGTCGCCGACGCGCGTTGCCGCGCAGCGGGTGCTCGGCGGCATCGGGCTGTTGCTGCTGACGGCCCTGCTGCTGGGCAATCCAGGCTTGACCGATGAAAAAGTGCCGGGCGTGGCGCTATGGAACCCGCTGCTCGCGGCATATGCCGTGCCGGGCGTGCTGGCGGGGCTGGCGGCTCTGCGCACGGCCCGGCGCTGGTTAGCGGTGCTCCTGGGCGGGCTGGCGCTGGCCTCGGGGCTCACCTGGGTGGTGCTGGAGGTGCGCCGCGCCGCCCAGGGGGCCCGCGTCGGCTTCGACGCGGCGCCCTTCGGCCCGGTCGAGCTTTGGGCAATTTCCGGCGGCTGGCTGCTGCTGGCGATCGCGCTGTTCGCCCTGGGGCTGCGAGCGCGGCGGCGTGGGCCGCGACTGGCGGCGCTGGCCGTCATCGGGATCGCCACCATGAAGGTCTTCCTGGTGGACATGGGCGAGCTGGACGGGCTGTGGCGCGTGCTGTCCTTCCTCGGCCTGGGGCTGGCGCTGATCGGCCTGGGCTCGGCCTATCGGCGCTTCGTCACGCCGCGGGCATCGGGAGCGCCGTGAGGCTCCAGGCGCTGCCGCCATCGGCCGGTGGCGTGACCCAGAGCGGCTGGGCATTGGGCGTACGGACATCGGCCGGCAGCCCGGCCTCGGCCCGGAAGCCGCGCCAAAGCGTGCCATGGGCCACCACCAGCACGGGCGCCGGATTGGCCAGGGCGCGGGCGATGGCGCCGCGCGCGCGCAGGCGCAGGTCGACAAAGGGCTCGCAGCCTTCGGGGGTTTCGTGGCCGGCGACCCAGGCATGGAACCAGTCGGCCATGACCTGGCCTTCCTGCACGCCGAAGGAACATTCGCGCAAAGCCTCGTCGATCGCGACCGGCAGGCCGAGCGCCTCGGCCACGGCCTCGGCCGTGATGCGAGTTGTCGCAGAGTGGAGACGCTTGGCATTCGGCGGATCGTGTGCCACCCGAACGAGCGTCTTGACGCCGTCGCAAGCCTGCTCGGCGTCAACGTCACCCTTTGATGGACCAAGCGGCTGATGGCCCGATACGTCACCTTGCCAGACGGACCGCGCGACGCTGCCTCGGCGTAACGCTTCGGCTGTCGGATGATGTCTGCGCGCCGCCGCGCGAAGACCTGGCCGCTGGTTTCGAGGGGGGCCGGCGAGTGAAGCCGCTGCTAGAGCACGCTGCGTTTGGCCGGAATCGGGATTCCGAAACGCGCGGAAATCTGATTCAAGCTCTGGGCTGGGCGATGGAGGCCAGCCCGAATGCGCCCCTACTCCGAGGAT
>JBBQHE010000203.1:0-8209 GCA_038323655.1 Acetobacterales bacterium | reverse complement strand
GCATCCTGCTGGTCGAGGACGAGGCCGAGATGGTGCGCCTGACCGCGGCGGCGCTGGTCGCGGCGGGCTTTGTCGTCGATGCGGTCGGCAGCCTGGCCGAGGCCGAGGCGGCCGCTTCGGTGGCGCCTTATGCGCTGGTGTTGTTGGACCGGCGCTTGCCGGATGGCGATGGGGTGTCGCTGTTGCCAGGCTTGCGACGGGCGCAGCCTGGCGTGCCGATGATCCTCGTCTCGGCGCTGGACAGTGTGCCGGACCGGATACGCGGTCTGGATGGCGGGGCGGACGACTACCTGACCAAGCCGTTTGATGCGGCGGAATTGCTGGCGCGGATCAGGGCCGCGCTGCGCCGGCCTGGTGCCGGCCCGCCGCCGCCGATCCGCTGCGCCGGCCTGCGCTTCTGCCCTGCGACGCGCGAGGTTTTCCTGGCCGATGTCTCCGTGGTGCTGAAGCGGCGGGAGCTGGCGGTGCTGGAGGCGTTGGTGCGCCGCGTCGGCCGCGTCGTGCAGCGCGAAACCCTGCTGGAGGAGGTCTATGGTTTCGATGATGACGTGCAGTCCAACACGCTCGACGCCCACATCTCCCGCCTGCGGGCCAGGCTGGCGCCGGCCGGGGTTGCGATCCACCCCGTTCGCGGCGTGGGCTATCTGATGGAGGCGATGGCGTGACCTGGTTCCGTCGCCCTTCGCTGGCCCGCCGGCTGCTGGCCGTGGTGCTGCTGGTGCAGAGCCTGGTCGTGGTGCTCGGCATGGCGGCCTGGATGCTGTTTTCGCCCTTCGTGAATTTCACGGACGTCGCGGCGGAATCAGCGGCGGGGTTGGTAGTTTCTGCGGTGGAGGCGACGGGCGGGGTCGGGATCGGCGATGATGCGGCGCTTGCGGCCTATGCCGCGCAGCGCCCGGGGTTTGCGGCGGCGGCGCTGCGGGACGGGGCGGTGCTGCCGGGGTCGGACCCCGTGCTGGCGCGCGCGCTGGCGGCCCTCGGCCCGGCGCTGCCGCGGCGCGGGCAGTTGGAACTGGACTTGCCGGGACGCGGGCTGACGCTGTTCGCGCAGATGGACAGCAGCGCGGGGCCGCTGGTGGTGGTTACCGCGGGCAACCGCTTCCTGGCGCAGGACACGCCCGCCTTCTTCGCCGTCTTCCTCTGGCAAACGCTGCAGATCTTTGCCCCCGCGCTGCTCTGCATCGGCCTGGTCATTCCCTTCGCCATCGCGCGCGGGCTGCGGCCGGTGCGGCGCGCGGCGGCGGCGGCGGCCGAGGTCGATCTGCGCTCGTTGGACCGTCGCCTGCCCGATGCGGGGGTGCCCGCCGAACTGCTGCCCTTCGTCACCGCCATCAACGATCTGTTGGCGCGGCTGGAGGATGGGGTGAAGCGGCAGCGGCTGTTCACCGCCAATGCCGCGCATGAGTTGCGCACCCCGGTCGCGATCCTGCGCGCGCGTCTGGATGGGTTGGTGCCGGATGCGCCCGGCCGCACCGAGCTGTTGCGCGACACGCAGCGCATCACCCTGCTGCTCGACCAGATGCTCGCCGTGGCGCGGCTGGATGCGCGGGAGGCAGCGCTGGACGAGGCCATCGACCTGCCCGCCATGGTGCGCGCCCTGGTCGCCGATTGCGCGCCGCTGGCGATCCGCGCGGGGCGGCAGATCGCGCTGTCGGCCGAGCCGGCGGCCCCCATACGCGGCAACCAGCGCGCGCTGGAAAGTGCCGTCGCCAATCTGATCGACAATGCGCTGCGCGCCGAACCGCCCGGCGGCACGGTGCAGGTCGCGGTCGGGCCGGGGGCCAGCGTCGCCGTCGCCGACCACGGCGCAGGCGTCGCGGCCGGCGACCGCGACGCCGTGTTCGAACCCTTCTGGCGCAAGGACGAGGCCAGCCGTGGCACGGGCCTGGGCCTGGCCATCGTGCGCGACGTCGCGCGCCGCCACGGCGGGGACGTGGCGGTGGAGGAGACGCCGGGGGGCGGGGCCACCTTCCGCCTCGACCTGGTCAGAAGATGAAGCGCGCGACCAGCCCGCCGAAGACGATGCGGTTGCCGAGTTCGTTCGGCGTATCCGGCAGGTACCCACCCCAGATGCCGCGCCCGCCGAATTCGAACGCCCGCCGCCCTTCGGTCTTGTACCGCAGCCCCGCGAAGACGTCGTAGAATCCCTGGCCGCGGCTGGCGGGGAACAGGTCGGCGGTCGCGACGGCGCTCCAGCCACCGGCGATGGGCGTGGCAAAACCCAGGTTCAGCAGCGGGAAGGCGACGACATCCGTCTCGGTCAGCCGGCTGCCCGGCGCGGTCAGCCGGACCGAGGCATAGCGCGCGACCAGCGAGGCGCCGATCCGCGCCTCGGTCGCTTCTCCGGGCCAGAGGTCGTAGTTGATGGTCGCCCGCAGCGAGGGGAATTCGTAGTCCAGCGTCGCCGCCGTGCCGGGGGAGAAGGAGGCCCCGCGGGCGTTCAACTGGCTTTGAATGATACCGCTGTAGCGCAGTTGCAGCGGCTGCAGCACCAGGCCGTAGTTCCAACTGTCAGGCTTTTGCAGCCAGGCCTCGGCCCGGGCGGTGAAGCCGGTGGCGTTCCAGCCATCGGTGGCATTGCTCTGGCGATAGCCTTGCAGGTCCTGCTGGAAACTGCGCAGCGCGCCAGCCTCGATCACATACGCCGTGGTGTGGTCGGCGAAGGTGAAGATCTGCGCGGCGGCGGGCTGCGCGAGGCAGCAGGCGAACAGGGCGAGACGTCGTGGCATGGGGACTCCGGCATGGATGGACGCGTCCAGCCTCGGCGCGCCACATTGCCGCGGCCTGACGCGGGGTCAGGAATCCAGCCGCAGCCCCAGGTCCCGGATCAGCGGCCGCCAAAGCGCCGATTCCGCGGCGACGAAGGTGTTGAATTCGGCAGGCGACCAGTCGGCCGGCTCCACGCCCATCTCCCGCATCCGGCGCGCGATGTCGTCCGTCGCGATCGCGGCCCGCATCGCCGCGTTCAGCCGGGCGATGATCGGGCGCGGTGTGGCCGCCGGCACGCTCATGCCCTGCCAGCCATAGGCCACGGCATCGACCCCCAGTTCACGCAAGGTCGGCACCGCGGGGGCCGAGGCGCTGCGGGCTTCGGACAACACTGCCAGCACCCGCACCTGCGGGTCGCGCAGAAAGGGCAGGCCGGTCGCCGCCTTCGCGCTGCGGTTTTCCTCGCCCGAGTATTTCGCGCTGATGGTGCTCGGCCTGTCGCTCGTGGTCGTGCTGGGTGGGTCGTCGCTGCTGAAGGCGGTGCTGTCCTTGCTGGTCGGGCTGTGGCTGACGAGCATCGGCACCGACCTGTTCACCTCGCAAAGCCGCTTCACCTTCGGCTCGTCCTTCCTGCTTGGCGGGATCGATTTCATGGTCATCGCGGTCGGTGTCTTTGCCATCGCCGGCGTGTTGGAGAGCATTCGCGCGCAGGAAGAGAACACGCCGATCCCGGTGCCCGGGCGCCTGCGGGACCTGCTGCCGTCCTGGGAGGAACTCAAGGCCTGCCGCTTTGCCTTCTTCAACGGCTCCGCGGTCGGCTTCCTGGTGGGCGTGCTGCCCGGCGCGGGCTCGGCCATCGCCTCCTTCATCTCCTATGGCATCGAAAAAGCGGTCTCGCGCCATCCCGAAAAGTTCGGCACCGGCGTGCCGGAAGGGGTCGCTGCACCCGAGGGCGCGAACAACGCCGATTCGGGCGGTGCGATGGTGCCGCTGCTGACGCTCGGCATCCCGGGCGGCGGCAGCACGGCGATCCTGCTATCGGCGCTGGTGGTCTGGGGCGTGAAGCCGGGGCCGCTGATGATGACCGAAAGCCCCGAGATCTTCTGGGGGCTGATCGCGAGCCTGTACATCGGCAACCTGGTGCTGCTGGTGATGAACCTGCCGCTGGTGCCGCTCTTCGCGCAGATCCTGCGCATCCCGCTCTATGTGCTGTTCCCGATGATCCTCGGCCTGTCGCTGGTGGGTGGGTTCAGCGTGTCGGACAATCCGCAGAACCTGATGCTGCTCGCAGGCTTCGGGCTGCTCGGCTACGGCATGGCGCAGTTCGGCTTCCCGACCGCGCCGCTGGTGCTGGGCTTCGTGCTGGGCGACGCGATGGAGCGCGCGGTGCGGCAGTCGCTGACCATGTCCATGGGCGATCCGGCGATCCTGGTGGAACGGCCACTTTCGGCGGCCATGCTGGGGCTGGCCGTGTTGATCCTGGTCTCGCCCCTGCTCGGCCGGATGCTGCGCGCGCGGCGCGCGGTGGCTGCTTCGTGACCGCAATCAAAGGGAGGAACAAAACCATGCAGCGTCGTCATCTGCTGGCCGCCGGCGGCACCCTTGCGCTGGCCGGGCGCATCCGGTCGGCGCGGGCCGCCTGGGCGCCGACCCGCCCGATCGAGATCGTGGCGCACAACGGCCCGGGCAGCGGGCCCGATGTCTTCGCGCGCGCGATGATCGCGGCGATCGAGCAGGACCGCCTCTTTCCTGGCCGCATCCAGGTGGCCAACCGCGTCGGCGGCGGCGGCGCGACGGCGATGAACTACATGGTCGAACGGCGCGGCGACCCGCATGTCATCGGCGTCTGGACCAGCCTGTGGATGTCGCTGCCGCTGGTGCAGGCCGAAGCCCGCGCCCAGGTGACCGACATGACGCCGATCGCGCGTGTCGCGATCGAGCCCGCGGTGATGATCGTGCGCGGCGAATCGCCCTACCGCAGCGTCGGCGACTTCGTCACCGCCGCGCGCGAGCGGCCAGGCCAGGTGCGCCAGTCCGGCGGGTCGCCGACCGCGCGCGATGCGCTGGTGCGGCAGTTGCTGATGGCGCGGACCGGCACGCGTTGGGCCTTCATCTCCTTCCCCTCGGGCGGGGAGCGGATGGCGGCCCTGCTCGGTGGCCATGTGGACATGATGGTCGCCGAGCCTGCCGAGATCCGCGAGCAGGTGCGCGCCGGGCGACTGCGCATCCTGGCGACCGTCACCGCCGCGCGGCTGTCGATCATGCCGGATGTGCCGACGCTGGCCGAGGCAGGTTTCCCGATCGCGGATGTGATCCAGGCGCGCGGCCTCATCGCCCCGCCCGGGATCCCGGAGGAGGCGGTGGCCTTCTACGGCGACCTGTTCAGCCGCATGGCGCAAGGCCCGGCCTGGCGGAAATACGTGACCGACAACGAGCTGGAGTCAGCCTTCCTGTCGCCCACCGACACCGGCGCCTTCTTCCGCGACTACCAGGGCCAGTTGCGTGAGATCCTGCAGACCGGCGGGGTCAGGCTGGCGCGCTGACATGATGGAGCCGCTGGCGGCACTCGGCGTCGGCCTTGCAGCCTATGGCACGTCGATCATCGGCGGGCTTGCCGGCTATGGCACCAACCTGCTGATGCCACTGGCGTTGCTGCCTGTGGTCGGCGCCGCGGCGGCGATCCCGATCCTGGCCGTTTCGGGCCTGTTCAACAACGGCGCGCGGCTGGTGGTGTTTCGCGACCGCGTGGCATGGCGACCGGTGGTGCCGCTGACGCTGGCGGCCATCCCGGCCTGCTTCCTGGGTGCGGCCCTGTTCACCCTGCTGAGCGGGCCGCAGGTGGCGCTTGTGCTCGGCTTCACGCTGATCGCGACCGTGCCGCTGCGGCGCTGGCTCAAGGGGCGGCGGCTGCACATCGGCCAGGGCGGCATCGTGCTGCTCGGCCTCGTCTTCGGCCTGGTGACCGGCGGCACGCCGGGCGGTGGCGTGGTATTGACCGCAGCCCTTGCCGCACTCGGCCTGGCGCCGCAGGCGGTGGTCGCGACCGACGCGGCGATCTCGCTGGTGGTCGGGCTGGTCAAGGTCGCGACCTTCCAGGCTTTTGGCGAATTGCCGCCGGAGTCCTGGGCGCTGGCCTTGATCATCGGGCTGATCGCCATCCCCGGCGTGCTGACCGCGCGCTGGCTGAGCGACCGCATGAGCCTGTCGCTCCAGGGCGCGGTTCTGGAAGCGGCGATCCTGACCGGTGGCGTCGCGCTGGCATTGCGCGGCCTGGGCTGGGTCTAGGACAGGAGAGAGACGCCAGCATGCTCGCCGCCGCAGCGCCACCGCTTTCCGACGAGATCATCGCCCTGTCGACCTACATCGCCGGGGCGGCGGGGCGGCCGCTGCCGCCCGAGGTGGCGCACAAGACGCGGCTGCACCTGCTCGACACGCTGGGCGCCATCGTCTCGGGCACGCAGCTTGCCGCCGGCCGCCTGGGCGCGCGCTTTGCGGCGGCCAGCGGCGGCGTGGAGGAAGCGCTGGCGGTCGGTGCAGGCGCCCTGCTGCCGACCGCCCAGGCCGCCTTTGCCAATGCCATGGCGGCGCATGGGGATGAGACGGATGACAGCCACCTGGCCGGGCGGTGCCATCCGGGCTGCGCGATCGTCCCCGCGGCCCTGGCGGTGGCCGAGCGCCAGGATGCCGACGGCGCGGCGCTGCTGCGCGCTATCGCCCTCGGCTACGATGTCTGCGTGCGGGTGAATTTGGCCATGGGGTTCTCGCCACCCGCCAAGGCCCGGCACAGCACCCACAGCATCGGCCCGGCCTTCGGCGCGGCGGCGGCCTGTGCGGCGCTGCTTGGCTTCGATGCGCGCCAGGTGCGGCACATGCTGTCCTATTCGGCGCAGCAGGCGAGCGGCATCCCCTTCTGGAACCGCGACAACCACCATGTGGAAAAAGCCTTCGACTTCGCCGCCATGCCGGCGCGCAACGGTACGCTCGGGGCGCTGATGGTCGCGGCCGGCTTCACCGGCGTCGAGGACCCCTTGTCCGGCGCGCACAACCTCTTCGCGGCCTTCGCCGAGCGGCCCGATCGCGGCGCGCTGGTGGAAGGGCTCGGCACGCGCTTCGAGATCATGCGCGCCTCGATCAAGAAATGGTGCGTCGGTTCGCCCATCCAGGCGGTGCTGGACGCGGTCATGGCGATCACCGGCGGCGCGCCGCAGGACCCCGCGTTGATCGCGGCGATCACGCTCACCATGCCCGACGACCGGGTCCATATCGTCGATGACCGGGTCATGCCGGATGTCTGCGTGCAGCACCTGGTGGCCGTGGCCCTGCTGGATGGTTCCGTCAGCTTCGCCGCGGGGCATGACGTGGCGCGGATGCAGGACCCGGCGGTACTGGCGCTGCGGGCGCGGATGACACTGGTGCCAAGCCCTGCCCTGACCGTCGCGGTGCCCGCCCGCCAGGCAATCGTCGCAATCCGCTTCGCCGATGGGCAGGAACGGCGCCACCACGCCATCGCCGTGCGCGGCACGCCGGACAACCCGATGACCGAGGCGGAGGTGGAGGGCAAGGTGCTCGACCTCGTGGCCCCCCTGCTCGGCGACCGGGCGCCGGCGTTGCTGGCCGCGATGCGCGACATCGCCGACCTGCGCGTGCGCGACCTTCGCCCCTGCCTGCACATGGCCCCTGCCTGCACATGAACGACCTGCCGGAGACCCATCCATGACCACCCAGCCCATGCTTGGACATGTCGCGCTGATCACCGGTGGCGTACGCCGGATTGGCCGCGCCGTCGCGCTGGCCCTGGCCGAGGAGGGCGCGGACCTCGTGCTGCATGCCCGAAACTCACGCGCCGAGGCGGAAGCCTTGGCGCGCGAGGTCGAGGCGATGGGCCGTCGGGCGCTGGTGGTCCTGGCCGACGTCACCGACGAAGCCGCGGTCGAGGCGATGTTCGCCGAGGTCGACCACGCCTTCGGCCGTTGCGACATCCTGGTCAACAACGCCGCCCTGCGTGGCGAGGAGCATTTCACCGAGATGACCTACGCCCGCTGGCGCGAGATCACCGGGGTGATCCTGGACGGCGCCTTCCTGTGTTCACGCGCCGCCCTGCGGCGGATGGTGCCGCGCGGCTACGGGCGGATCGTCAGCATGGGCGGGCTCAGCGCCCATCTCGGCGCCGGCGGGCGGGCGCATGTGGGCACGGCCAAGGCCGGGCTGATCGGGCTGACCCGCGCGCTGGCCGTGGAGTTCGCGGCGCAGGGCATCACGGTGAACTGCGTCATCCCCGGCAAGATCGGCGGTAAGCGAGCCACGACGGCGGGCAAGGGCATCGCGGGCATGCCGCTGGTCGGGCGCGAAGGCATGCCGGAGGATGTGGCGGAAGTCGTGCGGCTGTTGTGCCGGCCGGCCTCGTCCTTCATCACCGGCCAGAGCCTGCATGTGAACGGCGGCCTTTTCATGCCGTGACCCGGTGGGGTCCGCCCGCGCTGGTGTAGTTGCGCTGGCGCGG
>JBBQHE010000202.1:0-8248 GCA_038323655.1 Acetobacterales bacterium | reverse complement strand
TGCGCGGCCGAGCCATTGCCGCCCGAGCCATAGGACAGCGCGCCCGGCCGTGCCTTGGCCATCGCCACCAGCCCCGGCACGTCGCGCGCGGCCACCTTGGCCGGGTTCACCACCAGGATGTTCGGCACCACCGCCATCTGGCCGATCGGTGTCAGCCCGGTCAGCGGGTCGTAGCCGAGGCGCGTGTAAAGCCCCGGGTTCACCGCCAGCGTGCCGATATGCCCCATCATGATCGTGGTGCCGTCGGGGGCTGCGCGGGACACCATCTCGGTGCCCACGGTGCCGCCGGCGCCGCCGCGGTTTTCCACCACCACCGGCTGGCCGAGTGCGGCACTCAGCGCCGGGCCCAGCAGGCGAGCGAGGATGTCGGTGGTACCGCCCGGGGTGAAGGGCACGACCAGCCGGATCGACCGGTCGGGGCTCCAGGCGGCGCCCTGGGCCATCACGGCAGGGGCGCGCAGGATCGCGGGGGCGGCAAGGCCTGCGGCCAGCAGGGCGCGGCGAGACAGCATGGTCACGTTGGTCCTCCCGCCGGGCTGCATTGTCCTCGCACCCGGCCTTTGCACGATAACGCCTGGCGCGCGATAGGCCGATAGACCGCTATGCCCGGGTGTCAGGTATTTCAGGCATGGCAGCGGCGGGGGGGCTGAGGACATGGACGCAGGATCAGGATCGGCGTTGCTGGCGCCGCAGTCGGTCGCCATCGTCGGCGCCTCGGACGACCCGGGCAAGACTGGTTTCCGACCGCTGCGGTTTCTGCGGACCGCGGGCTGGCAGGGCCAGGCCTGGCCGGTGGCCCGCCGCGCCACGGTGGGGGGCGAAACGGCCTTCCCCAGCCTCGACGCCCTGCCCGGACGTCCCGACCACGCCTTCGTGCTGCTGGGAACCGAGGCCGCGATGGCCGCGGTCGCCGATTGCGTGCGCCTGGGCATCCCCGCGGTCACGGTCATGGCGGCGGGCTTTGCCGAAGCCGGGCCCGAGGGCCAGGCCCGCCAGGCGGCGCTGGCGGCGTCGGTCTCGGGCAGCGGCACCCGCCTGCTGGGCCCGTCCAGCCTGGGCCTGGTGGTGCCGGGCCGGCGCCTGGTGCTGACCGCCAATGCCGCCTTCGCCGAGCCCGACCTGCCGGCAGGCGGGCTATTCGTGGCCAGCCAGTCCGGCAGCCTGATCGGGGCGCTGGCCAGTCGCGGCCGGGCGCGGGGCTTTGGTTTTGCGGGGCTGGTGTCGGTGGGTGGCGAGGCCGATCTGTCGATCGGCGAGATCTGTGCGGCGACGCTCGATGACCCTTCGGTCACAGCCTACCTTCTGTTCCTCGAATCGCTGCGCGCCACGCCCGCCTTGCGTGACTTTGCCGCCCGCGCGGCAGCACGCGGGCGGCCGGTGGTCGCGTATCGCGTCGGTCGATCGGCGGCGGCGGCGGAACTCGCCCAATCGCATACCGGGGCGATGGCGGGCGAAGATGACGTGGCCGCGGCGTTCCTGGCCGATTGCGGCATCGCCCGGGTCGATACGATGGAAGCCCTGCTCGAAGCACCGGCCCTGCTGGCGCGCATCCCCGCCGCGCGCCGTGCGCAAAGACCCCGGATCGGCGTGGTCACCACCACCGGCGGCGGGGCGGCGATGGCGGTGGATCGGCTGGGCCTGCTGGGGATCGAGGTCGCCCCGCCCGGCCCCGACACCGTCGCGGCGCTGGGTATGGCGGGGGTCGAGAACGCCGGTGGACGCATCCTGGACCTGACCCTGGCCGGCACGCGGCCCGAGGTGATGCGCGCCGCACTGGCGGGTTTCCTGGCCGATCCGGGGCTGGATGCGGTGTTGGCGGTGGTGGGTTCCTCTGCCCGTTTCCAGCCTGACCTGGCGGTCCAGCCGATCGCCGAGGTCGCGGCGGGCGCCGCACCGCTTGCGGCCTTCCTGGTGCCCGAGGCGCCCGAGGCGCTGGCCATGCTGGCGCGCGCCGGCGTGCCCTGTTTCCGCACGCCGGAGGGCTGCGCCGACGCCTTCGCCGCCGCCTTTGCCCGCCGGCCGCCGGTGCCGCGCGCGGCGCTGCCTGCTGCCGCCACGGCCGGGCGGATGCTGGATGAATTGTCGGCCCATGCGCTGCTGGACCGGCTGGGCATACCCCGCGCGCCCGCCGTCGCCATGCCCGCGCTGGCCACCACCGCCCCGCCCTTCGGCTTTCCGGTGGTGGCGAAAATCCTGTCGGCCGAGATCGGCCATAAGAGCGATGTCGGCGGGGTGCGCCTCAACCTGGCCGACGCCGCCGCCCTGGCAGCGGCAGGGGCTGCCATCGCCCGCGACGTGGGGATGGCCCGCCCCGATGCCGATGTGTCGGCCATTCTGGTGAGCCCGATGGTGCGGGGCTTGGGCGAGGTGCTGATCGGCTGGCGCCACGACGCGGCCGCGGGCCCCGTGGTGCTGCTGGCGCCGGGCGGCGTTCTGGCGGAACTTGCCGGCGCGCGAAGCCTGCGCTGCGCACCGATAACGCGGGAGGTGGCCTTGGAGATGATCGCGGAATTGCCCGCCCTGCGGGCACTGGCCGGGTATCGTGGCCGGCCGGCGGGGGACCTTGCCGCACTCGCAGATGCGCTGGTGGCGCTGTCGCGCACCCCGCCGGGCGAGGTGCTGGAGATCGAGGTCAATCCGCTGGCGGTGATGGCAACCGGGGTCATGGCGCTGGACGCGCTGGCGGTGGTCGCGTGAACCCGCTGCCGATGAACCCCCTTCCGATTTTGGCAGCCCATGCGGCGTCCTGGGCGTCTCGGCCGCTGCCGCCCGCCCTGGCGCATCACGCCCGGCGCGCGCTGATCGACTGGTTCGCCGCCCTCATCCCAGGGTGCGACCGCCCGCCCGCGACCTTGCTTGCCGCCGCGCTGGCGGCCTCGCGCGGGCCAGGGCGCGCCGTCTGCTATGTCGATGGCAGCCAGGGCGCGCTGCGTCATGCCGCCCTGCTGAATGCAACGGCGAGCCATATCGTCGAGTTCGACGATATCTTTCGTGATGCCGCCTACCATCCCGGCTGCCCGGTGATCGGTGCCGCCGTCGCCGCGGCGCAGGACACGGGGGCCGACATGGCGGCGCTGCTGCGCGCCATCATTGCGGGCTACGAAGTCTCCTGCCGCATCGGGCTGGCGGTGCAGCCCAGCCATTACCGCCACTGGCACACCACCGGCACGGTCGGGACCTTCGGCGCCGCCGTCGCCGTCGCCCTGCTGCTGGGCTGCGATGCGACGAAAATGGGCCATGCCATCGCGACCGCGGCCACGATGGCGGGCGGATTGCGTGAGGCTTTTGCCGGGGCGGGCATGTCCAAGCCGCTGCATCCGGGCCATGCCGCCGATGCCGGGGCGCTGGCCGCCATCGCCGCCACCGCCGGGGTGACGGGTGCTGCCGATGTGCTGCACGGCCCGGCGGGCTTTGCCGCCGCGACCTCTGACTCCACCGGGCGCTGGGATGTGGCGCTGGCGGGACTGGACCAGGACTTCGCCATCGCCCGCATGACGGTGAAGAATCACGGCTGTTGCGGGCATATCTTTGCAGCCCTGGATGCCGTCGCGGGCTTGCGCGCCACCCATGGTTTCGGGCCTGAGGATGTGCGGGCCATCACCGTCGCGGGCTACGGCGCGACCAAGGGGCTCTGCGACCGGCCGGACGCCGGGACTGAGCAGGAGGCGCGGTTTTCCACGCAGTACTGCATCGCGGCCCTGCTGCACCTGGGGGGTGTGCGCCTGGCCGCCTTCACGCCCGAGAACCTGGCCAACCCGGTCCTGCGCGGCTTCATGCCGAGGGTGTCGGTGGTGCTGGACCCGGTTGCCGAGGCAGCCTTCCCCGGCCGGCGATCCGCCACCGTCACCGTGGCACTCACCGACGGGCAGGTGCTCAGCCATTATCAGCCGACGCGCCTGGGCGATCCCGATGCGCCGCTTTCGGATGCCGGGTTGAGCCGGAAATTCATGGAACTGGCCGGGCCGGTGGTGGGGCCGGTGGCGGCCGAGGCCTTGCTGGCCCGGCTCTGGACCAGCGCCGAGGCCCCCGGCGAGATCCCGATGCCGCGGCGCCAAGCGGCCTGAACGCATCCCGCCTCAACCTATCCCGCCTGAACGCATCCCGTCTCAACGCATACCGACTGGCGCCGCGCCCCAACCGGGCGCTATGCCGGTGCCAGGAAACGAACGAGGCAAGCCCATGATCCGTCGCCGCCACCTGGCCGCCCTGACAGCGCCCCTGTTCCTGCCGGCCATTGCCCGCGCGCAGGACGCCCCCTGGCCGAACCGCCCCGTCACCTTGCTGGTGCCCTGGGCGCCCGGCGGGTCCAACGACGTCGTGGCACGGCTGATGGCGCCTGGCCTTGCCGAGGCCTTCGGCCGCCCCTTCGTGGTCGAGAACCGTCCCGGCGCCGGCGGTTCGGTCGGCATGGCGCAGGTCGTCCGGGCCCGGCCGGATGGCCATACGCTGCTGATCTCCTCGGCCAGCAACCACGTCATCAACCCCTTCGTCATCGCCGACCAGGGCTACGACGTGCGCGAGGCGCTGGCCCCGATTGCGATGCTGGTCGATGTGCCGAATGCGCTGATCGTGCATCCGTCGCTGAACGTGACCGACGTTCAGGGGCTGATCGCGCTGCTGCGCGCAACACCCGGGGGCATGGCCTTCGGCTCTTCCGGTGTCGGCAGCACCAACCATTTGGCGGGTGAGCTTTTGCGCCTGCGCACGGGGGTGGAACTCACCCACATCCCGTATCGCGGCGGCGGGCCGGCGCTGGCTGACATGCTGTCGGGCACGATCAAGCTGTCGTTCCAGAACATGCCGACGGTGCTGCCGGCGCATCTGGAAGGGCGGCTGCGCATCATCGCCGTCTGCGGCGATGCCCGCGTCGCCATCCGGCCCGAGATCCCGACCGTGCAGGAACAGGGGGTGGCCGATTATGCCGTGCGCTCCTGGACCGGGCTGTTCGCGCCCGCCGGCACGCCGGCCGACATCCGCGACCGCATGGCCGAGGCAGCACGACGCCTGCTGGCCGAGCCGTCGGTGAAGACGCGACTCGCCGCCCTGGCCTCGGACGCGCTGTGGATGAACCCGGCCGAGACCGATGCCTTCGTCCGGCGTGAATACGACCGTTGGGGGCCGGTGGTGCGCCAGGCGGGCGTCACCGCCGGATAGCGCAGCGGTGGCAGGGGCCTGCGGCGCGCTGCCATGACGGACATTCCCGCTTTGCGACACACCCCCTGCCTGGACAGGCAGGGGGTCTGCTGTAGCCTGCCGCAATGGTGCCCCCAGGGTCGTCAGCCGACCAGCCTCAGCGCCTGCGCCTTGTCCTGATCGGCCCCATGGAGGCATGGGGACCGGGTGCAGCGCCCGTACTGCCGCGCGGCCGCAAGGCGCAGGCCCTGCTGGCCTATCTTTCCATGGCGGCAGGCCCCGTCCCCCGGCAGGAACTGGCGCTCATGCTCTGGAGTCGCGCCGGCCCCGAACAGGCACGCGGCAGCCTGCGCCAGGCCCTGCTGGACATGCACGCGGCGCTCGCGCGCATCCCCGGCCCGCCGATGCTTGTCGCCGGGCGCGAGACCGTCACCCTGCTGCCCGAAACCCGCTGGATCGACGCTGAGCAGGTGCTGGCGGCCGATGCCGCGCAGCCAGCGGCGCTGGACCTGCTGGGTGCGCCCTTCCTCGCCGGCCTCGATGGCCTGGACCCGGCCTTCGACCGCTGGCTCGCGCAGCGGCGGGAGGCCTTGCGCACGGCCGGGATTGAGCTCGCGCGGTTGCTGTTTGCGCGCACGCCCGACGACGTCGCCGCCCGACGCCTGCTCGCCCTGGATCCGGCCGATGAGGCCGCGACCGCGGTGCTCATGGCGGCCCGCGCACAGGCGGGCCAGGTGGAGGAGGCGCGCCATGCGCTGCGTGGCCTGCGCGCCGCGCTGGCACCTCTGAACCGGGCGCCGCTGCCGGCGACCGAAGCGCTGATGCTGCCGGTCGAAATCGCGCCGCGTCGTGCGCCACCCGCGCCCGCCCCCGCGCCCCGCCGTGGCGCAAGACTGGGCGTGCTGCCCCTGCAGCCCGGGCCCGAGGCCGGATGGCTCGCGGAGGCCCTGGCCGAGAGTCTGACCGCCGCGCTGTCACGTTTCCGCTGGATTTTCGTCGCTGATTCGCAGTCGCTGGCCCTGGCCGTGCGGCGCGAAGGCAGCGACCCCTTCGCCGTGGCGCGGGGGCAGGGGCTCGACCTCGTGCTCTCCGGCCACGTGCAACTGGTCGCGGGGCGCGTCCGCGTCGCGCTGCGCCTGACCGACCTGCGGCCGCCGCAATCGGTCGTCTGGGTCGATCGGCTCGACCGCCCGGCCGACAGCATCGGCGGGTTCGAGGAAGAGATCGCCGCCGCCGTGGTCGCCCGGGTGGATCCGGCCTTGCTGCTGCTCGAAGCGCAACGGGTCGTGGCCGCGGCCCCCGCCGCTGCCTCGGCCTATGAATGCCTGCTGCGCGCCATCCCGGGGCTGAGCGTGCCCGACCGCGCGGGGTTCGAAGCCGCGGGCCGGCTGCTGGAACAGGCCTATGCGCTCGATCCGGGCTTCGCCGCGGCCTATGCTTGGCATGGCGTGTGGCACATTTTCCTGATCGGCCAGGGCTGGGCGGCCGATCCGGCGCAGTCCATGCGCCGGGCCGAGACGCTGGCGCGGCGCGCGATCACGCTTGATCCGTCTGACGCCCAGGCGCTGACCATCTGCGGCCATATCCGCGCCTATATGCACCACCGGCCGGAGGAAGGGGCCGCCCTGCACGACCGGGCGCTGGCGCTGAACCCAAACCTGGCCATGGCCTGGGCGCTGTCAGGCCTGTGCGAATGCTACGCCGGGCGGCACGAGGAAGCACTGCGCCGGACCGAACGCTACAAGGCACTCGCACCGCTGCATCCCTTCGGCTTCTTCTTCGACGCCGCCGCCCTGGTGCCGCTCATGCTGCTGCGCCGCCACGCCGAATGTGCCCTGGCGGCACGCGCCGTCTGCGCGCTGAACCCGGCGTTCTCCTTTCCCCTGCGGCCATGGCTCGCCAGCCTGGGGCACCTGGGCGACACCGAGCAGGCCGCCCTTGTGCGCGGTCGCCTGCTCGCCTTGGAGCCTGGGCTGACCATCGCCGACGCCATGCGCCGCGCGCCCCTGCGCCCGGCCGACGCCGCACACTATGCCGAGGGCCTGCGCCGGGCCGGGCTTGAGGAAGGCAATGCGGCCGCTTCGGTGGCGTGATCGCGGCCGGCCGGGAGCGCCGGCCATGGGTGCAGGGCTGGGGTGCAGGGCTGGGGGGCACAGCATGGGGGCAGGGCATGGGGCGGCCCGCGAGGAAGCCGCCCGCCAACCCGCCCTGCCGTCACGCAAGGCGCCGGCAGGGCAGCAGGCGGGGGGCCTGTATCAACGGCGGGTCAGCCCGCCGCGCGCCTGGATCACGTGACCGATGGGGACGACGGCGGCCCAGAGCGGCCAGCCCAGGCCGAGCGGGATCATGGCTTCCTGCACATCCGCCAGCCGCTTGCCCGCGACCGAGGGCAGGTCCCTTTCGGCCCCGGGCCGCGCAGCGCGACGCCGATCGGCAGGGTCACCACCAGGATGACGCCGGCGACGATGACACCAACCGACGTCGCCTTGTGCAGGGCGCCGATCGTGATCACCAGCGACGGCACCGCGGCGTCCCTCAGAGGGTCGGGCAGCAGCCGCAGAACGCCGCGTCCCAGGCGGCGCCCGGCACCTCGGGCGTCGCGCCATTCGGCCCGTGTTCCAGCACCGCGACCACCGGCACCGGCTGCGCCGGCGTCCAGTCCGGGCCGACCACCGGCACCATCGTGAAGCGGCCACGCAGCCGGCTAGGGCTGGTGGCCCGCCCGCGCATGTCGCGCCTTGGCAGGTCCAGGCGCACATCGACCTGTTGCGCGATCGGCGCGCGCTGCGGCCTGCGGCAGCAGGAAGCCCGCGGCGGCGGGGCGGGACGTCGCGGCCGTCGCCTCCTGGCTCGGCACCGCGCCGACGATGCATGCCCCTTGCCGCGAACGCGAAAAAAAGCCCGCCCCGATCACGATGCACATGGCGTAGCCCATGTGCAGCATGCCCGGCCCCGCGCAGGCGAAGGCAGCACAGGTCGCCGGCAGCAACGACAAACGGAAGACGACGAAGAGCGGCGTCGCAGCTTCGCCCCAGACCGGCAGCAGCACAGCATGGAGCAGCATCGGCAGCGCGACGCCGGTTGCGGCGATCAGCAACAGGCGGCGGATGCGGAC
>JBBQHE010000201.1:0-8267 GCA_038323655.1 Acetobacterales bacterium | reverse complement strand
CCAGGGAGCCTGAGGCCCCCTGGACCCCACGACTTTGGTAAAAGAAAGGGAGGGGCTTCAAGGGCGCTTTCTGTGACGAAACGCCCGCCATGCCCCTCCCTTTCTTTTACCAAATACCCCGGCGGGTGCAGGGGACACGGTCCCCTGCTGGGTGGGGTCTGGGGAGGGCAAAGCCCTCCCCAGTCAGCCAGCCGCCAGTTCCTCGCCGCGCAGCGCCGCCCCCAACCGCGCCGCGGCCTCCGACCAATCGGCGATGGCCGCCGCATCGAAGCCCGCCTCGGCCCCCGCGGCCGCCATCACATCGGGCAGCCGGTCCAGCAGCAGCGCGATCATCGCGGCATCGCGCGGCGCCACCAGCCCCTGGGTGAAGTCGCGCAGGTTGTCCCGCGACAGGCGGATGAACGGGCCGAAGCGGTCGAAGCCTGTCTCCGACCAGGTCTCGAAGGCCTGCGGCCAGCCCTTGGTCTGGCGGAATTCGATGGTGTCGAGCCTGGCGGTTCGGCCGAGCTTGAGCCGCACGATCGGCCAGTGCAGCCCGTCGCGCCGCAGGTTCAGCACCGATACGTCGAGGTGCCGGTAATCCCCGGTCCCGGCGAAGTGCTGGTTCAGGATCACGCGCTCCGGCTCCTCCTCCGGAACCGCTGCGGCCTCCCCGGCGCCGGCCAGCCCTGCCAGTAGCCGCGCACCGTCCAGCCATTCGGCGAGTTCGGACGGCGCGAGACCGGCGGCACGGGCCGCGGTGGCGGTGGCGATCGGCAGCAGCCGCAGCAGGCTGCGCAGCAGCAGCACATCGCGCGGCGGGGCATCACCCCCAGCCAGCCAGCCGGGCAGTTCGGCCAGGCCCAGCCGCAGGAAGCCACCGAACTTGTCCTGCCCGGTCGGCTGCCAGCGGCTGAAGGCCGCGGCCTGGCCGTCGGCGTCGCGAAACTCCAGCCGCGGCTGGCCGCCGGACAAGGACAGCTTGCACCGCACGCTCGGCCAGCGCGCGTCGCCGACGTGCAGGCTGAGCACCGTCATGTCCAGGTGGCGATAATCGCTGGCGCCGCGCGGCGGGTAGTAATGGTTCAGCATGACCGCCTCGATCGCGCCCAAGGCAGCGAGGGGGGCGGCGGGTGTTCTGGCGGGGCCCGTCGTGTCCCCAGTGGCCTCGGGGGTGGCCTCGGGGGTGGCCTCGGGGGCGGCCTCGGGGGTGGCCCGGGCAGGCAGCAATCCCGGCACCAATCCCGAAGCCAATCCGGAAGCCGCTCCGGGAGCCGGTCCAGCGACCGGTTCGGGGTCTGGGGCCATGACGGGCGGCGGCAGCGCGGCCTGCCCCTGTTCGACCGCCAGGCGTTCGCCGAAACGGGTCCCACCCTGCGCCGCCAGCAGGTCGATCCGGGTCACCTCGGCGGCGGTTTCCGCCACCAGAGCGGCGCCATTGGGCCCGGCCAACTGCACGGTCAGTTGAAAGCGCAGCCCCAGGCCGATGGGCAGCGACAGGGCGATCTCGGCCAGGCCATCGGCGGGAAAATCGCGCCAGCCGCTCCAGGCGCCGCCCGGCGCATCGACCGGCTGGTCCAGCGGCAGCGCCCGCAGGCAGACCCGCGCGCCTGGGCCCGGCCCGTCGCGCAGCGCGATGCCCAGGCGCAGCACATCCAGCCCCGCGCCGAAGACATGCGGCAGGTGCAGCATGGCCGTGCCGCCCGAAGCCGCGCGCAGCAGCGCCCGGGGTGGCTCCTGGCCCAGGCCGATCAGGCTTACCTCCCCGCCCAGGCCGCGGGCCGACTGCCAGGCAGAGGGTTCCATGGCATGCGGCAGGCCCGGTTCCGGCAGCGACAGCCCCGCCTCATCCCAGCGCCAGAATGCCGGGGCCAGGAAGCGACTGCCGGCCTCGGCGGTCCAGAGCCGCAGGGCCAGCGCCCGGTCGCCGCCCGCGGCTGGGACCAGGCCGGTCCCCGAACCAGAAGCGAGGCCGGTCCCCGGCCCAGGCGGCAGGCCGGTCCCCGGCCCAGACACCAGGCCGGTCCCCGGCCCAGGCGGCAGGCCGGTCCCCGGCCAGGGCGGCAAATCCGCCGCTGCCGCCACCGCCGACCCCGCCTCGGTCCAGCCGGCATCGAGCGACAGCGCAAAGGCCTCCGCCGCCACCGCATCGGCCAGCACCGCCAGCACCGCGCCCTCGGCCACCGCGCCGATCGGGGTCGGCAGGTCCAGCGCCAGCCAGCCGGGCGCGAGTGCTGCCAACGGCACCGCCCAGGCGCCATGCACCCGCCCGCTTTCCGCCGCGATCAGGCGGAAACGCAGCATCGCCGTGCCATCGGTGGGGCCGCGCTCCGCAACATGCACCGCCAGCCGCGCCAGCCCCGCCAGCGGCCGGTTCAGCGGCTGTGCCAGGCAGAACGGGCGGTCAGGGCCGGCCGGCGCCAGCCGCGCGGCCCCGGCCTCGGTCGAGACCACAAGCCGCGGCAACCCGGACGGCATCTGTGCCAGCAGCCGCGTCGCAGCCCCCAGCGCCACGCGGTTCTCCTCATGGTCGCGCCGCAGCACGGCCAGGGCGCGATGCAGCCCCACCGCCTCGGCATTCGCCCCGATCAGCGCCCCGGTCAGCACGGCGGCCAGTTCCGGCAGGGCGGCCGCACCATCGCCGGCCAGGATGCAGGCGGGCGGGCGATGGCCTGCGATCTCCCACCAGGCGGCCCAGTCCTCCAGCGCGTGGGCGTCGTGGTCGATCAGCGCCAGCAACCCCGCGGGCGGCCAGTCCAGGCTGGTCAAATCGGCCATGTCATGGCTACCCGGGCGGTAGAGCCAGCGGTCGCCATCGGGCAGCCGCCGCGTCAGCCACAGCGCCAGGCCCTCGACCTCCAGCGGCGCGCGCCGCGGCAGGTCGTCGGCAACCGCGATGGCCGGCCCGCCGCCGAGCATCGCCGCCAGGTCGGCCGGCAGCACACGCACCCGCCTCATGCCACGGCACGCATCTGGCCGATGTGCAGCGCGCCAAGAAACGGCGCCATGTTCCGCGCCCAATCGGTGCCGGCGCCGCGCGCCGCCGCACCGGCGGCCAGGTGCCGGCACAGGTCGGGCGAGCGCGCCAGCCGCCGCAACGCCGCGGCGCAGCCGGCCGCGGCTTCGTCGGCGGCGCCGGTGACCAGCAGCCCGTCGGTGCCATCGGCCAGCATCTCGGCGACGGCCCCGGTGTCGGTCGCGACCACGATGCAGCCGAAGCGCTGCGCTTCGGGGATGGTGAGGGGCGCGCCCTCGAAGCGGGATGGCATCAGCACAACATCTGCCCAGGCATAGAGCGCGTCCAGCGCCGCCGGCGTCTGGGCCGGGGCTTCGATGGTGACGCCCGTGCCGGACAGGTCGGGGGCGGCGGTGTCCAGCACCGGCTCGCCGACCACGCGCCAGGCCAGCGGCTGGTCGCGGGTCGTCAGCATGATCTCGCGCAGCCGGTCCGGCCCCTTCTGCGCATCGAGCCGGCCGAGGAAGAGCACCCGCAGGGGTGCGGCCGGGCCGCGCGCCTGGCGCGCCGCGACGGCGGTGGCCACGGATTGGGGTGCTGCGCGGTAGGAGGCGGCATTCGGCACCAGGATCAGCTTGTCGCGCGGCACCCCTTGGGCATGGCACCAGTCGGCCAGGCGCTGCGACACCACCAGGATGCCGTCGTAGCCCGCCTCATAGCCCAAGGCGGTCAGGGGGTTGCCGACCGGGGCGCCATGCGGCCCCGTCTCCAGCAGATGCAGCCCGAGGAAGGTCCGCACCCCCTGGCGTCGCAACTGGCCCATCAGCGGATGCGCCGCGATGGCATGGGTGTTGACCACGGCATCCATCGCCGCCAGCAGCCCCAGCGCATCGGCACTGGCCTGCGGGTCGGCCTCGGCCGCGATGGGCGCTGCATGAAAGCGGCGCGTCGGGTCCGCCCGGGCCACGATGGGGAGGGGAAAGACGTTGATGGTCGCAAAAGTGTCCGCTTCGGTCACCGGCAGGGCCAGGCTTTCGGCGCCGGCCAGGAACAGATGCGGGGTCCAGCCCCGGTCGCGCAGCACGCGGGCCTGGGCCAGGACCACCTTCTCCACCCCGCCGAAGGCGAAGACCGGCACGACGAAGCCGATCTGCCGGCCCGGCACCGGCGGCACCCAGGGCAGCACCGCCCCCGCGCCGTTCAGCGCATGATGCAGGCCGAGGGTGCGGCGGCGGCTGGCGCGCCAGTCCTCGCGCCAGCCGGCCGGCAGGCCCGAGCGCGCGGCGGCAGTGGCGCCCAGGGCCGCGACCTCAGTCACCAGCGCGGCCTGGGGGGTCGGGCCGCGCCGCAGTTCCGCCTCGGGGATCGGCCAGGGCAGGTCCACCCGCAGGGTGATCACGGCAGGCAGGCTGCCACCCGACAGCGGCCGGTCCCAGTCCAGCGCCGGGTCGCGGGCGGCGGCCAGCAGGTGTTCGCTGCGGGCGAAGATCATCTGCGCGCGGGGCGCATTGGCCGGCACCGGGGCAAGCCGCAGGCCGAAGCCCAACACCGGCCCGGGGGCGCTGGCCGAGGGCACCAGATCGACCAGCACGAACTGCGTCTGCGCCTGGCGCGCCAGCAGCACCTGGGCCTGCCAGAAGACGGCGTGCAGCAGCCGCAACTGGCCCAGCAGGTCGAGCGTGCTGCGCCCGGCAAAAACCCAGATCGGCGGGAAGCCGAGGCTGCCCGGCGCATGGGCCGCGCTGATCGCAGCGCGGCGCAGGCTTGTCGCCGACTGCGGCGCATGGCGCGGGGCGGCGGGGTCGGTCAGGCGCCGCACCGCGTCCTCGCCGGGCACGGTCAGGGCGAAGCGGGGCTGTTCCTCGGCCTCCAGCCGCATCACCCGCCGCGCGGCGAGGTCCTTCCGCGCGGACAGGCGCATGCTGCCCAGGATCGCGTCGCGGGCGGCTTCGGCGTGGGTCAGCATGCTCTCGGGCCGCTTGCGGTACAGGAAGCCCGCATCCGGCACATGCTGGCCGCGAAAGCCCAGGGCGCCGGCGCGCAGCCAGAAGTCCCAATCCTCGAACCCGTCGCGCAGCGCCTCGTCGAAGCGCAGGCCGCGGTCGAAGACCTCGCGCGCAATCAGGCTGCCGGCGTCGCAGAGGTTTTCGTGGAGATGCAGGAAGGCCGAATAGTCGCCGCCGAGCGTGTAGTTCCGCGCCAGGCCGAAACTGTCGAGGTCGGGATAGACCCAGGCGACCGGCGCGGGTGCTGCGTCCAGTGCGGCACTCGCGCGGGCCAAAAAATGCGGGCGCAGGCGGTTGTCGGCATCCAGCATCAGCAGCGCACGGCAGCCGGGCCAGGCGCGAAGCGCGACGTCGATCCCGCTGTTGCGCGCCGCCGAAAGCCCGCCGTTCGGCCGGCGCAGCAGCAGGATCCGGCCCGGGTGCCGCGCCGCATAGGCGCGGGCGGTGGCCGCCGTTTCGGGCAACGGGCAGCCGTCGTCCACGATGACGATGGCGGTGCGCGGGGCGTTTTCCTGGGCCAGTACATCCTCGATCGCTTCCACCATCAGCACCGGCTGGCGGTGGGCGGGGATGATGACGGCGATCCTTGGGCCTGCGCTCTCCATGTCCTGCCCCCCTTTTCCAGTATAGGCGGCGTCAGGCCAGGGCTGAAATTGGGGCTGAAATTGGGGCCAGGCCGCGCAGCGCGGCGCGATAGGCGTCGAGCATCGCGGCCTGGTCGTGCCGCCGCGCATGCTCGGCGGCGGCCAGGATGCGGGCCTGGGTCTCGGGCCCGCGGGCGCAGGCCTCGACCAGGGCTGCGGCGAGTGCGGCGATGTCCTCGGCGGGGGCAAGCCGGGCCAGGGCCGGGGCGGCGGCGCCAAAGCCTTCCAGTGCCGCGGGGGTCGCGACCACCGGGCAGCGGTGGCTGGCGGCCTCAAGGAAGATCAGCGGACAGCCCTCCAGCCGGGACGGCAGCAGCAGCGCGTCGGCGGCATCCAGCAGCCGGCCGATGTCACCGCGGTTGCCCAGCAGGCGCAGCACCGCGCGGCCGCCGGTTTGCCCGGCGGCCAGGCGTTCGGCCAGCGGTCCGCCGCCGGCCGCGACCAGCGCACCCCCGCCGCGGCGGCAGAATGCCTGGGCCAGGAAAGGCAGCAGCTCCGCGCCCTTCACCTGGTCGAGCCGGCCGGCGAAGAGCGCGATGGTGGCATCGGGCGGCAGGTCGAGCTCCGCGCGCAGGGCGGCCCGCCGCCGCCGGCGTTCGCCCGCGTCGATCGGCGGCGACGGGGGCACGCCATTGGGGATCACGGCGACCCGGCCGGCGGCCAGCGCGAAGGCGGCTTCCAGTCGGGTGGCGATGGGCTGCGAGACGGCGACCCAGCGGGCCTGCAAGCCCGCAGCGACCGAAGGGTCGAGCCCCGGCGGGGTTTCGGGCGGGGCCAGGTGGCCGATGACCAGGGTCGGCAGCCCGGCCACGGCCAGCCGCGCCATCAGCCCCAGCCCGGCATTGGGCCAGGGCAGCGGCAGGATGGCGGCATCGGCCTGCTGCGTGTCGAGCACGGCGCCCAGCGCCTCGGACTGGCGGCGGATGTTTTCGCCCTGGGGGGCTTCGGCGTCCCAGGCGATCCGGGCGCCGACCAGGCGCAGGCCGGCAGCGTCGCGCGCCAGCGCCGCGTGCAGGCTTGGATCGGCGGCGATGCTGACGGTGACGCCGGTCGCGACCAGCGTCCGGGCCAGGGCGATGGCATGGCGTTCGGTCCCGCCGTGGGCGGAGGAGGGGATCAGCAGCAGGACGCGGCGCAGGCGCCGGTCATGGAGGGCGTGGATCATCGGGGCGGGGGCCTGCATGTGCAGGGGCTGGTGCTGCCGGAGGGGATTGAACTCTCGACCTCTCCCTTACCAAGGGAGTGCTCTACCACTGAGCTACGGCAGCAGACCGGACCAATGCGGTGGCGGTTCCTAGCCCCCCGCCCCGGCCCGCGCAACCCCCGCTTGTCGCGCGCCCGTCAGCGCCGCAGGGTCGTCGCCGCCACACAACGCCAGGCCCCCGATGCAGCACCTGCGTATCTTCGCCGAAAAGGCGCGCCTGCCGCCCGCCCGCCAGGTCACCGACGACACCTCCGTCCTGACGCTGAAGACCCTGGTGCTGGAACCGCTCTGCCGCTGGCACGAAGGCCGCGCGGGGCCGGGGCTGTTCGCCGCCTGGCGGCATGAGGATCACGGCCACCGCTGGACCTTCGCCCTCCGCCCCGGGGCCACCTTCCACGACGGCAGGCCCTGCCTGGCCGAAGATATCCTGGCCTTCATCGACGGGCTGCTCAACGCCCGCGACACGTTTGGGATGCGCTGGTCCTATGCACGGTATTTTGCCGGCGCGGTGTTCAGTGCCCCAACGGCTGACACCGTGCAGGTGCAGACACCCGCCCCCTTCGCCGACCTGCCGGAGGTGTTGTCCGAATTCTACCCCTCGCGCGACGACGCCGCTGGCCAGGCGATCCTCGGCACCGGGCCCTGGCGCGTGACCGACTACCTGGCTGATGTCCGCGCCGAACTGCACGGCCCCGGTGGACGCATCACGATGCAGGCCGAAACCAGCGCCGAGGCGCGGCTGCACGCCCTGCGCGATGGGACCGCGGATGTGGCGCTGAACCTGGAACGCTGCGCCACGCGGCTGGATTTCGACCCCGGCTTCGATTGGTTGCGCGCCACCAATACCTTGTCGGTGATGTATTTCCTCAACGCCGGCGCGGGGCTTTTCGCCGACCCCCGGGCGCGGCTGGCGATCAACCACGCGATCGACAAGCGCGCGATCATCGAGGACATCTTCTTCGGCCTGGCCACCCCCGCCGCGACCATCGTCAGCCCGCACCATTTTGCCGCGCGGGCGGCAGCCTTGGCGCCGATCCCTTACGACCCCGATGCCGCGAAAAGACTGTTCGATGCCGCGAGCGGGCCGTTGCTGATCCGCACGCCGACCTTCATGCCCGACCGCGCCGAACAGGTCAGCCAGGCCGTCGCCGCCAGCCTGGGCGCCATCGGCATCCCAAGCCGCATCGAGGTGCAGCCGGACCGCCCCGAATATGCACGCGAGGCCGGGCGCCGAAACATCGGCGACATGGCGATCTTCGACAGTTCGCCGCACAGCACCTTCCGCATCCTGAACGACAAGATTTCCAGCGCGGTGCAGGCGGTCTGGTGGCAGGGGCACGACGACCCGGTGCTGGAACCGCTGATCATGGCGGCCAACCGCACGATGGACGATGCGGCGCGCGCAACAGCCTATGCCGCCTGCCTCACGCGGCTGCACGCCAACCCGCCCTGGCTGTACCTGTTCCACCCGACCGACG
>JBBQHE010000200.1:0-8281 GCA_038323655.1 Acetobacterales bacterium | reverse complement strand
CGCGCGGCGGCGCCGGGGGCGGCGGCGGCGGGTGTCGCGGGCTGGCCGGGCCGGGTTGGGGCTGTCGCCGCAGGGGCCGGCGTCGCCGGGGCCGGGGTCGCGGGGGCCGGGGCGGTGCCAGGCGTCGCACCAGGCCGTGCCGGGCTGGTGCTGGCAGCCGGCGGCAGGGTGGTCGCAGCAGGACCGCCCACCGGGATGCCGCCAGGGCCGACTGGCGGCAGGGCCGGCAGTTGCGCACCCTGGCGCGCGGTTTCCTCCAGCCGGGCGGGCAGCGGCGGCACGGCATCGACCGTGCGGTTGCCCGAACCACTCCACTGGTACCAGCCGATATAAGCCCCGACCACCAGCACCGCGCCCACCAGGATCACCGCCCCCGCCGGCACGCCCCGTTCCGGCACGGGTTCGGGGAAGACGAGGTCGGTGCTGGCCCGCGCTGCGGCGCCGGCGCCGTCACGGAACCGGCGCACCATCTCATCCGCATCGAGCCCCATGGCCCGTGCATAGGTGCGGACAAAGCCGGTGGCATAGGCAGCGCCCGGCAGGTCGCGTACCCGGCCTTCTTCCAGCGCAGTGAGATAGCGGCGGTTGATCCGCAGGCGTTCGGCGGTTTCCTCGATGGACACGCCGAGCGACTGGCGGGCGTCGCGCAATTCCTCGCCGACGCGGGCTGCCTCGCCGGCATGGGGGTCGGGACGCGGGGTACGCTTCAGGTCAAGGGCCACGCTGGGTTCCCTATACCGGCGGGCGCCGCGCGGCAAATGCCGCGCGCTGCAACGCCATCACGCGGCCGCCGCCATGCGGGCCGCGAGGGCTGCTTCCGCCTGGCCGATCAGCTCGGCGACGATCTCGGCGGCCGGGGCCTCGCGCGTCACCATGCCGACGCTCTGCCCGGCCATGACACTGCCGTTCTCAATATCGCCATCGACCACGGCACGGCGCAGGGCGCCGGCCCAGAAGTGCTCGATTTCCAACTGCGCGGCTTCGCGCGTGAGCTCGCCCGACTGGTATTTTGCCAGCATCGCAGCCTGGTGCGCCATGAACCGCTTGGTGCCCTCGTTCACCAGGGCCCGGACCGGGATCACCGGGAAGCGTTCGTCGATCTGCAAGGTTGGCACGGCGTCCCGCGCGTTCCCGCGGATAAAGGCCTGCTTGAAGCGGGGATGGGCGATGCTTTCGGTGGCGGTCACGAAGCGCGTGCCGAGCTGCGCCCCGGCCGCGCCCATTTCCAGATAGGAGAGGATCGCCTCGCCCCGCCCGATGCCGCCGGCGACGAAGACCGGCACATCGCGCAGATGCGGCAGGATTTCCTGCGCCAGCACGTTCAGCGATACCGGGCCGATGTGGCCGCCAGCCTCCGAGCCCTCGATCACCAGCGCATCGGCGCCCGACCGGACCAGTTTCTTGCCCAGCGACAGGGCCGGTGTGAAGCACACCACCTTCGCCCCACCATCCTTGGCCGCCTTGATCGCGGGCCCGGGCGGGATGCCACCCGCAAACACGATGTGGCTGACCTTCGCCGCGAGACAGACCTGCACCAGGTCCTGCAACTGCGGATGCATGGTGATCAGGTTCACACCGAAGGGTTTTTGGGTCAGCGCCTGGGTGCCGGCGATCTCGGCCTCCAGCAGCGCGGGGCCCATCGACCCGCAGGCGATCACGCCAAAGGCCCCGGCGTTGGACAGGGCGGCAACAAGGTTCCGTTCACTGACCCATGACATGGCCCCGCCCAGCAGCGCATAGCGGCAGCCGAAGAAGTCAGCGCCGCGCGCCATCATCCGGTCCAGCGCCGCATGCGCAGCGGCGGCGATCTCGGGGTTCACTTGGCGGCGCCTGCCACGGGCTCAGGGCCATCCAGCCCATAGGCCGTATGCAGCGCCCGCACCGCGAGTTCGGTGTAGTCGGCGGCCACCAGCACCGAGGTCTTGATCTCGCTCGTGGAGATCACCTGGATGTTGATGCCCTTGGCGGCCAGCGTGCTGAACATGGTCGCGGCCACGCCGGCATGGCTGCGCATGCCGATGCCGACGATGGAAATCTTGGCGACCGCCGGGTCGGCGATCAGGCTGTCGAAGCCGATCGCGGGCTTGTTGTCCTCCAGCACCTGCAGGGCGCGCGGCAGGTCGGCCCGGCCGAGGGTGAAGGTCATGTCGGTGGTGCCGTCCGCACCCAGGTTCTGCACGATCATGTCCACGTTCACATTGGCCTCCGCCAGCGGGCCGAAGACATGGGCCGCGATCCCCGGCTTGTCCGGCACGCGGCGCAGCGTCACCTTCGCTTCGTCCCGCGAATAGGCGACACCGGTCACAAGCGGCTGTTCCACGATTTCATCCTCATCGACCACAAGCGAACCTGGCAGGTCCGCGAAGCTGCTCAAGACCTGCACCCGCACCCGGGCCTTCATCGCCAGTTCCACGCTGCGCGTCTGCAACACCTTGGCGCCGACCGAGGCCAGTTCCAGCATCTCCTCATAGGCGATGCGCGGCAGCTTTTTCGCCCGCGGCACGATCCTGGGGTCAGTCGTATAGATGCCATCGACATCGGTGTAGATGTCACAGCGGTCGGCCTTCACCGCCGCGGCCAGCGCCACTGCCGACAGGTCCGACCCGCCGCGGCCGAGCGTCGTCACCCGCCCATCCGGCCCGACGCCCTGGAAGCCCGCGACCACCGGCACCCGCCCGGCCTGCATGGCGGCGATCAGGGCTGTGCCGTCGATCTCCTCCACCCGCGCCTTGCCATGCGCGGCGTCGGTGCGGATCGGCACCTGCCAGCCCTGCCAGGAATGTGCGGGGACACCCACCGTTTGCAAGGCGATGGCGGTCAACCCGATGGTGACCTGCTCCCCGGTCGCCACCACCACGTCGTATTCCGCCTGGTCGTGCAGGGCCGAGAGGTCGTTGCACCATTTTACCAGCTGGTTGGTGACGCCCGACATGGCGGAAACCACCACCGCGACCTCGTTCCCATTCGCCACTTCCCGCGCCACGCGCGCGGCGACATTGCGGATACGGTCCAGATCGGCGACGGAGGTGCCGCCGAACTTCATCACGATACGGGCCATGGGGGGCGAGTGTTCTTCCGGGCGGCAGGTTGCGCGGGGCAGCGGCGCGCGACATCTAGCAAGCCGCGGCGCCCGGCCGCAACCGGAGGCCCCATGTCATCCACCGCCGCACCCGACGAAGTCCGCCGCTTCGACGCGCTGGCCGATCGCTGGTGGGACCCGCGTGGCCCCATGGCACCGCTGCACCGGATGAACCCGGCCCGGATCGGCTGGATCACCGAACGCCTGGGCGGGCTTGCCGGCCGCAGCATCCTTGATGTCGGCTGCGGCGCGGGCCTGGCCAGCGAAGCCCTGGCCCGGCAGGGCGCCATCGTGACCGGCATCGATGCGGCGGGCGCGGCGCTGGCGGCCGCACGCGACCATGCGGCGGCGGCGGGGGTGGCGGTCGATTACCGCGACACCACCGCCGAGGCGCTGGCGGCCGAAGGCGCGCGCTTCGACGCCGTGCTGGCGCTGGAGGTGATCGAACACGTGCCGCCCGACCAGCGCGCCGCCTTCTGCGCCAACCTGGCCGCGCTGGTGAAGCCGGGGGGCGTCGTGATCCTGTCCACGCTGAACCGCACCCGGCGGTCCTGGCTGTTTGCCATCGTGGGTGCGGAATACGTGCTGCGCCTGCTGCCGCGCGGCACCCATGCCTGGCGGCTGTTCGTGACGCCCGCCGAATTGGGCGCGCTGCTGCGCGGGGCGGGTCTGCGCCCGGCCGAGGTGACCGGGCTGCTGCCCGATGTGCTGTCGGGCGGCTTCCGCACGGGGCGGGATGTGGCGGTGAACTACATGATGGCGGCGCGGGCGTAGCGCGCGCCCGGGGCAAGCTTTGCCCCTCTCAAGGAGCGCCGCCAGCCGCCTCCGCCAACGCCCAGTCCAGCCAGGGCAGCAAGGCGGCGATGTCTGCGGTTTCGACCGTGGCCCCGCCCCAGATGCGCAGGGAGGGTGGGGCGTCGCGGTAGCCGGCAATGTCGAGCGCCACGCCTTCGGCCTCCAGCAGTGCCACGATGCGCTTGATCAGGGCGGGTTCGGCGTTCCGGGGTGCGATGCAGATGGAGGTGGGGGAGACGCTTTCGGGTGCCGTGCGCGCCAGGAACTGCCAGCGGGTGCCGTCGCCGATCCAGGCGCGAATGGTGGCGAGGTTGGCCTCGGACCGGGCGATCAGCCCGGGCAGGCCGCCGATGGTCTCGGCCCAGACAAGCCCATCCAGCGCGTCTTCGACGCAGAGCATGGAGGGCGTGTTGATGGTGTCGCCGCGGAAAATGCCTTCGATGAGTTTGCCGCCGCTGGTCAGGCGGAAGATTTTTGGCATGGGCCAGGCGGGGGTATGGCTTTCCAGCCGCGCCACGGCGCGTGGCGACAGGGCGAGCATGCCATGCGCCGCCTCGCCCCCCAAAACCTTCTGCCAGGACCAGGTGACGACATCCAACCGGTCCCAGGGCAGGTCCATGGCAAAGGCGGCCGAGGTCGCATCGCAGACGGCCAGCCCCGCGCGATCGGGGGCGATCCAGCCGCCATCGGGCATGCGCACGCCGCTGGTGGTGCCGTTCCAGGGGAAGACCAGGTCGCGCGACCAGTCCACCGCGGCCAGGTCGGGCAGTTCGCCATAGGGGGCGGAGAGAGTCCGGGCCTCGATCTTCAACTGCTTGACGATGTCCTGCGCCCAGGCATCACCAAAAGATTCGAAGGCCAGGACATCAACCGGACGCGGCCCGAGCAGCGACCACATCGCCATTTCCACGGCCCCGGTGTCGGAGGCGGGGACGATGCCCAGGCGCCAGTCGGCCGGCATGCCGAGGATGGCGCGCGACCGGTCGATCACCGCCGCCAGCCGGGATTTGGGCGCGGGCGCCCGGTGGCTGCGGGCGAGCATGGCGCCGTCGAGCGCCGCCAGCGACCAGCCCGGGCGCTTGGCGCAGGGGCCTGAGGAGAAATGCGGGTTTTGCGGGCGTTGGGTGGGCTTGGTCATGGGGGGTCGGTTAGGACGCAGTCAGACGGGGAGCAAGACCTGCATCCTTGCATAGAGCACCGCCGTGCCCCCCATCCGCACGCGCCCACCCCGCATCTCGCCCCACAGCGTCCCGCCACGCGCACTCGCCTGGCGGCAGACCAACGCATCCAGCCCCAGCCGCGACGCCCAGAAGGGCACGATCTGCGTATGTGCGGTGCCGGTCACCGGATCCTCCGCAATGCCCGCCTTGATCGCGAAGTAGCGCGAGGTGCAGTCGAACCCCCCATCCCCCGCCGCCGTCACGATCACCCGCGCGGCGCCAGGCGCGGGCAGGGCCTGGCCATCCGGCGCAACGCCGCCGTCGGGCAGGGCTGCGATCAAAGCCTGGTCGGGGCGCACAGCGCGCACCGCATCGGCATCCGGCAGCACCGCCAGCCAATCCCGCGCCTTCCAGACTTCCAGCGGTTCCACCCCGAGCGCCGTTGCCAGCCCAGGCGGCGGCACCGCGCGGACCGGCGCCATCGCCGGGAAATCCAGCACGAAGCGCCCACCCTCCCGCGACACGCCCAAGGCGCCGGATTGGGTGTGGAAGATGAAGGGTGCGGCCTCCCCCAGGATTTCGGCCAGCACGAAGGCGGTGGCGAGCGTCGCATGGCCGCACATCTCGACCTCGGTCGCCGGCGTGAACCAGCGCAGGCGCCAATCGGCACCGTCCCGCACCACGAAGGCGGTTTCCGACAGGTTGTGCTCGGCCGCCATGGCCTGCATCACCGCATCGGGCAGAAACGCCGGCAGCGGCACGACGGCGGCGGGATTGCCCTCAAACGCGCGCGTGGCGAAGGCATCGACGATGTAGCAATCCAGCGCCATCAGACCCGCACGGTATGGTCCAGCGGCCCATGCCCGCGGCCAAAACCCGGGGCCGAGACGATGGCGGCGGCGACGTAGCGTTCCGCGCGGATCACCGCATCGCGCAGCGCCATGCCCTGCGCCAGCCCGGCCGTGATGGCACTGGCGAGCGTGCAGCCGGTGCCATGCGTGCTGGTCGTGTCGATGCGGGGGGATTCGAAAACCTCAATGCCCTCGGACGTCGCCAGCAGATTGACCACGGTCGCGCCGGCCATGTGCCCGCCCTTCAGCAGCACCGCCGGCACGCCCAGCGCCAGCAGCGCCGCCGCCGCCACATGCATCGCCGCCAGATCCGGGATCGCCAGGCCCGCCAAAACCTCAGCCTCCGGGATGTTCGGCGTGATCACGCTGGCCAGCGGCAGCAGCCGCGCCTTCAGCGTCGCCACGGCCTCCTGAGCCAGCAGAGGATGCCCGCCCTTGGCGACCATGACGGGATCGACCACGAGCGGGATGCCCCGCGCCTCGGCTTCCAACTCGTCGCAGACCGCGGCGATGGTCACGCTGTCGGCCAGCATGCCGGTCTTGATCGCATCCGCGCCGATGTCGCGCAGCACCATGCGCATCTGCAGGCGAATGAACGCCGCATCCACGCCGACCACCCCCTGCACGCCATTGGTGTCCTGCGCCGTCAGCGCCGTGATGGCGGTGGCGGCATAGGCGCCGAGCGCGGTGCAGGTCTTGATATCGGCCTGGATGCCGGCCCCCCCGCCGCTGTCGGACCCCGCGCAGATCAGCACACGCCCGCGGATCATTCGGCGGCACTCCGGCGGCCGGTGGCGGCCGCGGCGCGGATGGTGTCGGCGAGTTCGTCGGTGATGACCGCCACCATGGCCTCATCCTCGGCCTCCGCCATCACGCGGATCAGCGGCTCGGTGCCGCTTTCGCGGATCAGCACGCGACCGCGGCTACCCAGGCGTGCCTCGGCCGCGGCGATCGCCGCCTTCACCGGCGCATCGTTCAACGGCGAGGCCCCGGCATGGCGCACATTCACCAGGCGCTGCGGCAGGGGCGTGAAGCGGCGGCAGACCTCGCTCGCGGGGCGGTCTTCTTCCACCAGCACGGCCAGCACCTGCAGGGCCGCGATCAGCCCGTCGCCGGTGGTGCCCATGTCGGACAGGATCATATGGCCCGACTGTTCGCCGCCGACATTGCAGCCGTCCTCGCGCATGCGTTCGCTGACGTAGCGGTCGCCGACCTTGGTGCGTTTCAGCCCGATGCCTTCGCTGGCGAGATACCTTTCCAGCCCGAGGTTGCTCATCACCGTGGCCACCACCGCCCCCCCGGTCAGCCGGCCCTGCTTGGCCCAGGACTGGCCGATCAGTGCGAGGATCTGGTCGCCGTCGATGACCTGGCCCATCTCATCGGCCAGCACCAGGCGGTCGGCGTCACCATCCAGCGCGATGCCGAGGTCGGCGCGGCGTTCGCGCACCATCTCGGCCAGGCGCCGGGGCGAGGTGCTGCCGCAATCCTTGTTGATGTTCACGCCATCGGGCGCGGTGCCGACGGCGACCACCTCGGCGCCCAATTCCCACAGCACGGTGGGGGCCACCTTGTAGGCCGCGCCATTGGCGCAATCGACGACGATGCGAAGCTTCTCCAGGCTGCGCCCCTTGGGGAAGCTGGTTTTCGCGGCCTCGATGTACCGCCCGGGCGCGTCATCCAGCCGGCTCGCGCGGCCCAGCTTGCCGGGCGGCACCATGGCGGAGGCAAGGTCGGAGCGCATCAGCGCCTCGATCGCCAGTTCCTGCTCATCGGTCAGCTTGAAGCCGTCCGGGCCGAAGAGCTTGATGCCATTGTCCTCAAAGGGGTTATGGCTGGCCGAGATCATCACCCCCAGATCCGCCCGTAGCGACCGCGTGAGCAAGGCAATCGCCGGCGTCGGCAAGGGCCCCACCAGCACGACATCCAGCCCCGCGCCGACGAAGCCCGCCGTCAGCGCGGGTTCCAGCATATAGCCCGACAGCCGCGTGTCCTTGCCGATCACCACGCGATGGCGATGCGTCCCGCGGTTGAAATACTTGCCGGCCGCCTGGCCCAGCATCAGCGCCGTCACCGCATCCATCGGCGGACGATTGGCGACACCGCGGATGCCATCGGTGCCGAAAAGACGACGGGCTGGTGTGGTCATGAGGCTGCTCCGGCTGCGGCGAGGGGTCGGGTGGTCCCTTGAGAGGGGCTTTGCCCCCCTCAAACTCCCCCCACCAGAAGCCTGAGGCCCCTGGACCCACTTTGGAAATTGGCCAAGGCCAGGGAGGGGCATCAACCGACGCACCCGTGATGCAGGGCGCGCCTTGCCCCTCCCTGGCCTTGGCCAAAAAATCACGGCGGGTGCAGGGGACACGGTCCCCTGCTGGGGGAGGTCTGGAGGGGGCAAAGCC
>JBBQHE010000199.1:0-8307 GCA_038323655.1 Acetobacterales bacterium | reverse complement strand
CAACATGGCGACCGCCATGGTGAACCGGGGCGGGAGAATTTGCCTCGCCGCCTTTCCCCATGACCCCGTCACCGTCGATCTGCCGCAGATCGTACGCAACAACGTCTATCTCTACGGCATCCGCGGCGAGGGCCGCAGCGCCACCCATCGCGCCATGGCCTTCATGGCCGAAAAGCGTTTCGACGCGACGCTGGTGCATACCCATACCTTCAGCCTCGACGATCTGCCTGAGGCGCTGCGCCATGCGCGCGACCGGACCCTTGATGCGATCAAGGTGGTGGTGAAAACCCAGGCCCGGGCGGCACTTGCCGTGGCCGCGGAATAGAGGAGGCGCCCATGCTTGATACCGTCGCCAAGCCCGATGCCACCACCCCCCTGCCCGCCCCCCCGGGCTGGCCCGAAGCCTTGCAGGTCGAGTTCCTGGCGACGCAGACCCGCGGTATCGTCGGCAGCGTGCTGGTTTCCGAAACCGCGCGCCTGCGCGTCTGGCACCTGACGCTGCCGCCCGGGGTGCGCTGCGGCTTCCACCGCCACGTGCTGGATTACTTCTGGACGGCACACAACGCCGGCCGCGCCCGCGGCTATTACGGCGACGGCCGCATTATCGACGTGACGCACCACGTCGGCGAAACCAAGCACTTCACATTCGACCGGGGCGAGTTCTTCGTGCACAGCGTCGAGAACATCGGCGACACCACGCTGCTGTTCACCACGGTCGAGTTCCTCGACAGCGCCAATGCCGCCCTGCCGGTGCCGGATGAGGTTCGGTTGCCGGCGCCGTAACGCCAGGCCCGCGCTTCAGCCATGGATCCAGAAGGCGCTTTCCGCAAACTCGGCGCCGTTCCACCAGGCCGGCCGGCCGGTCCCGCGGCGGAAGTTGCTGGACCCGGCCTGGGACTGCAGCGGGGCTGTGACCGCGCCCGCGGTATGGCGCCGCGCAGTCGCATCGGCGGTCTCGGGCGCAATCATGACGATGTGACCTGAGCGCCCCTCCTCCGTCCGGCGCGCTACGATCAGCCCGATGCCGCCCTGGTTCGCAGTCTGCTGCAGGCTGTCCAGGTTGCCGGTCTGGCGCCAGCCGAAATCGGCACCGAAGTCACGCAACCAGCGGAACAGGCCGTTGGCACGGACTTCTTCGATCGTGTCGCCGTAGAGCGGTGTCACCACCTGCCCCAGTGTCAGGGCGCGGATGGCCGATTGCGTCCACCAGACCCGTGGCAGATAGGCCCCCGCCAAGTGGCAATAGTCATGCGCATAAATGTTGCAGAAGGTGAGGCCCCCGCCCGGCTGGTAGCGTACATGCGCGGGGTTCTCCACATCCAGCCAATCGATGATCCGGCCCAGTTCGGCGACGAGTGCGGCCGGGGTGACAGCGACCCGGCCAGGCTGGCCCGCTTCGTTCAGGGAATGAGCGCCAGCCGGTTCGCGCCGGCGGGTGATGCTGCCCGAACGACGCGGCATGAGCACGGCGGGGATGGCGGGGGCCGGGGCCGGCACGGCGGCAGGCACCACCGCGGCCACCTCCGGTGCGAGCTTGAGAAACTTTGTCGCGGCGAAGCCGCGCAGATGCGCGCCGAACAGCGCCGTCTCGACCTCGCGGAAGCCGTTCACCGCGCGGGCGGCCACCGCGCGCACGGCGTGCCCGTCGGGCAGATGCGCCAGCACATTCTTCTGCGTGGGGGTGCTGACGTCGGGCGTGGTACGCAGCCGCAGCGGCGCCAGGCGCGTGTTCACGACAAGGGCCACACCCGTGGCAGAAACGGGGGTCGGCGGCGGGATGATCGCCTGGCCGACGGCAGCGGTGGTGTCCTGCGTCAGGCTTCGTGCCAGGCGCAGGAAGTCGAACACCTGCTCGCCGTAAAATCGCTGCCCGTTGAAGTGACCCTGCTTCAGCCCCTTGGCCGGCGTGAAGCCGCCGGTGTTGTAGGCGATGGCGACACAGGCGAACTCGAAATCGGTGATCGCCGTCCGGTCCTGAAAGCCCAGCTTTCGCAGGCCTCGCCGCAACTCGCCAAGACACTGGTCGAGCGTTGCCGCAAAACCCTCATAGGCGCGGGTCAGGAAGTAGCCCGGATCGGTGAGGAAGAATTGCAGGTCACGCTGGAACACGCCGAAGCCGTGGCAGAACTTGTCCGGGTTGCTGGCGGCATCCTGATAGGACGGCACGTGCAAGGCCATGTCCACCAGGGCCTGGCGTGCGATCGTGAACATCTGCGGCCCTTGGGGGGCGGCGAGCAGCGCGGCCTGGGTCCTGGGGAAGGCGCGACGTCCGCGATCCTCGTCCAGCGTATCGCCGACGCACAGCGCCAGGATCTGCGCCGTCGGCAGCCCCTTGCGTTGGAGCGACCCCCAGGTCGGGCCCGTTTCCTGGCAGGCGATGGCGGTCAGCATGTCCAGGTCGAAAACCGTGCCCGTCACGGCGGCGGCGATGGGGGCCTGGAACTGGGTCTTGAACCAGCGGATGGCCTCGGCGTTCGGCATCTTCTTGATCCCCTGCTGCACCGAGGTTCTTGCCGCGCCGGAAGCCTTCGCGCTGTGTCCGGTGGCACGGCGCTTTTCAGTTGATCAGCGGCGCCGGATTGCGTCCAGCACCCGCTTCGGCGTGAAAGGCATGTCCGTCAGTCGCGCGCCAAGCGGGCGCAGGGCGTCGTTCAGCGCATTCATGATGGCGGCCGGGGCGCCGGCGGTCCCGGCCTCACCGGCGCCCTTGGCGCCGAGCGCGCTTTCCGCCGTCGGCGTGGCGATGTGGGCCACCACGATATCCGGCATCTCGCCCGCCATCGGCACCAGGTAATCGGCCATGTTGCCGTTCAGCAGGTTGCCGTCGGCGTCGTAGAGGCATTCCTCGTAAAGCGCGCCGCCGATGCCCTGCACCACGCCCCCGCGCACCTGTTCATCGACCAGCAGCGGGTTGATGACGGTGCCGCAATCCTCGACCACCCAGTGTTTCAGCAGGGTGATGAAGCCGGTCTCGGGGTCGAGTTCGATCAGCGAGCCCTGGCAGCCATTGGTGAAGGCAAAGGGGAATTTGCGCGTCTGGAAATGCCGCGTGACCGACAGTTCCGGCTGCACGCCAGGCGGCAGCAGGTCGCCGCGGAAATACCCCAGGCGCCCAAGTTCCGGCAGCGTCATGCGCACGGCCCCCGAGGCCGCATCGACAACCGCCCCGTCGCGCAGGGCGAGGGTGTCGGGGGCCGCCTGCAGCACCGCCCCCGCCAGGTCACGGATATTGGCGGCGAGGCCGCGGGCGGCTTGCAGGCAGGCTTCGCCGCCGATGCCCGCCCCGCGGCTGGCCCAGGTGCCGCCGCCATAGGGGGTGCGTTCGGTGTCGCCGGTGATGACGCGGACGCGGGCCGGGTCCACGCCCAGCGCCTCGGCGGCGATCTGTTGCAGGATGGCCTCCGTGCCCTGGCCCTGTTCGGTGATGGATGAGGCGACGGTGACGGCGCCTCCGGGTTCCAGCCGTACGGTACAGCCGTCCTGCGCCGAGATCGGCGCGCCGCCAACGCCGTAGAAGGCGGCGGAAGGGTTGGCGATCTCGACGAAGCAGGCGATGCCGATGCCAAGGTGGCGGCCCTTGGCGCGGGCCTCCGCCTGCTGCGCGCGCAGCGCGTCGTAGTCCATGATCTCCAGCAGCCGCGCCAGCGCCTTGTGATGCGACAGCCCCTCGAACAAAATCCCCGATGGCGCCTTGGTCGGATAGGCGTCGTCGGCGATCAGGTTCCGCCGGCGAAACTCGGCGGGGTCCAGGCCCACCGCCTCGGCCGCCAGGTCGGCCATGCCCTCGGTCACCGCGACCGCGACCGGGTGGCCGACCGCGCGATACTGGCAAGTCGGCGGCTTGTTGGTGAAGGCGACGCGCAGATGCGCCCGATAGGCGGGCACGCGATACCAGCCGCCCGAGATGTTCACGACCTGGTTGCCCTCGACCGCCGAGGTGCGGGGATAGACGCTGTAAGGCCCGATCGCCGTCAGGTCATCGACATCGAGTGCGAGGATTTTGCCCTCCGCATCCACCGCCATGCGCGCATGCACGCGGTGTTCGCGGGCGTGGATATCGGCTGTAAAGGATTCCAGCCGGTCGGCCACGAACTTGACGGGCCGGCCGAGCAGCACGGCTATGGCGACCGTCGCCATGTCATCTGGATAGACATGCACCTTGATGCCGAAACTGCCGCCCACGTCAGGGCAGATCACGCGCACCGCTTCCTCGGGCAGGTTGAGGTGGCGGGCAAAGATTTCCTTCATCATGTGCGGCGCCTGGGTGCCGTGGTGCACCGTCAGGCGTTGATCCGCGCGGTTCCAGTCGGCCAGGATGCCGCGCGGTTCCAGGGTGACGCCGGTATGGCGTGCGGTCGAAAAGTGGGACTCCACGACCTTGTGCGCGCCGGCAAAGGCTGCGGCCAGGTCGGTGCCGGTTTCGGCGGTGCGCGTGAAGGCCAGGTTGTCGCCCAGCGCCTCATGGATCGGCGCACCCGCCAGAGCCGCCTCGGGGTCCGTCACGGCCGGCAAAGCGTCCCATTCCACCTGCACCAGCGCCAGGGCATCCTCGGCCGCAGCACGGCTATCCGCCACAACCGCCAGGATGGGTTCGCCCTGGAACACCGCGACACCGCGGCCGAGCGGATATTGCGGGGCGGATTTCAGCCCCTTGAAATGCGCCAGCACCCCGGTCCAGGGCGACATGATCGGATCCAGGTCCTCGGCCCGCACCACCCGCACCACGCCGGGCATGGCCGCGGCCGCCGTGATGTCGATGGCGCCGATCCGCGCATGGGCATGCGGGCTGCGCAGGTAGGCGACATGCACCATCCGTGCGAAGCGCAGGTCATCGACGAAACGTCCGCCGCCCGCAGCCTGGCGCGCGGCCGCATCGCGCGGCCGGGCGCGGCCAATCCAGGCATTGGGCAGGTCCACGGCATGCAGCATCACGCGGCCCCTTCCATCACATCGGCGATGGCATCGACGACCGCCTGGTATCCCGTGCAGCGGCAGTAGTTGCCCGAGATATGTGCGCGTATCGCGGCACGGTCGGGGGTGCCCCCGGCCTCGACCAGCTCCGCCGCCGCGGCCAGCATCCCCGGCGTGCAGTAGCCGCATTGCAATGCGTTGTGGGCGACGAAGGCGGCGCGCAGCGCATCGAAGCGCGCATCCTCGGCCATGCCCTCCACCGTCTGCACGTCGCAGCCTTCGGCCTGTACCGCCAGCACCAGGCAGCCGCGGACCGCCACACCATCCAACCGTATGGTGCAGGCGCCGCAGACGCCGTGTTCGCAGCCGACATGGCTGCCGGTCAGGTCGAGTTTTTCGCGCAAGGCGTCGATCAGATGCATGCGGGGTTCGACGTCCAGCGACGTCGCCTGCCCGTTGACGGTCAGTGCGAGCCTCATGCGCCGAGCCTTTCGATCGCGCGGCGCAGCAGCACCTGCGCCAGGTGCAGCCGGGTCGCGGCATCCATGCTGGGGTCGTCGGGTGGGTCGAGGTCCTGGGGCAGCGCGGCCACGGCCGCGGCGGCGGCTTCGCGCGGCGGCAGGCCCTCGGCCGCGGCCATGGCGGCGCGCGCCAGCATGGGCGTGGGGCCGACGCCGAAAAAGGCGCAGCGCCAGCCGGCACCACGGCGCGTGATGGCCAGCCCGACGAGCGCATAGTCGCCGTGCCGACGGGCGAGTTCCATGCAGGCCTGCGCTTCGCCCGGCTCCAACCGCGGAAACTCGACGCCCAGGATCATCTCATCCGGCGCCATGGCGGTCTGATAGAGCCCCTGGAAGAAATCCTCGGCCGCGATCCGCCGTGCGCCGCGCGCCGTGCTGGAAACCAGCACCGTCGCGCCCAGCGCCAGCACGCAGGCCGGCCATTCGGCGGCGGGATCGGCCAACGCCAGGCTGCCGCCCAGCGTGCCGCGGTTGCGGATCGCGGCATGGGCGATCAGCGGCGCGGCCTCGGCCAGCATCGGCGCATGGGTCGCGACCAGCGGTGAACGCGCGATGTCGGCGTGCGTGGTCAGCGCGCCGATCCGCAACACCCCGTTCGCCAACACGATCTGGTTCAGCCCGATCCGGCCGATGTCGATCAGGATGGCCGGGTCAGACAGGCGCAGGTTCAACGTGGCAAGCAGGCTTTGCCCGCCAGCCAGCAAGCGGGCGCCCGCGCCGTGCTCGGCGAGCAGAGCCTGGGCATGGGCTGCGTCGGTCGCGCGAACATAATCGAAGGCGGCGGCCTTCATGGCTTCTGCATCCGGACCACTCCCCAAGGCATGGCTGTCCCGCAATGCCTGCCCGATAGGTGACATGGGGGCGGGCGGTGTCAACGGGCTTGACCGGCGGCGCCCCAAGCCCCTGGTATTGCAGGAGCCTGATGACGATCCCCAAGCCCACACGCCGGCGCCACGCCGGGCTTGCCCTGCTGGCACTGGCCGGGGGGCTGGCCGCCTGGTGGCTGGCCAGTGCTGCTGCCCCCACCGTCTTCGTGCTGCATGCGGCGCTGATGATCTGGGCCTGGTCGGTGCTGTTGCCACTGGGCGGGCTAGTAGCGCGATTCTGGAAAGTCCTGCCCGAGCAGGAGTTTCCTGCCGGGCTCGACAACAGGTTCTGGTGGCAATGGCACCGCGCCCTGCAATACGCCGGGGTGGCGGCGATGCTCGCCGGCTTCGGCGCGATGCTCTGGCTGACCGGGGGCAGTTTCAAGACCGAACACGGCCAGATCGGGCTGGTGGTGGTGGCCCTCGGCGTGGGCCAGATGGCGCTGGGCTGGCTGCGCGGCACCAAGGGCGGGCCGACCGACACCCAGATGCGGGGCGACCATTACGACATGACCCAGCGCCGCCGCATTTTTGAAGGCTTGCATCGGGCGGGGGGATGGATCGCGATGGTCTTCGGCTGGGCAGCGATCCTGACAGGCCTCGCCCTCGTCGCGGCCCCGGCCTGGGCTTTCGGCGCCGTGCTCGTGCCGCTTGCCCTCACCGTCGGCGCCTTCGGCCGGCTGGAATCGCGCGGACGTATCCCGACCTACCGGGCGATCTGGGGCCACGATCCGCCCCGGGGCCGGGGTTGATACCCCTCAGAGACACCAAGCCCAACCGAACCCGCCCAAGACGGACGCCGCGGGTTCACCCGGCCCAGGCGGGGCCGGCGGGATCGCTGCTTCCCCGCCTCAGCCAGGCTGCGCCAAAAAGAACCCCAGTATCGCCGCCGAGGCATCCGGCCCGGTCGGGTCGGTGTAGGAGCCGGCACTGGTGCCGCCCGACCAGGCGTGGCCTGCGCCATGGACAGACCAGTCTTCGAGGCGGACCGCGCCCGAGGTGTCGCGGTACTGGGTGCGGGTGTAAGCGCGACCACCGGCAACCTGGGCTTCCTCCTGCAGCCGACGCAGCCCGGGCTGCATAGCCTGGGCCAGCACTTCCGTGGCATTGGCCGGGCTTACGGTCCGGTCGGCATCACCGTGGAAGACGATCATCGGCAGGGTGATGCCACCGTGGCCAGCAGCCCCCTGCTTCATGGCGGCCAGGGCAGAGTTCAGGTCGTGCGCAGCCCCGGCGGCCAGGCCCGAATGGATGCCGACCGCGGTGAAGACATCCGGATAGGCGCGGGCCATCAGCGCCGCGGCGGCCCCACCGGCAGAAAGCCCCGCGACAAACACCCGGCCAGGGTCGACGGCGTGGTTTCGCGTGACCTCGGCGGCGATGCCCGCGATCAACGCCGGTTCGCCGGCGCCCGCCGACTGGTCGGCGGGGTTGAACCAGTTCCAGCACGTGTTGGGGTTGGCCCGCCGTGGTTGCTCTGGCCATGCCACGATCACGCCTTCGGCCTCGGCGCACGCATTCATGGCGGTGCCGGCGGCGAAATCCTCCGCCGTCTGGGTGCAGCCGTGCAGCATGACCAGAAGCGGCCGGGGGCCGGTCGCGCCGGCCGGGACGAAAAGGCGGTAGTCGCGGCTGCCGGCGGCACTGCTGAAGGTCCGGGCCGTCATGGCTTGGTCCCCGCCCTTGGGCGCGGCGGGGCGCGCATTGGCCACAGGTTCGGCGCGCCCAGTGACGCGCCCCAACAGCCCGGCCAGCACGCCCGGTTGGGGCGTGGCGTCCGCGCCGCGCAGCAAGGCAGTGGCTTCCGCCAGGCGCCCCTGCCGGGTCAGGCGCAGCGCGTCACGCATCGAGGAAAGCGGCATAGTCACTGAAATCCTTCAAAGAAAAAATGGTGGGCGGTCAGGTGATGCGATCGGCGAGTGCCGCCTTCACCGCTGCCGAAGCATGGAACGCACCGAGCACGCTGATGGTCGCAATCCCTTCGCGGGCAAGGTCCGGCCCGACGTCGG
>JBBQHE010000198.1:0-8361 GCA_038323655.1 Acetobacterales bacterium | reverse complement strand
TCTGGCGCCCAGGCTGACGCTTGCCAGCGACACACCCCTGCCGCTAGGCTTTGCATACGCATGCAAACTGGCCCGTACCAAACGAGGCCCGAAGGAGGATCGAACCATGGCACTCACCCGTCGTGACATGCTCGCCGCTGGTGCGGCGCTGGCCGCGCTGCCTGCCGCCGCCTCCGTCACGCAAACGCCGGGGCTGAGGCCCGAAAAACCCTTCGCCGGCACCGAGCTGAAAGTGCTTTGCGTCGTCGCCTCCCAATTCCGCGCGCATGAGGCACGGCTGGCCGCCTTCACCGAGCAGACCGGCATTACCGCGCGCTACAACTTCGTCCCCTTCGGCACGATGCGTGAGGCGTTGACGGCCGAGATGGTCGGCGGTGGCGGCGACTACGATCTGGTCATCGCCATGGACCAGTGGGTCGCCTCGCTGACCAATCTGCTGGAACCGATCGACGCGCGGGTGCGCGAAAAATCAATCCCGCTCGACCGCTGGCCAGAGGCGCATCTGCGCCAAGGCCGCGTGGCTGGCAATCTGCTCGGCCTGCCCAGCCGCGGCCATGTACAGTTGCTCTTCTTCCGAAAGGATATCTTCGAAAAGCACAACCTCACGCCCCCCGCGACATGGGAGGCGCTGGTCGAGACCGGCCGGACCATCCAGGAGCGCGAGCCGGGCATCTCCGGCGTCTCCGTCCCCTATGGCCGCGGCAACGGCCAGAACCTCATGGTCTGGTACAATTTCCTCTGGGGCCGTGGCGGCGCGCTGTTCGACGCGCAAGGGGCGCCGGCCTTCAACAGCGCCGCCGGCCTGCAGGCGGTGACCGATTACGTGGACCTGCTGCGGCGCCACCGCATCACCCCCGCCGGCGCCGTCTCCTTCGCCGAGCAGGATGCTGTGAACAGCATGGGTCAGGGCAATTCCGCCATGCTGCCCGTCTGGTGGTGGGTGCGCTCCACCCTGCTCAACCCGGCGTCGAGCCGGCTGACCGAGGCGCAGATCGGCTTCGCGCCGATGCCCAGCTTCGAGGGCCGGCCGCGCACCACCTTCACCAATACCTGGGTCTGGGGCATCAGCCGCCGCTCCCGCCGCAAGGACGCGGCGATGGAATTGCTGACCTGGATCGCCAATCCCGCGCTGGAGCGCGAGGTACTGCTCGACCCGCGCGAGAATGACGTGGTGGCTGTGATGACGCCGAACCTGGTCGACGACGCCGTCAATGCCCGCTTCGGCGGCATGCACCGCTTCGCCGCCCAGGGCCTGGCGAACACGCAGAGCATCACCTTCGGCCCGGAATGGCCGCAGATCAGCGAGGCACTGGAGACGGCGATGAGCGAGGCAGCCACCGGCACCCGGACAGTGCCCGATGCCTTCAACGCTGCCGCTGCCTCAGTGCGCCGCATCATCCGCCGCGGCTGATGCATGACCGCGTCCTCAAGTATGTGCTGATCATCCCGGCGGCGCTGATCGTGGTCGGCACCACGATCTGGCCGCTGGGTGTTTCGCTGATCACGAGCTTCCGCGACTGGCGGCTGGCGCGCAGCCTGACGCCGGGCGGCTTTGTGGGCGCCGGGCACTACGTCACCGCGTTTACCGATGACCCGGATTTCAGCAATGCATTGGCGGTGACGGCCAGGGTCGTTGCCCTCGATGTGCCGCTGACTGTGCTGCTGGCGCTCGGCCTGGCCTTGTTGCTTCGTCGCGCGGGCGTGCTGCAAAGCGTGACGCGCGCGGTGCTGATCTTGCCCTTTGCCGTCTCGCCCGCGCTGGTCGGCATCTCCTTCCGCTTCATGTTCAATGCCGAGACCGGCGTGCTGAGTTGGGCCGCGGGCACCGCCATCCCGCCGTTGCGCGATGTCGTGCTGCTGGCCGATCCGGTGGGGGCGCTGGTGGTGCTGGTGCTCTCCGACGCCTGGCGCTGGGCGCCCTACATGACGCTGGTGATCCTGGGCGGCCTGGCGGCGCTGCCGCGCGAGCCGGAGGAGGCCGCGCGGATGGATGGCGCCACGGAATTTCAGGTGCTGCGCGACGTGACCATCCCGGCACTGCTGCCGGTTCTTGCCATCGTCGCCATCCTCAAGACCGTGTTTGCCCTGAAGATGTTCGACCAGGTGGTGACGCTGACCGGCGGCGGCCCGGGACAGTCCACCGTCACGCTGGCCTATCTCGTCTACTCCATCGCCTTTCGCTGGTACGACATGGGCTATGCCTCGGCGGTGGCGTGGATCCTGACCGCGATGCTGGTCTTCCTGGCCTTCTGGTACATGCGCCTGGTGCTGCGCAAACCGGGGCAGACATGAGCGGCACATTGGCACAGCGCGCCGCACGCGCAGCGGGAGCACGGCGGCGGAGGCTGGTCTGGCGCGGCGTGGAGACGGCGCTGCTGCTGGCCACGCTGCTGATCATCCTGTTCCCCATCCTGTGGATGGCGCTGACCGCTTTCAAGCGGCCGGTGGATCTGTTCGATCTGACGGTGTTCTTCACGCCGACACTGGACAACTTCCGCACGATCTTTGCCCATCCCTGGAACATCGGCGCCACGCTGCTCAACAGCACGATCGTGGCACTCACCACCGTTGTCATCGCCATCCCGGCCTCGACGCTGGCGGCCTATGCCTTCAGCCGGTTCGAAATGCGCGGCAAGGGGCTGCTGTTCTTCGCCATCCTCGCCACCCAGTTCATCCCGGCCGTGGTGGTGGTGCTACCCTTCTACCTGCTGTTCCGCGACCTCGGCCTGCTCGACACGCATGTGGCGCTGATCATCGTCAACCTCGCCATCGTCACCCCCTTCGCGGTGTGGATGCTCAAAGGTTTTCTGGACGCGGTGCCCAATGAGAGCGAAGAGGCGGCGCTGGTGGATGGCGCCACCCGGCTGCGGGTGATCATCGACATCGTGGTCCCGGTGATCTGGCCCGGCGTGCTGGTCACCACCGTGTTCTGTTTCATCCTGACCTGGAACGAGTTCCTGTTCGCGCTGATCCTGACGCGCGACGACGCCGTGACCCTGCCCGTGGGCATCACCCGCTTCCGCACCGAGCGCGGCGATCTGTGGGAGCTGATCGCGGCCGCCGGCATCCTGATCTCGATACCGATGTTCCTGCTGGCCTCCGTCATCCAGCGGCATTTTGTGGGCGGCATGACCGGAGGCGCCGTGAAATGAGCAGCATTTCCCTGCAACGCGTGACCAAGGCCTGGGGCGGGTTCACCGCCGTGCGCGACCTCACGCTCGATATCCGGCAGGGCGAGTTCATGGTCCTGCTCGGCCCCTCTGGCTGCGGCAAGACCACGACGATGCGGATGATCGCGGGGCTGGAGGAACCCACCGCCGGCGATGTGCTGATCGGCGGTGTGCGGGTGAACGACCTGGCGCCGCGCGAGCGCGACATCGCCATGGTGTTCCAGTCCTACGGCCTTTATCCGCACATGACTGTCGCCGACAATATCGGCTATCCGCTGAAACTGCGCGGCGTGGGGCGTGAGGAGCGCGCGGCACGGGTGCGCCAGGCCGCGGCACGCGTGGAGCTGGAGCCGCTGCTGGCCCGCCGCCCGCGTGAGCTTTCGGGCGGCCAGCGGCAGCGCGTGGCACTGGCCCGCGCCATCGTCCGCCAACCCACCGTCTTCCTGATGGACGAGCCGCTGTCGAACCTCGACGCCAAGCTGCGCGTGTCCACCCGCGCCGAGATCAAGCATCTGCAACACGAGCTGGGTGTCACCACCGTCTATGTCACGCATGACCAGATCGAGGCGATGACGTTGGCGCATCGCGTCGCGGTGATGGCGGGCGGCGAGATCCGGCAGCTCGACACGCCGGAGGTGATCTATGACCGCCCGGCCGATCTTTTCGTTGCCGGCTTCATCGGCTCACCACCGATGAACCTGGTGCCGGGCGCGCATGCGGGCGGCGTGTTCACGGCACCGGGCGGGCTGCGGGCGGTCACGCGCGTGGCCCGGCACGCAGGCCCCGCCCTGCTGGGGATCCGCCCCGAGGATGTCACCGTGCTGCCCGCCGGCCAGGGCGACCTCGATGCCAGCATCTACGCCGTGGAGCTGACCGGCGATGCCGTGCTGGTCACCGCCATGGTGGGCCCCGCGCGCGTCATCGCCCGTGCCGACCGCGCCTGGCGGGCCGAGATCGGCGCCACCGTGGCGCTGCGGCTCGACACCACGCGCATGCACCTCTTTGACGCCGCGACCACCAAACGCCTGCAACCGGATTAAGCCCCATGCTGAGCCAGCGCACCATTCGCTATGCCGATCTCCGCCCCTGCCGCAACGCCTTCGTGGACAGCCGCACCCCTGGCTCCGACGCGAAGGAGAATTTCACGCTCATCGGCCCCGGCGTCTCCGAGAACCCGAACCAATACGTGCATATCCCCGAACCGCATGGCTTCAACATTGGTGGGGCGCGGCAGCCGCCGGGCTGCCTCAACAGCCAGCACAGCCATGAGACGGCGGAGGTCTTCATCGTCCACACCGGCCGCTGGCGGATGATCTTCGGCGTCAACGCCGATGAGGGCGAGGCGGTGATGGGGCCGGGCGATGTCGTCTCCATCCCCACACGGATGTTTCGCGGCTTCGAGAATATCGGCAGCGAGACGGGCTTTCTGTTTGCCGTGCTCGGTGGCGATGATCCGGGACGGGTGACCTGGGCGCCAAAAGTCTTCGATCTGGCACGGCATTACGGCCTGGTGCTGCTGGAAGGCGGTCGGCTGGTCGATACCTCGGCGGGCGAGACCGTGCCGCCCGGCGCCGCGCTGCAGCAGCCGCCCGACGCGGCGGCGATGGCCGCACTCGCCACACCCTCGCCCGACAGGCTCGCGGGGTGCGTGGTGGCGGCGCGGGATTTCTTGGCCAACCCAGCCTCGCCCCTGGCCGGGCCTGGGGTGGAGGAAATCCCCGTCATCACGCCGGCCTCGACCGGCGATGGTTTTTCGGCCGGCCCGATCAGCGGCTGGTGGCGGCATGGTTTCAATCTGCGCGCGCTGCGCATGGCCTCGGGGGCTTCGGTGCCCAGCCATACCCGCGCCGAGGCGGAGGTGATCCTGCTGCATGCGGGCGTCCTGGAAATCACCACGCCCGAGGGCGCCGTCCTGCTCGGCCCGGGCGATTGCTTCACCACGCCGGTTGGTATGAAGCGGGCCTTTCGCGCCACATCCTCGGACCCCGTGCTGGCTTATGTGGTGCGCGGCGGCGACGCGCCGGCGGCGCCGGCGTTCGTGGCGCCGGCGGCGCCGGAGATCGTGGCGCCGGCGGCGCCGGGGGGCAGCACATGAGCCGCATCCTCACCACCCATGTCGGCTCGCTGCCGCGCGGCCCCGTGGTCTCGGACTTCCTTTTCGCGCGCGAACGGGGCGAGGCTTTCGACCAGGCCGCTTATGACGCGGCGATGGAGGTCGGCACGCTGGCCGTGCTCGCCCGCCAGGCCGAGATCGGCATTGATATCCCGTCCGATGGCGAGACGTCGAAGATTTCCTACGCGACCTACATCAAGGACCGGCTGACCGGCTTTTCGGGCGACAGCCCGCGCCGCCCGCCGGCCGACCTGCTCGCCTTTCCCGCCTATATGGAATCGCTCTCCAAGGCGGGCGGAACACCGACTTACCGGCGGCCGCGCTGCACCGGTCCCATCACGCTAAAAACCATGCAGCCGGCGCTGGACGACATCGCCATGATGCAGCGTGCGATGGCCGCGGCCGGCTATGCGCGGGGCTTCATGAACAGTGCATCGCCCGGGGTGATCGCGCTGTTCCAGCCCTCCGACATCCACGCCGATATCGATGCCTACATGGAGGATCTGGCCGAGGGGATGCGGCATGAATACGAGGCCATCGCAGCCTCCGGCCTGACCTTGCAGATCGACGCGCCCGATCTCGGCCTGGGCCGGCACATGCTTTACTGCGACATGGGCGAGGATGATTTTCTGGGCCGCGCGGAACGCCATGTGGAGATCCTCAACCACGCGCTGCGCAACATCCCGGCGTCACAGGTGCGGCTGCACATCTGCTGGGGCAACTACGAGGGGCCGCATACCTGCGACGTGCCACTGGCCAAGGTGCTGCCGGCGTTGCTGAAACTGCGCGTGGGCGGGCTGCTGTTCGAGGCCTCCAACCCGCGCCATGCGCATGAATGGGTGGTCTGGAAGGACACGAAGCTGCCGGCCGACTGGGTGCTGATCCCAGGCTGCCTGGACAGTACCACCAACTTCGTCGAGCACCCGGAGTTGGTGGCTCAGCGCATCGAGACGTTCGCGCAGATCGTCGGACCGGAGAGGGTGATCGCGGGGACGGATTGCGGCTTCAGCACCTTTGCGGGGTATGGCGCGGTGCATGGTGATATCGCCTGGGCTAAGCTGGCATCATTGGTCGAAGGGGCGCGGATTGCCTCGGCGAGGCTGTCGTGAGGGCGGCATTACATGTTTGGGATCGGACGAATTCAGGGCCGGGAGCCGCGCTGTGGGCTCCAGCCCAGAGACCGTTTGTTACCGGGCGCACCTCCTCCGCCAGTTCCCATACGAGCCGTACTCTCCGCCTGACCGACCGCCGCGCTGAGTGGCAGGTTTCCTGGGGTTTTCAGGGTGGACCTGTTGACTGGCCCGTCGCGGAGACAGTCGAAAATCGCTCTCCGGAGGCCAATTCTCTTCGGACCTGCTGACTTGGGCGTTTTAGTACGGAACGCAAAAACCTAGTTAAAAGGCCGGTTTCAGCGTGGTGGTCACTTGCCCTGGTTCGAACCCCACTTGCCCGAAATCCGTACTTCGGGAGCGTACACTTTGGTAAGGACCCCCGCGACGCACATCCTGATTGACGCTGGTATCCATCCTGACTGTGACTGTGCAGCTGGCCGCGTCGGGACCGTTTTGGTGCAGGGCCATGAGGGCCGGCATGCGGGTGAGGCACCGCTGCTTGATTGCCAGGACCCCGCACGGGCGGCGCGGACGTCCGCCGATGAACTCCTGGCGAGCGGCTGGCCGGCCGGGCTGCGGCGGCAATGCCAGCCGCTCGCAGGACGTGACTCGCGCGCTTACGAACTGCGCAATGCCAGTTACAGCCGGGAGTCACCCACCAGTTGACGCGGCCGTGGAAACGTTTCACCGTCTTGTGACGGGACGCGGCGGCAGGCGTCGAGTAAGGGATGGAATGGCTTGAAGCGCATCGGCATTGATGTTGGTGGTACCTTCACCGACGTCGTTCTTCTTGACGAGTCAGGCCAGGTCCACACGGCCAAGGTGCCGACCACGCCGCAGGACCGGGTGATCGGCGCCATCAACGGTTTCCGGCGAATTCTGGATGTTGCGGGCTGTGCGCCTGGGGATATCGGCTTCATTGGCCATGGCTCTACCATGGCGACCAACATGGTGGTCGAGGGTACCGGCGCGCCAACTGCGCTTATCGCCACGCAGGGTTTCCGCGACCTGCTGGAGTTGCGCCGCATCGCGCGGCACGACCGCGCCGATCTCTATGATCTGCAATTCGACAATCCAAAGCCGCTGGTGCCCCGCCGCTGGCGCTACGAGGTGCCGGAACGGCTGGATTGGCGCGGCCATGTGGAGCAACCCCTCGACGAAGACGCGCTCCACGCCATCGCTGATCGCATCGCGGCGACGCCGGTGCAGGCTGTCGCCATCGCCTTCCTGCACGCCGCCGCCAACGAGGCGCATGAGAAGCGCGCGGCCGAAATCCTGGCACAGCGCCTGCCCGGCCGCTTCATCAGCGTCTCGCACGAGGTGAACCCCGAGATCGGCGAGTATGAGCGCACCAGCACCACGGTGATGAACGCCATGCTCGGCCCGCTCTGCGCCCGCTACATCGGCGCCCTGCAGGACCGCCTGCGGGAGGAAGGCTTCGTCGGCGAACTGCTGTTCATGGGCTCGAATGGCGGGCTCGCGGATGCGGCGCTGGTCGCGGCACGGCCGGTGCTGCTGCTCGAATCGGGGCCTGCTGGCGGCGTCAGCGCGGCGATCCGCCTCGGCGAGCGGCATGGCTGGCAGGATACGATCCTGGGCGACATGGGCGGCACCACCTTCGATGTCTCGCTTGTGCGGGAAGCGCGCGCCGAATTGCGCAGCCAGGTTCTGCTGCACACCTACGCTGTGCGGGCGCCGAGCATCGACATCGAGAGTATTGGCGCCGGTGGCGGCTCCATCGCCTGGGTCGATGCCGGCGGCGGCGTGCGCATCGGGCCGCGCAGTGCGGGCGCCGATCCTGGCCCGGCCTGCTATGGCCGCGGCGGGTAACCAGGGCAAAACCCCGGGCAGTGTTTGCACTTTGGGGATTCCCTTTTCAGTCATTCGCTGATTCACTGGCGTGGTGCCGCCCCATGAAAACCTTGATAACCTGACGCCTGCGGAACTTCGTTCCCTCCTGTTGGAA
>JBBQHE010000197.1:0-8381 GCA_038323655.1 Acetobacterales bacterium | reverse complement strand
GGCGACCAGCACGGCGGTATTGCGCAGCCCGCCATCGGCCTGCCGCACCGGCAGCGACCTGCCCAGCAGCCACAGGCCGGAGCGCTGGGCGACCTCCCGCAGGCCATCCATCACGCGGCCCGAGAGCGCTGCGATGGCCGGCAGTTCGCCGGCCGCCGGGTCCAGCACCAGGCTCGGCCCAGCCTCCATGACCGCCATTTCGGGCAGGACGGCGAGTTGCGCACCGCCGGCCGCGGCCCGGGCCAGGCCGCTCTCGACCCGGGCGAACCAGCCGGACAGCCCACCGGCGGGCGCCACCCCCCATTGCGCCAGGGCCAGCCGTACATGCCCGTGGCCGAGTGCGCCGGGCACCACCAGATGCCCGCAGTCCAGCCGCGGCGGCGGGATTGCGGGCGCGGCCGGGGTCGGCGCCAGCGACCAGTCGGGATCCTCGCTCACGCCTCTTGTCCTTGCCGGGGTGGACGATGTCATGTCGGCCCTGCATAGAGCAGTCCATCCTTTGACGTCAGCCCAGGGGTTTGCGCATGCTGGTTTGGGGGCCGGAAACCGTCGGCCTGGTTGCCGGCGCGCTGACCACCACCGCCTTCGTGCCGCAGGTGCTGAAGACCTGGCGGACAGGCTCTGCCAGCGATTTCAGCCTGCCGATGCTGCTGCTGTTCGTGACGGGCGTGCTGCTCTGGCTGGTCTATGGTGTGATGGCCGCGGCCCCAAGCGTCTGGATCGCCAATGGCATCACCGCGCCGCTGTCGCTGTATCTGCTGTGGGTGAAGCTGACCCGCGGCTGATCACATCAGCGGCGACCAGCGCGCAATCTCCATATAGATGTCGCGCACGGCGGCCGACAGCGCGCGGCTGAGTTCCTCAAGGTCGGCGATCTGGTCGATGCGCGGCTGGGCACGGTCCAGCTCCTCGGGTGACAAGATGAGGGCAAAAATCCCGGCGGCACGGCAGAGGCCGATCAGCAGCGCGTCGCGCGGGTCGGGGATCTCGTCGTCGAAGATCACCCCCAGCAGCCGCGCCTTCACCTCGCGCTCCGCCTTGTCCGATATGACCGGGTAGCGACGTTCGCTGAACAGCCACAAAAACCGTCCGTCCTCGACCCGCAGGATGCCGCGCCCGACCAGGCGGGCGAAGATCGCCTCGCGAAAAGCCTCGGCTTGGGCGGACAGGGTCTCGATCCACCAACGGCTCTCCTCGGTGCGCCCGGCCTCGGCGATCTGCGCCAGCGCGCCGTCGAGCAGGGCGTCGCCGGTCGGCGCGGGGTTGACGACGAACAGGCGGCGTTCGTCTGTGTCGATCCGGCCATCCACCGCCAGCTCCGCCAGGATTGCCCCGGCCAGCGCAAAGTCACCGACCGGGGCCGCCCGGTCGTGCAGCCGGCCGCTGGCATCGTCCAGCATCAGCAGCACCAGTTCCTCGGGCATCGTCAGCGGCATGGCTTGGCGTCTCCGTTGAGGCGAAAGGCTCTGCCTGCGCCCGCGGCCATGTCAACGCGCCGCGTCGATGAAGGCTGCAAGCCCCTGTTCGACCGTGCCGCGGTCCAGATCGCGCAGGATGAAGACCAGCGTGGAGCGACGGGGCGCGCCCGCCGGCCAGGCCGCCAGGCGTCGCGGTGGATGCCAAATGTGCTGCACGCCATGCAGCACGACGGGGTGCGCCTCGCCGGTCACGTCCAGCAGCCCCTTCACCCGCAACACGCTGTCGCCACGGGTCGCGGTCAACATTTCCAGGAAACTCGCAACGCCCTGCCAGGGCAGCGGCGTGTCCCAGGTCAGGCAGAACGTGCTGATGCGGGCGTCATGGCGGTTCGGGTCGTGGTGGTGATGATGATGGACATGGCGTTCGGCGGCCAGCCAGCCCAGCACCGCCTCGCCCTTGGCCGCCGGGTCGAAGGGACCGGCGGCGAGCAGCGCCTCGGCCGACAGGTCGCCCTGCACTGCCCGCAGCAGCGGCGCGCCGGGGTTGATCGCGGCCAGTCGCGCTTCCAGCAGCGGCACGTCGCCGGCGAGGTCGATCTTGGTCAGCACGATGCGGTCGGCGACGGCGGCCTGCTTCACCGCCTCCGCCTGGGCATCCAGCGTCGCCATACCGTTCACCGCGTCGACCAGCGTGACCACGCCATCCAGCACGAAGCGCCGGCCGGTCGCGGGGTCGGCCATCAGCGTGGCCAGGATCGGCGCGGGGTCGGCGAGGCCCGTGGTCTCGATCACCACGCGCGACACCGCCTGGCCCTGGTCGATCCGGGCCGCCAGATCCGCCAGAGCCTTGGTCAGGTCGCCACGCACTGTGCAGCACAGGCAGCCCGCGTTCAGCAGCACGGCATCGGCGTCCAGCGTCTCGACCAGCAGGTGGTCCAGGCCGATCTCGCCAAACTCATTCACCAGCACCGCGGTCCCGGCCATCGCGGGTTGCTTCAGCAGCGCGTTCAGCAGCGTGGTCTTGCCCGCGCCCAGGTAGCCGGTAAGCAGGGTTACGGGGATCATATTCCGTACAGCGCCTTGGGGTCGGCAAGCGGCTCGGCGATGGCCGCGACCCGGCCGTCGCGCAATGCCCAGGAAAAGCACGACCGCCGCCCGGTGTGGCACGCGACGCCGGTCTGGTCGACCAGCAGCAGCACCGCATCGCCGTCGCAATCGATCCGCAGGTCAACGAGGCGCTGCACCTGGCCCGAGGTCTCGCCCTTGCGCCACAGCGCCTGGCGCGAGCGACTGAAATACACCGCCCGGCCGGTCGTCAGACTGGCGGCGACCGCGGCGCGATCCATCCAGGCCAGCATGAGCACCTCGCCCGTATCGTGCTGTTGCGCCACGGCCGCGACCAGCCCCTGGGAATCGAAACGCAAGGCAGCGATCAGGCGTTCGCAGGCGGGGTGATCGGGGGTATCCATGGCAGGTTCCGTTTCGGCGTTCCGGTTACCATATAACGCCAGTGGTGCATGAGGAGGCAGGGGCGCAGCATGGCAGCGGTGCGAGACGGCGGGCCGTTGGAACTGGCACTGGCGGCGGCGGCGGCGGCCTGCGCCACGCGCGGCGCCAAGCTGACCGAGTTGCGGCGCGACGTGCTGCGCCTGGTGCTGGAGGCCGGTCAGCCAGTCGGCGCCTATGCGCTGCTGGACCGGCTGAAGGCGGCCCGGGCCGGGGCCGCGCCCCCCACGGTTTATCGTGCGCTTGATTTTCTGTTGGAACAGGGGCTGATCCACAAGGTCGAACGGTTGAACGCCTTCATCGCCTGCACCGACCATGCGCATGACCACGCCGGCCATGCCCATCCACACCAGTTCCTGATCTGCGGCCGCTGCGGCGCGACGGCCGAGATTGCCGATGCGGCGGTGTCGGCGGCGCTGGCGGCGGCAGCGCGCGCCCAGGGGTTCCGCGCCGCGCGCGCCACGGTCGAGATCGAAGGCACCTGCGCCGCCTGCGCGGCCTGAGCGCGGCCGCCCGTCAGCCCGGAACGGCGTCTTCCAGCGCGGCGGCTTCAATATCTGGGAAAAGGCATTGCGCGATGAATGCGTCAGCGAGGTCCGGGCCGATGCAGCCGGCCAGCATCCGCCGGGTGCGATCATTGCGGCGCTGCCCGTCGATGTAACGCTGCTGCGCCGCGCGCATCGCCGCGGGCGCGGCCGGCGGCGCCGATTGCGCGGCGAAATCCATCAGGCTGGCCTCGCCCAGGGCAAGCCCAGCCTCGACCTGCGCGGCGCCATCGGGGCGGACCGCCAGTACATGCGCCGAGAAGATGCTGGTCCATTCCGGCAGCACCCGTGCCTCACCCAGGCCAGGGCGATGGGGTGCGATGCGCCGGCCCCAGGCCTCGATCAGCGGCTGTGCCTCGGGGACGGTGGGCGACAGGTCGAGGAAGCAGCCGGTCGCGCGTTCGCGGCCGGCGATGACGTCGAAACCCAGGATCGGCAGGGCCAGGTCCAGCCGCGGGAAGGCGCAGAGGTGCAACACCGCGATCTCCCCCGGCAGGGCGAAGAACTCGACATGCAGGTGATGCAGGCTGGGGGTCTCCACCAGGGTGTTGCGCCAGGCGATCGGCCGGCGAAGGCTGCCGGAGGCCTCGGCCACACCACGCCAATCGCGCATGGCCAGCGGTTGCCCGCCGGGCAACGCGAGACAGGCGTCTGCCAGCCGCGCGGCCGCAGCGTCGAGCCGGGCGATCAGCCCCATGCCGCGACCCAGCGATCTAGCCGGTCGAAGGCCTGGCAGGCGGCGTCGATCACGGCCTCGGCGTCCAGCGCGCCGCGGGTGCACACATGGTCGGGTGCGCCCATGGCAAAGGCCTCATCCAGCGCGTCCTTGAAGCCGCGCCACAGCGCCCCGGTCTCGGCGCCATAGGGCGCCATCCCGGAGGCGCCAGTGCTCGGGCCGATCTGCAGGTGCTGCGCCAAGTGCCGGGCAATGACCTGACCGCCCAGGCTCGACCCCTCCAGCACATACAGCACGCCCCAAGCCTCCTCCGGCCGGCGCAGCGCCAACCCTGGGCAACGCGGCAGGGCCGCGACCTGCACCGGGGTGGAACCCAGCGCGACAAGGTCGGCGCCGAGCAGCGCCGTGCGGCGCAGCCGGCCCGCCAGGCCGAGCCGGTCCGGCAGCAGCGCCGCGGCCCCGGCCAACCCGGCTTCGGCCGCGGCATGGTGGCCGAACAACCGGGCAACCAGCGCATGGTATTCCGGCCGGGTCAGGTCGGGCGCCATCAGCCGGGCGAAATGGGGATTGGCCTCGATCCGGTCGTGCGCGGCACGGGTCTGCAGCCGCAGCCGCGCGCTCAGCGTCGGCGGCGGCATGACGGCGGGCGCGTCGCCCGCCACGACCTGCGGCCTCATGACAGGGCCACCTGGGTTGCGATGGCGGCCGTCAGCAGACCTTCGTCCTCATGGCGCACGACGCCTTCGGCCGAAACGGTCAGCGTGTCGAGCGAACGGGTCAACTGGGCATAGGCTTCGCCCGTCTCGCTCACCGCTTCCTGCATGCGGCCGATGGTGGCCGAGACGGTGTCCATCATCGTGGCCGCCTCCGCGGTCTGGCCGCAGCCCTGGCGGATGGTCTCAGCCACGCCGCCCTGCCGCTCGACCAGGTCTGACAATGTGGCCGTCGCATCGTGCACGGCGGCCAGGGTGGCGCCGAACTGCTCCTGCGCCTGGCGTGTAGCGGCCACCAGTTCCTTGAGCTTGGCCTCGATATTGGCGCTCAACGTGCCGGTTTCGGCGGCCAGCGCCTTCACTTCCTGGGCAATCACGGCAAAGCCGGCGCCGTGCTGGCCGGCGCGGGCCGCCTCGATACGGGCATTCAGCGACAGCAGGTTGGTCTGCTGCGAGATCTTGGTGATGCCCGTCAGGAAACCGCCGATGGTGCCGAAGATCTGCGCCAGCGCCTCGATCGACCCAGCCCCTTCCTCGGCCTTGCCGCGGGCCAGCTCGGCCTGGCTGCGGGCCGTCGTGGTCAGCCCGGTCACATGTCCCGGGTGGTGGCCAGTAGCATTTCGCCATCGGCCTGCGAACGACGGAGGTAATCACAGGTCTCGCTGGCGCTGACCGAAAGCATGCAGGCCTCGACATCGTGCTCTCGAGCGTATCGGAGAGCTTGCCGCCGGCTTGCCGGATCAGTTTGCACTCATCCAGCACGCGCGCGGACAGGAACTCCAGCCGCGCGTTCTCCTTGGGCACGCCCGCCGGCGCCGCGCTGCGCCGGTCGGTGCCGTTCCATGACGTGTCCCTGGCGGGCACGCCGGACAGTCCATCCATCGCCACTTCCTCCTCAAGCTATCGGCGTTATTGGATGGGGATGACCTTGCCCAGATTGGCCTTGTGCATCAGCGCCAGGACCGGCGGCGTGCAGTTGCAGATGCCCAGGGTCTTGTTGCGCGACTTGGCAGTGTGACTGAGCATCATCAGCATGCCGGCGCTTGCCGCCTCCATGCTCTGCACCCCGCCAAAATCCAGCCGGATCTGGCTGACCGCGCCATTGGCCATAACAGGCTCAAGCTGCTGCTTGAGCGTGGCCTGACTCATGCTGTCCAGCACCCCGCGCAGCATGACCGAGGCCTGGGCGCCACTTGATTGGACCGAAACAGTGATCGACATGATGGCGCGCCCCTCAGCTCACGGTGGTCAGGCGGCCCGGCAATGCGGGCTGCGGCATGAATGAAAATCCGTCGCTCTCGCGTGCCGGGTCGAGGCCCGACGGCGGGGGCGCGCCGCGCTGGCGCATCCACAGCGCACTCAGCGCCGCACCGAACTGCGCCGCCAGCATCACCTCGGCCTCCAGCCAGGGGCGGGAGGCGCCGGTGAGCGGCGCCTGGTGTGCGGCGAAATCGCCGCGCGGGCGGAACATCATCTCGCTGCGCCGCTCGGCCGCCGTGGGCGGCTTGCCGGCCCAGGTGGCCTGCACGACGCGTTCGCGCCGGAACCACAGGATCATGTCGCCGCGGTTGCAGATCGGTACCGCGAGCAACCCGCTGGCAACGGCGCGCAGCGCGTCGTCGGCGGGAATGTGATCGGCCAGCGCGTCGGTTGCGAAAACCCGCCAGCCGTCGTCGGCGAAGGCCGGCAGGCGGTTGCCGAACATCGCGGCGATGCCGCGCGCGGTCAGCGCATCGGGCGCCGCCCCGATGAGATGCACGTGGCTCGACGTTCCGCCGCGCAGGATGGCCGCGCCGTCGGCATCCGCCAGGCGCAGCAGATCGTTCGAGAAGCGATCCTCAGGTCGGCCCGCCTCGGCGCTGTCGCAGCCGCTGGCCGAGGAGACGTAGATCGGCGCCAGCGCAGCAACGTGGCGCGAGGTCGCCTGCATGGCCGGCAGCCGGATGCTTGCGGCATGTTCACCGCGCAGCGTCATGCTCTGCGTCAGCAAGGCCTGCGCCGTTTCCACCATGCCCAGCATCTGCTGCGACATGGCCTGGCGCTCGGCGATACGGGCCTCATGGCCCTCCAACTCGATCAGCCGGCTGGCGAACATCATCGTCAGCTGCTCGATCACCGCGCGGCTGTCGTAGTTGAGGAACTTCTCCTCGCGATTGTGCACCACGAAAAGGCCCCAGACGGTGCTGTCGATGCAGACCGGGAAAATGATGTTGCTGCCGACGCCCAGGTTGCGGTTGTAGCCGTTGTCGCAGGGGTGGATGCCGCGCAGCCAGCAGTCGGTCATGTCGACCGACTGGCCGCTTTCCACGACCTCGCCATGCGTGCCCAAGGTCAGCAACGGCACCGAGCCGGCCTGGGTCGGCTTCTGGCGCGTCTTGCCGGTGCGGAGGATTTCCTTCGCGGCCTCGGGGATGTCGGTGGCCGAGAAATGGTAGCCGAGGAAGGAATCTGGCAGGTTGGATTGGGCTGCATGCTGCTCTGCCACCACCACGCCGTGGCCGTGGCTCACGAACTTGTACAACTTCACCCGGTCCCAGCCAGTAACGAAGTTCATCAGCCGCGCCGAGGCCTCGTACAGCCCCTGCACCGTGGTCTGGCGCGACACGGAATCCATCGCCGTCGTGACCATGGTCTGGTATTCGTGCTCAGCCTCGACGTAAGGCTCGATTTCGATAAAGAGCCGGTCGTCCGAGACATGGCAGACCATCTCGAACCGCCGGCCGCGGGCGGAGAGCATGGTCGGGTTGTCGAAGAAGCGGCGGCCGGGCCGCACCACATCGACAAGCTTGCTGACCGAATCGCCGTCCTGGAAGGCCACCATCGGCGGCCGGCCCAGCACCGACCGGGCGGACACGCCCAGGATCTCTTCGACGTTGGCGCTGACGTGCTCGACAGCGCCGGTCTCCGGCACCACGACCATCATCACGCCATGCGGCTGCACGGTACCGATCCTGGCGATCGGCAACGCGTCGTGCTCGCACGGCGCTGGTCGACCGTTCCAGATGTGTGACAAAATGCTTGTCATGTTTGGCCTTCCTCGTCCTCTGCGGACTCACCGCGCTCGCGGGGTGGAGGGCGCTATGGTCCGGTGTGGGCCACGCTTACGCCTCGGTCAGTGCCTGCAGACTCTGCCAAAAACGTGAAGGTTCCATTGATCGGGCGAGAAATGATTCGCGACCGCGGCCGGGGGCGTGCCACCCCGTGCTTGATACGCTGCGATGCCGCAGCCGGGCGGCCGGACGCATGTCAGCCCGGGTTTATCGTCCGGCAGGAACGATCGGTTGCGGGGCCTATCGGTTGCGGGGCAGGCGCCGCGCCAGCACGTCCAGCACCGCCATGCGGCAGGCCACGCCCATCTCCACCTGTTCCCCGATCACGCTGCGGATGGGGTCGTCGGCGACGGCGCTCGCGATCTCGACGCCACGGTTCATCGGCCCCGGGTGCATCACCATCGCATCGGGCGCGGCATGGGCTAGCTTGGCCTCATCCAGGCCATAAAAGCGAAAAAACTCCCGCGCCGAGG
>JBBQHE010000196.1:0-8400 GCA_038323655.1 Acetobacterales bacterium | reverse complement strand
CGTTGTTCATCAGCACCCCGGTCGTCGGCAGCACCACCCGGCTGCCCATCGAGGACAACAGCGTGGTGGTCATCGCGACCGACATCCCATCGCGGTCGGTCACGGTCAGGTGGGTGGTGCAGGTTTCCGCGGTTTCCTTGGCCGCACCCAGGCCCGACAGGCGCTCGGCATAGGCATCGCGCATCGCGAGCGACAGGGCGACATACCAGGGGGCATCGGGGCCGGTCGGCGGGGTTTTCGCCATGCCCTCGATCACCGCCTGCATCGTGGGGGCCGCGGTCAGCCCGCCCGCCAGCCACAGCGTGCCAAGCCCGCGCCAATCCACCCCCATCGCCGGGCGCAGCGCGGCCGTGCAGCCGGCCAGGTCGGCCGCGGTCACGATGCCGCCCATGGCGGCGATATCGGCCACGAGGTCGGCCGCCAGTGCGCCCTCGTAGAAATCGCGCCAGCCGGCGTCGCGCAACCGCTCCAGCGTCAGCAGCAGGTTGCCCAGGCGGAAGAAGCCGGGCGATCCCTGATAGGGTGCCACCGGCGGCAGCCCGCCGGGCAGGTAGATCCGCGCCGATTCGGGGTAGTGCTTCAGCGTGGCCGCGCTGTTGGCGATCTTCAGCGTGGTGAACCAGTCCTGCGGCAGGCCACGCCGCGCCAGCGCCACGGCCGGGCCGAACACCTGGTTGCGCGTGAGCTTGCCGTAGGTTTCGTGCAGCAGCCCGTAGCCCGCGACCGAGGACGGGATGACGAAGGATAGCGGCCCGTGGATGTTGCGGTCGCCCACGACCTCCGGCCATGTGAAGAGGTCCCGCTTCATCTCCCCGGTCAGAGGAAACAGCGCGGGGTCGAGGCCGGCCGGCGCCACTGGGCCGAAATCCAGCGTCTCGGCCCGGCCATCCGCATGGCGGATCACGGCGAAGCCGATGCCGCCCAGGCCCGAGTTCCAGGGTTCGACCGCGGCCAGGCAGAGGGCGGCGGCGACGGCGGCATCGGCGGCATTGCCGCCAGCGTCCAGCACCGCGGCCCCGGCGCGCGCCGCGTCATGGTTCTGGCAGACCACCACCCCGCCCGTGCTTGTCGCCCCCGGCTTGGCGACGGCCCAGTTCTGGGTCGTCCAGGGGGGCGGGACGTAGGTGGTCAACTCGGGCATCCTGGGGCTCCTTGCGGCGTCGCAGCCTGCGACCGGGGCGGGGCGGCGGCAACCCGTCGGCGCTCTTTGCGTTTCGGGTAAGATAACAGGGGTGGTGCATGCGCAAGGCTGGCTGGCTGGCAGGGGGGATCGCGCTGCTGCTGCTGGCGGCCGTGCTGGTCTTTCGCTGGGACTGGCTGATCCCGATGGCCGAGGCGCGGCTGGGCGTCGCATTGGGCCGCCCGGTCAGCATCGGGCAGCTGACGGTGCACCCTGGTGCCGCCTTTACCGTGACCGCGACCGACGTGCGGCTGGGCAACCCCGCGGGCTTTCCCGCCGACCCGCCCTTCGCCTTGCTGCCTCGCGTGATGCTGCGGCTGGATGGCTGGGCGCTGCTGCGCGGGCGGATGGTGATGCAGGAGGTCGCGCTGGACCGACCGGCCATGACCCTGCTGGAGTCGCCCGAGGGTTCGACCAATGCGCGCATGCCCGCGGGCGACGGCGCCGGCCCCACGATCGGGCTGGTGCGTGTCACCGATGGGCAGGTGCGGGTGACGCTGCCGAGCCTGGCCGCCGACCTGACCCTGCGCGTCGCCACCACCGACGCGGGCACGCTTGCGGCCAGCGCCGCCGGCACCTACGCCGCCCAGCCCATCACCGGCGAGATGACCGGCGGCGCGGTGATCGGCATGCTCGGCGAAACCGAGCCCTGGCCGGTGCAGGTTTCCCTGGCCAATGGCCCGACGCGGCTGACGCTGCGCGGCAGCCTGCGCGATCCGCTGGCGCTGGCGGGGGCCGATCTGTGGCTGGCGGCAGCGGGGCCGAGCATGGGCTTGCTGACACCACTGACCGGCGTACCGATCCCGGCCACCCCGGCCTATGCCGTGGCGGGGCGGCTGGAGTACGCCGACGGCCGCTTCCGCTTCTTCGACCTGGCCGGGCGTGTCGGCCGCACCGACCTGAACGGCGAGGTCATCGTGGCACCCCGCGCGGCGCGGCCGGCGGCGGAACTGCCCCTGGCCCCCGCCAGGGCGGCGGCAGGGCGCAGCGCCAAGACCGACAGCGCCCCAGCCCCGGCGGCGGAGAAGGCCAATGCCGGGGTGTCGGTGATCGGGGGCGCTGCCAAGGCGCCGGAGGAAACCCCAGCCGGGCCGGCTGCTGAACCTGCGGCCAGGACGGCCTCTGGCCTTGGCCCTGGCCCTGGCCCTGGCCTTGGCCCTGGCCCTGCGGCCGAACCGCCGCCGCGCCGCCTGGCGGAAGCGGCCCCCGGGCCGGCGGCCGACACCACCCGTAACGAAGGCCCCGGTGCGCGGGTCGAGATCGATCCACTGGCCGGCACGCCACGGCCGGACGCGACGCCGCGCGGCCTGCCATCGGGACCCGCCCCGGGCAGCGCCACGGCGGCGGCCATCGCGGCGCCGCCGTCAGAACGGCGCAGGGCGGAGGTGACCGCCAACCTCACCTCGCGCCACGTCGACCTGGCCGACCTCGCGGGCTTCATCGGCGCCGAACCCGTGGCCGGTGCCGCCGTCGCGCGGACCGGCCGCAGTCTGCCGTCCACGCCGCTGAACATCCCGCGCATCCGCTCGGCCAATATCCACCTGACCTATCACGGCGAGCGGATCGAAGGGGACGTGCCGCTGGACGACCTGCACGTCACCATGGACCTGATAGATGGCGTGATCACCCTGCACCCGGTGCGCTTCGGCATGGGCCAGGGGCAGATCGAAGCCGAGGCCGTGCTGACCCCGCGCGAGGACGGCGCGCTTGCCGCCGAGGCCACCATCGGCTTCCAGCGGCTGGATGTGGCGCGGATGATGGCGGCGGCGGGCCTGGGCGACGGCGCGGGCACGCTGGGCGGGCGGGCGCGGATTGCCGGCGCGGGGCGGTCGGTCGCAGACCTGCTTGGCCGGGCTGATGGCGAGGTGGCCTTCGGCATGGCCGGGGGGCACTTGTCGGCGCTGCTGGTCGACCTGTCGGGCCTGCGGCTGGGCAATGCCCTGCTCTCGGCGCTCGGCCTGCCGAACCGCACGGAAATCGGCTGCTTCGTCGCCGATTTCAGCCTGCGCCAGGGCTTGCTGACCGCACGCAACCTGCTGCTGGACACGAGCAATGCGCTGGTCACCGGCACCGGCACCGTCGATCTTTCGCGCGACGCGCTGGCGTTGTCGCTGCGCACCGAGGCCAAGCGCTTCACCGTCGGCGCGCTGCCGACCGCGATTCAGGTCGGCGGCACCTTCGAGAATGCGACCGTGCGGCCGGAGCCGCTGGAACTCGGCCTGCGCGGCGGCATCGCCGTGGCGCTGGGGGTGGTGGCGCTGCCGCTGGCGATCCTGCCGACCATCCAGTTCGGTATCGGCGACGATCGGCGCTGCGCGGGCTTGCTCGCGCGGCGGCCCGACACCGCCCCGGCCGCCCCACCCCGTCGCTAGCCTGGAATGGCAGCCCTTATCGCATCCATGCGCGTCCGCGTCGCCGCCAGGTTGCGCCGCTTGATATGGCCAAAGCCCTTGATGCCCGCCGCGGCCTCCGCCCAGTCGCAGATCGCGGCATGGGTGGTGGGCGACAGCAACGGCAGCAGGGCCTCGATCCCCGCGCGATATTCGCCGGCCAGGGCGGCTTCGGTGCGGCGTTCCTCGGTGTAGCCAAAGACATCCAAGGCCGTGCCGCGCAGGCGTTTTCCGTGCCGCAGCCAGCCCATTGCGGCCAGCATCCAGGGCCCGAAGCGGCGCTTTTCCGGCAGGCCCGTGTCGGGGTCCTTCCGCGCCAGCAGGGGCGGCGCCAGGTTCATCTCGATCCGCGGGCGGCCGGCGAAGGTCGCGGCAATCTGCGCGCGGAAGGCCGGGTCGCTGTGCAGGCGCGCGACCTCGTATTCATCCTTGTAGGCCGTCAGCCGGTAGAGTTGCCGCGCCACCGCCCAGGTCAGGCGCGCCTGATCGCCTTCGGCCGCGCGCACGCGGGCGACGAAGGCCTGGTAGTCGCGTGCCGTCGCGGCATTGCCCCAGCCGCGCAGATCTTCGGCCATGCGGGCGATGGCGGCGTCGAGCGTCTCGCCCGGTGCCGCGACGGGCGTCTCCAGCGCGACCTCCCGCCCCAGCGCAAAGGCCGAGAGGTTCCGCGCGACCTGCGCCCCGTTCAGTTCCAGCGCGCGGGTGATGGCGCCTTCCGACAACGGCACCAGGCCGCGCTGCCAGGCCACGCCCAGCAGCATGACGTTGAGGAAAATCCCGTCGCCCAGCTCGGCCAGCACGCGGCGATGCGCGGGCAGCACCAGCACATCACGGCAAACGGTGCGCAGGCTGTCGATCATGCCGGCCGCGTCATACCGCGTGCCGGTATCGGCGACGAAGGCGGCCGTGGGTGCGACCTCCTGCTCCACCACCGCCGCGGTCCGCCCGGGGGCGAGCAGCGGCCGCGACGTGCGGCCGTGTGCCACCACCATGTCGGAGGCCAGCAGCAGGTCGGCCTGGCCCGCGGCGATGCGCGGCCCGGCGATGGCCTCGGCCGTCGCGCCGGCCGGGCCGATCCGCACCATGCCGAAGACGCCGCCGCCCTTCTGCGCCAGCCCCGTCTGGTCCATCGTCCGTACGGCCCGGCCATCCAGATGCGCCGCCATGGCCAGGATCGCGGAAAGTGCGGTGACGCCCTGGCCGCCGACGCCGGTGATCAGGATATTCCAGGCTTCGGCATGATCCGGCAGGACCGGCGCAGGCAGCGCATCGCCCGGAACGCGCGGGGCGGGCACCGCCAGCGCCGCCCCCTGCAGCGTTACGAAAGACGGGCAAAAGCCCTTCACACACGACAGGTCCTGGTTGCAGCCGGACTGGTCGATCGTGCGCTTGCGGCCCCAGGGGGTTTCCACAGGCTCGACCGCCAGGCAGTTGCTGGCGGCTGAACAATCGCCGCAATCCTCGCACACGCGCGGGTTGATCAGCACGCGGCGGTCGGCCGCGGCGGCAGTGCCGCGCTTGCGGTGGCGGCGGCGTTCCGTCGCGCATTCCTGGTCGTAGATCAGCGCGGTGACGCCCGGAATCGCGGCCAGATCCCGCTGCACCGCATCAAGCCGGTCGCGGTGGTGATAGGCGATGTTGGCCGGCATCAGCGGGTCACCCTGGTGGCGCTGCGGATCGTCGGCGACGACGGCGATGTGCTGGATGCCCTCGGCCCGCAGCAGGGCTGCGATGCGGGGCACGGTGGCCTCGGAATCCGGCGTCTGCCCGCCGGTCATCGCGACCGCGCCATTGACCAGAAGCTTGTAGGTGATGTGCGCCTTTGCGGCGACCGCGGCGCGAATGGCCAGGCTGCCGGAATGGACAAAAGTGCCGTCGCCGAGGTTGGTCACCGCGTGCTCGACACCGGAGAAAGGCGCGATGCCGAGCCAGGCCGCGCCCTCGCCGCCCATCTGGCTGAACAGGATCTGGTCGCGCGGCATTTTCGTCACCAGCCAGTGGCAGCCGATGCCGGCCAGCCCCGCGCTCCCGGCCGGCTTGACGGTGGAGGTATTGTGCGGACAGCCCGGGCAGTAATGCGGGTCGCGCACATGCAGGGGCGCTGCGGCCAGGTCGCCGAGGCGATCCAATGCCGCCACCGCATCATGCAGCCGCGCATGGTCCGGCAGCAGCCGCGCCAGGGCGCGCAGGATGCCCGGCGGGTCGAGTTCGCCGCAGTCGGACAGCAGCGCCGCGCCCTCCTGGTCGGTCTTGCCGATCAGCCGCGGGCGTTGGTCCAGATCGTACAGCGCGTCGCGCAACTGCGGTTCGAGGAAGGCGCGGCGGTCCTCGATCACCAGCACCGTCTGCAGCCCCTCGGCGAAGCCGCGCGCGGCATCGCGGTCCAACGGCCAGGCCATGCCGACTTTCCAGATGCGGAAGGCAGCACCGTCCAGCCCCGCATCGGCCATCGCCTGCCGCAGCGCCAGATACGCCTTGCCGCGCACGGCAATGCCAAGCGTGGCAGCAGGCGGGTCGGCGACGATCCGGTTCAGCCCGTTGGCTGCGGCAAAGGCGATGGCCGCCGGCAGTTTCCAACGCCGGATGCGGGCTTCCTGCGCCACGGCCGGGTCGGGGGCGCGGATGTGCACGCCGTCCGGCGGCAGGGCCAGGGGCGGGACATGCGTGACATAGACGGCCGGATCGACCACCAGCGTCACCGCCGCATCCATCGTATCGGCCACGCATTTCATGCCGACCCAAAGGCCGCTGGCGCGCGACAGCGCGATGGCCTTCACGCCGTATTCCAGCACCTCGGCGACGTCCGCCGGGTCCAGCACCGGCATTTCGGCATCCATGAAGGTGACTTCGCAGCCCGAGGTCACGGTCGATGACTTGGCCTGCGGGTCGTCACCGGCGAGCGCCAGCACGCCGCCAAAGGGGGCGCTGCCGGCGGCATTGCCATGGCGAAAAACATCGCCGCTGCGATCAACCCCCGGCCCCTTGCCGTACCAGATGCCGAAAACACCCTGGAACTTGGGCCGGTCGAACAGCCCGACCTGCTGGGTGCCCCAGACGGCGGTCGCTGCCAGATCCTCGTTCAGCCCGGGGTGGAAGACCACATCGGCCGCGTCCAGCCGCTTCTGCTGGCCCTGCAAGGCGCGGTCGTAGGTGCCGAGCGGGCTGCCGCGATAGCCGCTGATGTAGCCCGCCGTCGCCAGCCCCGCGGCGGCATCCAGCGCGCGGACCAGCAGCGGGACCCGCACCAGCGCCTGGATGCCGGTGAGCAGGACGGGCGCAGCGCCATCGCCCCAGCGGTCGTCCAGCGACACATCGGGGCGGGCGAGAGGGGGTGGGGCATGCGAACCGTCCATATCCGGCATGTTGGACCTGTGACGGCAAAAATCCATGCCGATTTCTGTTGTGCGCTGCCGAAGAAACAGCAGACCCTTCTGCGATGGACGCCATCGACCGCCGTATCCTCCGCGCCCTCGCCCGCCAGGGCCGGCTGTCCAATGCGGACCTGGCCGAGGAGGTCGGGCTTTCGGCCTCACCGTGCTGGACGCGCGTAAAACGGCTGGAGGAGCAGGGCGTCATCAAGGGCTATGCCGCCATCCTGGACCAGGCGGCCTTGGGCTATCCCGACACGCTGTTCATCGAGATCATGCTGGAGCGGCACGACGAGGCGAACCTGGCGCGTTTCGAGGAGGCGGTGGGCGCCATCCCGGAAATCCTGGAATGCCACCTGGTCAGCGGCGAATATGACTACATGGTCAAGGCGGCCGTGGGCGGCACGGCGGGAGCGGAAAGCCTGCTGCGGGAGCGAATCTATCGCCTGCCGGGCGTGCGACACACGCGGACGTCCTTCACCCTGCGTTGCCTGAAGCAGGTGATATCGGCGTTGCCGTGACCGGCTACAGCCAATCGAAAGGCTTTGCCGGGTGGGCGAAGGTGTCGGCCGTATGATCCTGCGCGTCGCTCGCCACGGGCGGGCGATGCGACATCTCGGCCGGTTCGGGCGCGGCCTGGGCCTTGATCGCTGCGTCCAGCACCATCTGCTCCAGCGGGTCGGCGCCAAGGGTCACGTCATCGGCAATCACCACGATGGCCGAAGCCGCCGGGTTGTCAGCCTCCGCGGTAGCGGGGTCAGCGTCGGCGGGTCCGGTGGCCTCGGCCGGGCCTGGCGGCGCGCCGCCTGGCGATGGCGCTGAGGGCGAATGGCCGGCGGTGGCCGGCGGCGGCGGGCCGGAAGAAGCCTGGTCGGGGGGCACGCGGTCGGGAAGCACGGCAACTGGCACCGTCGTGCCTGGAACCGTTGAGTCTTGCACCGTTGAGTCTTGCACCGTTGAGTCTTGAACCGTTGAGTCTTGAACCACCGGGTCTGGAACCGCCGAGTCTGGAATCACCGAGTTTGGGGCAACAAAGTCATGGGCGACGAAGTGCAGGGCCAACCGGTCCGGCATCATCCAGTCGGTCGGCGCGGCATGAGGGGCCGGCGCGGCGAAGGCGACCAGGACAGGGGCCTCCGGGGTCTGGGTGGCGGCGCCGTCAGCGGTGGCTTCCGCAAGGCCCGGCGTCGCCACCACATCGGCACCATGGGGGGGAGAAGCGGGCGCGCCGAGCGGGGCTGGCCCCGCGGCCGGCGCTGCGGTCACACCAGCCTGGTCCGGTCCTGACGCACCCACACCCAAGGAAATTGCCTGGTCCCCTGCCGCTTCCTGCGGCGCTGGCTGCGGCGCCGCGGACATGGCCAAAGCGTTCGGCGGCAACTGTGTCAGCAGGAAACCCCTGCTGGTCGAGCCAGGCTGATCTGGTGTGGGCGTGTCGGTTGGCGGCGGTGGTGGCGGAGGA
>JBBQHE010000195.1:0-8418 GCA_038323655.1 Acetobacterales bacterium | reverse complement strand
CTGTTGCCGAAACCCCGGTCGCCGCAGCCCTGGTCGCCGCAGCCCCGGTCGTCGAAGCCCCGGTCGTCCAACCCTCGGTCGTAACATCCCCATTGGCCGCACTCCCAGTCGCTGCACTGCCGCTGACCGCATTGCCAGTGGCCGCACTGCCAGTGGCCGAAGTGCCAGTCGCCGAACCGACTGTCGCCGCACTGATCGTCGCGCCCCTCACCGCCGCGCCCCTCACCGCCGCGCCCGAGACCGTGCCTTCCGCCGCCATCGCCGCGCCCGGGCTGGCGCCGCAAGGGGTCGTCTTCATCGACCCGTCGGCCACCACCGACGGCAATGGCAGCGCGGCCAATCCCTTCTCATCCTGGGCCTTGGTGTCGCTGGTCCCGGGCAACATCTATCTGCAACGCGCCGGCACGGTGGTGGAGGGTCCCCTCGTGCTGCGCGGCGAGGGCACCGAGGGCGCCCCCATCGTCATCGGCAGCTACGGGGCGGGCGCGCCGCCGGTCGTGCACGGCTCCGTCGTGATCGAGCAGTCGGCGCATCTCAGCCTCACCGACTTCACGATCGAAGGCAGCCAGTATCCCGGCGTCATCGTCAGGGGCGGTTCGCACGACATTTCGATCGCCGGCAACACCATCCAGAACAACGGCCTGGGCGTCTGGTTCAGCGCCGATTCCGGCAGCGGCAACCTGGTGGACAACAACATCATCAGGGGCAACGCGACGCACGGCATCGCCTTCGACAAGAGCGACCACCGCGGCGATCCGACGATGGTCTCCAACAACACCGTCGACAACAACGGCTGCCACGGCATCGAGATCAACGCCAACGGCATCATGGTGATGGGCAACACCGTCAGCAGCAACGGCCACCTGATCCCCGGCAGTTCGGGGATCCATGTCTATGGCGGCGTGGGCTCGGCGGATGGCTTCGGCTCCGACAACGTCATCGCCAACAATACCGTGACCGACACGCGTGAAGCCGGGCAGGGCTTCGACGGCAACGGCATCCAGCTCGACCAGTTCACGGCCCGCAACATCGTGATGGGCAACTCGGCCTCGGGCAATGATGGCGCCGGCATCATCCTGTACGACTCCTCGTCGAACCTGGTCACCGGCAACACGCTGTCGGGCAACGCGCTGGACCGGTCGGACAGCCATGCCTGGCGCGCCGAACTCATGCTGGCCGGCGAGGAACGCCTGGACCTGACCGGCAACAACGTCATCTCCGGCAACCACATCACCTTGCGGAGCACCGACGTGCAGAGCTTCTTCCTTGATCCGACGACGTCGAACAACGCGAACCTGTTCGGCGGCAACACCTTCGCGCTCGGCGACACCGGCGAGGTCCAGGCCTGGGACGGCATGGCCTTCCTCAGCACCAGCCCCGCCAATGACGTCTGGCTGAGCTGAGGCCGGGCGCACCGGTCGCCGGCGCAGCCTGCCCGCAACCCTTTCGCCTGCCTAACCCTGCCCCCGCCCGGCGCCGTTCCAGCCGCGGTACCAGCCGACGAAATCAGCCACCCCGTCGGCCATGCGGATGCCGGGCGACCAGCCGACCAGCGCGCGCAGCGCCGTCATGTCGGCCCAGGTCTGCTCCACGTCGCCCGGCTGCATGCCCCGCAACACCCGGGCGGCCTGCCGCCCGCAGGCAGCCTCGATACATGCCACGAGGTCGCCAAGGCTTTCCGGATGGTCGCCGCCAAGGTTCAGCAGCCGGTGCGGCACCGATCCGTCAGGCTGCCCCGGTGCCGCCGCGCCCACCCCCGGCGGCAGCGGCAACAGCCGCAGGATGCCGGCCACGATATCGTCCACATGGGTCATGTCGCGCGCCATACGGCCATGGTTAAAGATCTCGATCGGCCGCCCGGCCAGGATCGCATCGGTGAACAGCCAATAGGCCATGTCCGGCCGGCCCCAACGCCCATAGACCGTGAAGAAGCGCAGGCCCGTCGCCGCCACGCCATAGAGATGCGCATAGGTCCGCGCCATCAGCTCGCAGGACCGCTTGGTCGCGGCATAGAGCGAGACAGGGCGTTCCACCGGATCGGTCTCGGCGAAAGGCACCCGGTCGTTGCCGCCATAAACCGAGGAGGAGGAGGCGTAGAGCAGGTGCCGCACCGGATGATGCCGTGCCGCTTCCAGCACCGCCAGCGTGCCCTCGACATTGGCATGGGTATAGGCGTGCGGATGCGAGAGGCTCCAGCGCACCCCCGCCTGGGCCGCCAGATGCACCGCGTCATCGGGCCGGAACGCGGCCCACTGCGCCATCAGCAGGCCGGGTTCGGCGATATCGGCCTGGATGAAGGAAAAGCCCGGGCGCGCGGCCAGCCGTGCCAGCCGCGCCTGCTTCAGCGCCGGGTCGTAGTAGGATGTGAGGCTGTCGATCCCCAGGACCTCGGCCCCTGCGGCCAGCAGCGCCTGCGACAGGGCCGCGCCGATGAAGCCCGCGGCCCCGGTGACCAGGACGCGGGTCAAACCGGCTCTACCTCCACCGCCGGGAAGCGCACCGCCTCGACGTAGCGCAGCCGGGACAGCAGGTCGTCGGCCCGGCACAGCATCACCGCCTTCACGCCCACACCGACGCTGCGATTGTCGTCGATCCCGAGGTCGGCCAGGCGGACGCCGGGGCCGGTATCGAGCTCGACCTCCATCAGCGCACCGATGGGCAGGATGGGGATGTCGATGGCGGCCACGAAATCGGGACCAGGCAGCAGCGCCAGGCTGGCCCTGACCTCCTCCCCGCCGATCCGGGCCGAGACCGCCAGCGTCACCGGCCGCGGCGGTGGCCGCAGGTCGAGGTAAAGTCGCAGGCCCTGCCCGCCGCAGTCGGCCGGCATCGGCAGGGCCAGGGCCACGGGGCCGGGCATCGCCCAGACGCCCCAGGCCTCGGCTGGGTGCCAGCCATTGCCGTCGCGCAGCCGGTCGGTCACCGCCTGGGCCGGTACCGGGCGGGTCAGCCGGTTGCGGACGGTGGCGTAGCGATGCCCCGCCTGCATCGCCGGCAGCGGCAGCGGCACCTTGGCCGGCAGGGCCCGCACCGCGGCCAGGACCTCGGTCGTCAGCCGCGACCAGGGGCGCAGCGGGGCGGTGTCGAGCCGGGCCTCGGCCGCCTTCAGCGCCGCCGGGTCCAGCAGCAGCGGTTCCAGGGCGGCCACCAGGTCGGGCTCGCTGCGCGGGGTGAAATAGATCGCGGCCGCACCCCCGGCCTCGGTCAGCGAGGTATGCCGCGGGATCACCGGCACCCGGCCATGCGCCAGGCTTTCGGTGACCGGCAGGCCCCAGCCCTCGTAATGACTGTTGTACACGGTGAAGGCCGAGGTCGCGTAGAGCATGTGCAGCGCCTCATCCGAGATCTCCCCGGTCAGCAGCACATGCCGGCGCAGCAGCGGCGACTGCGCCAGCAGATCGAGGGCGGATTGCGCGTGCCAGCCCTGCCGGCCGGCGCAGACCAGGCGCGGCACCACCGACGGGCCATGCCGCCGCAGCAGGTTCAGCCAGGCCGAGAAGACCAGGTGATGGTCCTTGCGGCTCTCGATGGTGGCGCAGAACAGCACGAAGCGCTCGCCGGGGCGCAGGGCGGGTATTTCATCCAGCGCGCTGGCCGCGGGCGCGGTGTCGGTGCGCGGGTCCGCGTCCAGCCGCACCACCGCGCTGGTGATCTCGCGCCCCGGCACGACCGCCTGCATGTGCCGCAGGACGTCGCGCCGGGTGTTCTCCGAATTGCACAGGAAGCCCGCGGCGTGGGTGGCGAAGCAGGCGAACCATTGGGCGTAGTCGCCGACCATTTCTTCCAGGCAGTGCTCCGGCACTTCCAGCGGAACGCAATCATGGACGAAGGGCAGCCAGCGCACGCCGTGGCGGGCCTGGGCCGCGCGCAGGCCGCGGTAGTAGTTCGGAATCCCGAAGGCGTTGCCCAGGTTCACGAGCACCGCACCCTGGGCAAAGCGCACCGGGGCCGCCGTCTCCCGCGCCTTGGCCAAGGCCGCGAGTGCGGCCATCCAATCCGCGTCATCGGTCGCAGCCCCGGTGCGCGACAGCCGGGCCAGGCTGGCGAAGGCGCCCCGGTCCACCCGCCGCCACAGCCCGGGCCCGCTGTCGAACCAGGCGAAGCTGGTCGGCAGCCCGGTCAGCGCGCCGGCCGGCAAACCGCCCTCCAGGATCGGCGCGAGGATGCCCAGGGCCACGCGCTGGATGCCGGTCGGGGTGCGGCGCCGCTCGAAATGGTCCAGCAGGTCGGTGATGTCGAACACCAGGCGCGGGTCGGTGGCCGAGGGGGTTGGGGCGGCCTCCGGCGCGGTCCGGCGGCGGTGGCGCGCGAGGCCCGCAGCCTCGACGATGGCGATCTCCATGGTCGGGTCCAGCGCCGCGGCGCGGGCGTAACGCATGGCCGCGGCTTCCCAGCGGCCGAGCCGCTTCAGCAGATGGCCGAGTTGGAGTTGCAGGTCGGCGTCCTGCGGCGCCAGCGCCTCGGCCGCGGCATAGCAGGCCAGTGCTTCTTCGGCCTGGTCGGCTTCCTTCAGGGCATGGCCCTGCTGCACCAACGCGGGCCAGTCGGTGGGATCGGCCGCGATGTGTTCGGCATAGAGCGCCGCCGCTTCCACCCAATCGCGCCGGTCGCGGGCGAGGTTGGCGCGTTCGAGAGTGCCGGACATGAAGGAGGATCTCCGGTTTTGCTGCGGTGCCACAAGCCTAGGCCACAAAACCCCGCCGGCGAACAGGGGCGTCCCCCCCCCCGGTGCTCGGATGCCCATGCTCGGATGCCCATGCCCAGAGGCCCATGCTCAGAGGCCCGTGCTCAGAGCCCGGCGAAGAGCGCCGTCGAGAGATAACGCTCGGCGCCCGAGGCGGCGATGCCGATGATCAGCCGCCCGTCCATGGCCGGCTCCCGCGCCAGGACCGTCGCGGCGTGCAGCACCGCGCCCGAGGAGATGCCGATGGCCAGCCCGTCCGACCGCGCGACGCGGCGGGCCATGGCGAGCGCATCGGCCTCGGCCACCCGCATCACCCCGTCGAGGCTTTCGAGGTCGAGCACCGCGGGGCGAAAGCCGGCGCCGATGCCCTGGATGCCGTGCGGCCCGGCCTCGTCGCCCGAAAGCACGGCCGATTCGGCCGGCTCCACCCCGATCACCCGCAGGCCGGCGCGGCGTGGCTTCAACGCGCGGGCGATGCCGGTGGCGGTGCCGCCGGTGCCGATGCCGCATATGATGGCATCGACCTGGCCTTCGGTATCGGCCCAGATTTCCTCCGCCGTGGTCAGGGCATGGGCGGCCGGGTTGGCCGGGTTGTCGAACTGGCGAGGCATCCAGGCATCCGGCGTGCTGGCCAGGATGGTTTCGGCCCGGGCGATCGCGCCGGCCATGCCGCGCGCGGCGGGCGTCAGGTCCAGTTCGGCGCCGAGCAGTCGCAGCATGCGGCGGCGCTCGATGCTCGCACCCTCGGGCATGGTGACGATCAGCCGGTAGCCGCGGGCGGCCGCCACGGTGGCCAGCGCGATGCCGGTATTGCCCGAGGTCGGTTCGACCAGCGTGGTGCGCCCGGGCGCGATGAGCCCCGCGGCTTCCGCTGCGCGGACCATGGCCAGGCCGATCCGATCCTTCACGCTGCCGCCGGGATTGAAGAATTCGCACTTCAGCGCGATGCGCGCCGCCAGGCCCAGTTCCGCCGCCAGGTGCTGCACCAGCACGAGCGGCGTGGCCCCGATGGTGTCGAGCACGGAGGCACGCAGGCCGGCGGGCAGCGGAGGGGGGGGCATGGCGTCAGGCATGGGTCGTATGATACCACAACCGCCCGCCGTGGAAACACGGCAGCACGGATCGGGAGAAGGTGCGGTATGCTGAAGCGCGAAAGGGCCTGGCTTGCCATCTGCATCATGCTGGACGTGGCCTTCTTCGCCGGCCGCGGTCGCACCGTGCCGGGTGCCGATATCGCCGACCGGCTGGGCGAGGCACGGCGCGGGATCGAGCCGGTGCTGCAGGCGCTGGCCCGGGCCGGGCTGCTGGCGAGCACCCGTGGGCCCAAGGGCGGCTATCGCCTGGCGCGGCCGGCGCGAGACATCACGCTGGATACCGTCGTCGGCGCGCTGGCCGAACTGCCCGAGCCGGTTCTGCCGGGCATTCCTGGTGCCGGGCTTCGGGCGCTGGTGGCGGAGCCCTTCTGGGGCGAGTTGGAAGCGGGGCTGACCGCCACCCTGGCGCGGCAGACCCTGGCGGATCTGCTGTCGCGGGCAGCGGCGGCGGGGCTGCAGCGCCCGACGGCGGGACCGTTGAATTTCGCCATCTGAGACAAGGCGGTTGTGGTTCTCCATCGGCCACCAGCGTAACGCGTTCTGCCAACGTGAAATCTGCGTCATCGCCGAGGAGCCAGCGCACATGACCATTCGCCCCGGGGTCACCGCCCAGCTTCAGGAGCGCCGCGGGTGACCGGCCGGCCAATGCCCGTCGATGGCTTCTGGGGGGCGGTCGGCAACACGCCGCTGATCCGCCTGGCCGGCCCCTCGGCCGCGACGGGCTGCGAGATCCTGGGCAAGGCGGAGTTCATGAACCCGGGCGGGTCGGTCAAGGACCGCGCCGCGCTGGGCATGCTGCAGGATGCGGTCAACCGCGGACAGTTGGTGCCGGGCGAAGCCGGCACGGTGGTGGAGGGCACGGCCGGCAATACCGGCATCGGCCTGGCACTGGCGGCCAATGCCCGCGGCTGGCGCAGCGTGATCGTGGTGCCCGAAACCCAGAGCCGCGAGAAACTCGATTTCCTGCGCATGATCGGTGCCGACCTGCGGCTGGTTTCACCCAAGCCGCTCGCTGACCCCGGGCATTATGTGAACACCAGCCGACGCATTGCCGAGGAATTGGCCGCGACCGGCGAACGCGTCGTCTGGGCCAATCAGTTCGGCAACCTCGCCAATCGCCTGGCGCACCAGGACACGACCGGCCCCGAGATCTGGGCGCAGACCGAGGGCCGCATCGATGCCTTTACCTGCGCCTGCGGCACCGGCGGCACGCTGGCCGGGGTCGCGGTGGCGCTGAAGGCAAGGAAGCCGGCGATCCGCATCGTGCTGGCCGATCCGGCCGGTTCGGGTCTGTATGCCTGGGTGAAGACGGGCGAGGTGAAGGCGATCGGCTCCTCCATCACCGAAGGCATCGGCCAGGCCAGCAAGGTGCCGGGCAACCTGGAAGGTGCTCCGATCGATGACGCCGTGCGGATCGAGGACCCCGAGGCGCTGCTGCTCTGCTACGATTTGCTGCTGAAGGAAGGCCTCTCGCTCGGCGGCAGCGCCGCGTTGAACGTCGCCGCCGCCATGCGCGTGGCCCGGACCATGGGACCCGGGCATGTGATCGTGACGATCCTCTGCGACGGCGGCGCCCGCTACCAATCCAAGCTGTTCAACCCCATTTTCCTCCGCGAGCGCGGCCTGCCCGTGCCCCCCTGGCTGGCCTGACGGGCCTGGAGCATCGCTTGGAAATCCTGGAACTCGGCCGAAGCATCCGCGTCCGCGACCCGGCCAGGCCCTCCTGGCCCGAGGTGATCCTGGCCTATGCCGGGCTGCATGCGGTGCTGTGGCACCGGCTGTCGCACGCGCTCTGGCGCCTGGGGCTGACCGGCACGGCACGGGTGACGAGCCACCTGGCCCGCTTCCTGACCGGTATCGAAATCCACCCCGGCGCCTGCATCGGCCGGCGGCTGTTCATCGACCACGGGATGGGCGTGGTGATCGGCGAAACGGCGGAAATCGGCGACGACGTGCTGATCTACCACGGCGTCACCCTGGGCGGGCTGTCCGGCAGCCCCGGCAAACGCCACCCGACGTTGGGCAACCGCGTGGTCATCGGCGCCGGCGCCCAGGTCCTCGGCCCCATCACCATCGGCGACGGCGCCCGGATCGGCGCCAACGCGGTGGTCGTAAACCCCGTCCCGCCCGGCGCCACCATCGTCGGAATCCCCGGCCGCACCCCCCAAAAAGGCGGCGCCGATTGCGCCACCGCCGGCTACGGCATCCCCGAAGGTGGCGCCGACCCCGTGGCCGAAGACATGGCCAGCCTGCGCGCCGAAGTCCGCGCCCTGCGCGCCGAAGTGGCCGCGATCCGGGACCGCGAACGCGCCTGACGGTGGGGGATTTCTTGCGGGGGCGGTCCTTGAGGGGGGCTTCGCCCCGCCTCAAACTCCCCCCACCAAGGGCCAGTGGGCCCTTGGAACCCACGATGATTGGTCAGAGGAAGGGAGGGGCATGGCGCACCGCGCATCACGCGCGCGTCCGTGACGCCCCTCCCTTCCTCTGACCAAACCCACGGCGGGTGCAGGGGCGACGCGCCCCTGCTGGGTGGGGTGTGGGGAGGGCAAAGCCCTACCCAGGAAACCCCCCCCCCCCGAAAAACCCACCCACAGGCCCCGGCGTATTACCATTCGGCAACGTATAACCGGGCGTCCATGC
>JBBQHE010000194.1:0-8462 GCA_038323655.1 Acetobacterales bacterium | reverse complement strand
ACCTGCGTCGGCCCCTGCTGGTTCTGGCCCTTTGCGGCTTCGTGCTGCTGGCAAGCCCGGTGCTGGCCTTCGCCGTCGCCTGGACGACCGGGCTGGACGGACCGCTCGGATCGGCGCTGGTCATCATGGCGGCTGGCTGTGCTGCCACCTCCTCGCCGGCCTTCGCACGCATGGTGGGGCTGGATGGCGAGGTGTCGTTGGTCGTCGCCCTGCTCACCACGCTGGCCGTGCCCTTCACCGCGCCGCCGATCGCGCTGGGGTTGCTGGGGATCGACCTGTCGATCTCGGTGCCCGCGCTGATGGGGCGGCTGTGCCTTGTGGTGCTGTTGCCGCTGGCCGTCTCCATGGTCATCCGCCGCCTCGCCGGGCAGGAGAGGCTGCGCCAGTTTGGCCCCGCCGTGGATGGTGCAGTGGTCTGGATGGTCGTGCTCTACGGCTTTGGTGTGATGGACGGGATGCTGGCGCGGTTGCTGGCCGAACCCGGATGGGTGCTTGGGGGCCTGGCGCTGGCCTTTGCCGGCAATTTCGGGCTGAACATCGTGACGGTGCTGGTCTTTGCCGGCCAGGGGCGCAACCTCGCGCTATCGGCCGGGTTGCTGTCCGGCAATCGCAACATGGCGCTGTTCCTGGCGGTGCTGCCCGAGACCACCGACCCGCGCATCCTGTTGTTTTTCGCGCTCTGCCAGTTCCCGCTGTTCCTCAGCCCGGCCCTGTTGCGCCCGGCCTATCGGCTGCTTGACCGCATGGCCCGCCACGCCTAGGCGCCTAGGGCATGATCTTGCGCGATGCCACCGCTGCCGACGCCGCCGCCATCGCGGCCATCTACGACCACCACGTCCGCACCGGGACCGGCACGTTCGAGGAAGTGCCGCCGGACGCGACCGAGGTCGCCGGCCGGATTGTGCGGATCCAGGCGCAGGGCTGGGCCTGGCTGGTGGCGGTCGACGAACGACTCGGCGACGAGGGCTCGAACGAAATCCTCGGCTACGGCTACTTCGCGCAGCTGCGCGACCGCAGCGCCTATCGCTTCTCGGCGGAGGACAGCATTTATGTGCGCCCCGATGTACACGGGCAGGGCGTCGGCAAGGCTTTGGTCGCAGCTCTGCTGGTCCGAGCCGAGGCTGCGGGCTTCCGCCAAATGTTCGCGGTCATCGGCGACTCGGAGAATGTCGGCTCGATCGGGCTGCATGTTTCGCTCGGCTTCCGCCCCGCCGGCACGCTGAAGGCCGCGGGCTACAAGTTCGGCCGCTGGGTCGATGTCGTGAACATGCAGAAGTCGCTGGGCGAGGGCGACCAGACCCTGCCCCCCGCATAAGGAAACGCCCCATGGCCCGCACGCATCGCATCGCCCTGGTCCCAGGCGACGGTATCGGCCGCGAGACCCTGCCCGAGGGCATGCGCGTGCTTGAGGCCGCGGCGAGGCGCTTCGGCTTCAGCCTTGCCCGCACCGACTACGACTGGTCGTGCGAGACCTACGCCAAGACCGGCCGGATGATGCCGGAAGACGGGCTGGATCAGTTGCGTGACAGCGATGCGGTCTTCCTGGGTGCGGTCGGCTGGCCTGGCGTGCCTGACCATATCTCCCTCTGGGGCCTGCTGATCCCTATGCGGCGGGGGTTCGACCAGTATATCTCGCTGCGGCCCTGCAAGCTGATGCCGGGCACCAAGACCCCGCTGGCGAACCGTGGCCCGGCCGACATCGACTTCATCGTGGTGCGCGAAAACACCGAGGGCGAATACAGCAGCACCGGCGGCCGCATGTTCCCCGGCACCGAGCGCGAGTTTGTCACGCAGGACAGCGTCTTTACCCGCATCGGCTGCGACCGGGTCATGAAATACGCTTTCGAATTGGCGATGACCCGCCCGCGGAAGAAGCTGACGAGTGCCACCAAGTCCAACGGCATCACCTTCACCATGCCGTACTGGGACGAACGCTTTGCCGAAATGGCCAAGGCCTTCCCCGAGGTGACGACCGACCAGTTCCACATCGACATTTTATGCGCGCAATTCGTGCAGAATCCGCAGTGGTTCGATGTGGTGGTGGGGTCGAACCTGTTCGGGGATATCCTTTCGGACCTGGGACCGGCGGTGGCGGGGTCCATTGGCATCGCCCCCTCGGCCAATATCAACCCCGAACGCAAGCATCCGTCGATGTTCGAACCCGTGCATGGCTCGGCGCCGGACATAGCAGGCCAAAACACCTGCAACCCGATCGGGCAGATCTGGTCGGGGGCGATGATGCTGGACCACCTGGGCGAACACGCCGCCGCCGCCGCCATCCTGACCGCCATCGAGAAACTGCTGGCCGAAGGCGGCCCGCGCACCCGTGACCTGGGCGGCCAGGCGAGCACCCAGGACGTGGGCCGCGCCCTGGCCGAGGCCGTCGCCGCGGCCTGACGGCCAAGATGCTTGAACGGGCGTCCCGAGGTCGCTAATGTCCGGGCAGCGCTGCGAGTGATTCGCAACTAGATCACCGCGCGGATCTGGAGACGCCCCATGGGTCGCGATGTCAGCCATATCTCTCGCCGCTGCGAGCGCGCCGTCGTGACCGCATATCGCGAACTTCGCGATATCGGGAACGATGATTTTTCGTCGTTCCGCGCCTGCACCACCCTTTATCGGGTGCATCACCCGGAAGCCTCGGTCAGCGAAGCCCGGCGCCTGGTCTCCGAATGGATCGACCATCACGTCGTGCACCAGGACCGGGGTCCGACCCCAGGATGCATCTGCGACTAGGTGCGTCTGCGACCAGGCTGTCGGCCCCGGCGCGGCTGTTGACGACCCCTGGCGCCGCAGATGCCGCCCCTTGCCTTCGACCGTTTGTCTGAGGACGGCAGCCTGGCATCACACCCTGGCCAGGGTCCGCTGTGATCCGGGCTTGGTTCGCCGCCTTCCCTGACGCCGCGCCGGCAGAGACCGCCGCGCTTCCCAAGCGTTGCGGACCTGTTCATACCGGCCGGCATGGTCATCGTCGAAACCCTGCTTGGCCTGTTGGCTGCATGCGTGCTGATGGCGCTGGCGGCGCGTTCATTCGGCCTGCCCTATGCGGTGGTGCTGGTGCTGGGTGGATCGGCCTTGGCCTTTGTGCCCGGGTTGCCGCGGGTTGTCCTGGAACCCGAACTGGCCTTGGCCTTTTTCCTGCCGCCATTGCTGATGGCCTCCGCCTACCGGACCGATTGGCGGGCCTTCCGATCCAATCTGCGGCCGATCCTGCTGCTCGCGATCGGGGCCGTCTTCTTCACTGCCGCCTGCATTGCGGTGGTCGCCAAGTGGCTGATCCCGGACCTGCCTTGGGGGGCGGCCGTGGCGCTGGGCGCGATCGTGGCGCCGCCCGATGCCGTGGCGGCGGCCGCGGTGCTGCAGCGGCTTCGCCTGCCGCGTCGCATCGTCATCATCCTGGAAGGCGAAAGCCTGGTGAATGACGCGGCGTCGCTCGTGCTTTACCGAATTGCGGTGCTGACGGTGGTTGCCGGCCATTTCCAGTGGCAGCAGGCAGTGGGGGCTTTCTCGCTGGCGGCGGCGGGCGGCATCGTGATCGGCTATGCCCTGGGGTGGGCCACCATCTGGGCTACCAGGCGGCTCGGCGACACGCTGCTGGAAACCACGCTGTCATTCCTGGCCTGTTTCGCGTCGTTCTTTGCCGCCGAAGCGGTCCATGTCTCCGGCGTTATCGCCGTTGTCACCACCGGCATCATGATGGGCCAGGCGCAGTATCAGGCGTTTTCGGCGCGGACCCGGTTGGAAGCGCGCGCGGTGTGGAATTTCGTCGACTTCATCCTCACCAGCCTCGTGTTCATCCTGGTCGGGCTGCAACTGCGCGAGATCCTGCACGCCCTGTCGGGCCGCGACGCCTGGGCGATCGGCGGCGTCGCGCTAACGCTGTCGGCGGTGTTGATCGCATCACGCTTCGTCTGGCTGTTTCCCGCGACCTGGGCGCCGCGCATGATCCCCAGCCTGCGCCACGCCGATCCGGTACCGCCCTGGCAGCATACCGTGATCATCGGCTGGGCGGGGATGCGCGGCGTGGTGTCCCTGGCAGCGGCCCTGGCCTTGCCGACCGATTTCCCCGAACGGCCGCTGATCGTCTTCCTGGCCTTCTGCGCCATTCTGGCGACGCTGGTGGTGCAGGGGACGACGCTGGAATGGCTGATCCGCAGGCTTGGCGTGGAACTGCCGGCCCGCGCCGGAATGCCGCCCGAGGAAGCCATGCTGCGCAGCCTGGTGGCGCAGGCGGCGCTGGCTGAACTGGAGTCACGCCTGGACAGCCCGCTGGACGGCGCGATCGCGGCCGACCTGATGCCGGAGTTCCGTGACATTGCCCGCGTCTTCCACGGTGTCGCCAGCGGCGCGAGCCGGGCCGAGATGACTGCGCGGCTGCAACTGCGCATCGCGGCCAACCGCGCTGGTCGGGAACGGCTGCTGGCGCATCATCGGGAGACCGCGTTGTCGGACGAGGTGCTGTTGGCGATCAGCCAGGAGATGGACTTCGAAGACCTGCGCCTCGTGCAACTGCTGAAGGGCGGCGGTCATGGCTGAAACGACACTCACCGCCGACCTGGCCGAGGCGCGGCGCGCACTTCTGGACCTGTCTACCCGCAACCGACTGCTGGCGATGCCAACGGCCTCTCCCGGGGTGCTGCACCTGGCGGCTGAGGACACGGCCTTCGTGCTGGAGCGCCTGAACGACGGCAAGACCTTCGTGTTCGAGGCCGATGCGGAGGCGGGCGACGCGACCTGGCTGCGCGACGCCAAACTGCGCCTGGCGCTGACCGAGGCGATGGCGCCGAAACGCCTGCGTGCCCTGGCGTTGGATGCCCGGACCCTGCGCGAGGAGACTGGCGCCGCCGCGCTTTACCTCGCGATCGGCGCGCTGACGTGGTTCGACCCCGGCACGCCGGAAAAACCACGCCGCGCGCCGCTGGCACTGATGCCCGTGGTGCTGGAACGCGAAGGCGCGCGCCAGTCCTTCCGGCTGCGCCTGGCCGCGGGGGCCGAGGCCGCCGACAACCCCTGCCTGCGCGAGTTGTTATCGACACGCTTCGCGCTGAAGGTCCCGGCCTTTCCTGAGCCTTTTGCGCATGACGCCTGGGGCTGCGCGATCGCTGCGCTGATTGCCCAACAGCCGGGCTGGTCGGTGGACCCGGGCGCGCTGTCGCTCGGGCTGTTTTCCTTCGCCCGCTTCCTGATGTGGCGTGACCTGGACCCCGCCACACACACGGGCCTTGCCACACATCCGCTGATCCAGGCGCTGGTCGGCGGCAGCCCGCTGGCGTCCGGCGTGCCGCTGCCCGACAGCGCGGACGTCGATGCGGAAATCCCGGTGGAGGTGCTGGACCAGGTGCTCGACCTGGATGCAAGCCAGGCCCTGGCCGCCGAAAGCATCCGCCGCGGGGGGGCCGCCTACCGCACCGCGCGCGGCCTGGGCGCGGCACCCCCCGCGCATCTCGTGATCCAGGGACCGCCCGGCACGGGAAAGAGCCAGGTGATCGTGAACATCCTGGCCAACGCCATCCTGGATGGCCGGTCGGTGCTGTTCCTGGCGGAAAAACGGGCCGCTCTGGAGGTGGTGCAGCGCCGGCTTGCTGCCATAGGGCTGGGTGGGGCCTGCCTGGACCTGCACGACGAAGCAGCCTCCCGCCGGGGGTTCCTCGACGGGCTCCGAGATGTCTTTGCGACCCCCATCCCACCCGCGCCCGACACGGCGGGCGTGGTGCGTCGACTGGGCGCGCTGCGCGGCCGATTGAACGGGCATGCCGCGGCGATGCGGGCAGGTGCCGGGGCATCGGGCATCCCACTGCACGCCGTCGCCGGCCGCCTCGTGGCCCTTCGATCAAACGGGATCACCGCCGCATCCTTCCGTCTGGCAGGCGTCGAGACCTGGGATCCCGCGCGGATTGACGCCGCCACCACCGCCACACGCAACCTGGCCGCCCTGGCGGCCGAGGGCGCACCTGCCGGCCCCTGGCGCGGTGTCACCGCCACCATCGGACCAGGCGAAAACGACCGCCTGCTCGCCGCCCTGCCCGGCTGGATACGCGCGCTTTCAGCCAAGGGCCTGGGGCGGTTGACAGAGATCGCACCGCCGTCGGCCCCCGCGGCCCCAGCGCCGACCGCCCTGCCCGCCTTCGACATCGTCGCCATGGCGCACCCCGCCTGGGCCGCGCCGGCACCGCTGCGTGCCTTGGCCGAAGCCGCCGCCGTGCTGGCCGAGGCCGAGGCCGACCCGCGGGTCAAAGCCGGCGCGCTGATCGTGCCGGGTGTTGCCGAGGCGCGCCGGGTCCTGGCGGAACCGGCCGGGCTGCTCGGCGGCTTTTCCAGCGCGCGTCGCAGCGCCCAGGCCGTCGCCGACAAGGTCGCGCGCGACCCGGCCAACCCGCAGGAGGCGCTGGAAGTCGTGCTTGCCGGGCAATGGGCGCGCGACCGGCTGCGTGTCGGCGACGGGCTGGGCCGTGCCGCCTTCGGCAGCCTCTGGGCGGCCGGGCATGAGCGGATGTTGGCGCTGGTGGATTACGTGGAACGGCATGGCACGGCGGCCTTGCTGGCGCCCCCTGCCCCGCCCCCGGCGCCGCTGGCGCAAAGCCCGGCGGCGGCCGCCTGGGTGGCACTGCTGGAGGCAACCGGGCTGGACCCGCAGGCCGCCTTCGGCACCGCGGACCCGGTCTTGGCTGATGTCGCCGCACGCCTGGCCGACTGGGCCGCGGCGCCCGAGGGCCTGGCCGCCTGGCAGGCCTGGCGCGGGGCTCTGGTCGAAGCGGGGGAGGATATGGCCCCGCTTGCCGCGGCGCTGGCCGATGGCAGCCTGCTTCCCGAAGCCGCGGCGCAGGCCTTCGACTTCGCCCTGCACGACGCGCTGCTGGCCGCGGCCTTGCGGGCACGCCCGGCGCTGGCCGCTTTTGACGGCACGGCGATGGACCGGCTGGTAGCGGAGTTCGGCCAGGCCGCCGAGGCGCGCCTGCAGGCGGCCCGCGCCGATACCGCACGCGCCCATGCGCAAGCCGTGGCGGCAGCGCGAGACCTGCCCGGCTATGCGACCTTGCGTGGCGAATGGGAGAAAAAGCGCGGTCTGCTGCCGGTGCGAGAAATTCTCCGCCGCGCGGGCGACGCCATTGGGCGCGCCAAACCCATCGTGATGGCCAGTCCGCTGTCAGTGGCGCAATACCTGCCGCAGGGGCAGGTGTTTGACCTGCTGGTGATGGACGAGGCCTCGCAGGTCGAACCCGTCGATGCGCTGGGCGCGATTAGCCGTGTGGGGCAGATCGTGGTGGTCGGCGACGATCGCCAGATGCCCCCCACCCGCTTTTTCCAGCGCATGACCGAGGATGCCGAAGAGGTCGCCCCCGAGGATGCGCCCGACGCGCCGGCCGCACGCGAGGTCGAGAGCATCCTGGGTCTCTGCAACGCCCGCGGTGTGCCCGCGGCGATGCTGCGATGGCATTACCGCAGCCGCCACGAAAGCCTGATCGCCGTCAGCAACGCGCAGTTCTACGGCGGGCGTCTGAACGTGCTGCCATCGCCCCGCGCGCGAGATGCGGGCTTTGGCCTGTCGCTTGTGCGCGTCGATGGCGCCTTCGCCACCGGACAGGGCATCAATGCGGCCGAGGCGCGCGCGGTCGCCGAAGCCGTGCTGGAACATGCGCGCAACGCGCCGCGCGATACGCTAGGGGTCGCCGCCTTCTCCATCCGCCAGCGTGATGCGATCCTCGATGCACTCGAAGAAGCGCGGAAGGCCTCGCCGGACACCGAGGCCTTCTTCGCCGACCACGCCGCAGAGCCCTTCTTTGTGAAGAACCTGGAGAATGTGCAGGGCGATGAGCGTGACACGATCCTGATCTCGGTCGGCTATGGCCGCGGCGCCGATGGCCGCGTCGCCATGCGCTTCGGCCCGGTGGGGCAGGAGGGCGGCGAACGTCGGCTGAACGTGCTGATCACGCGGGCGAAGAAGCGCCTCACGGTGTTTTCTTCGATCGGCGCCGAGGACATCGATCTGGCCCGGACGGATGGGGTCGGCGGCGAAGCCGCCCTGCGCGCCTTCCTGGCCTATGCCGCCGGCGGACCGGCACCCGGGACACAAGCCGCCACCACCGGCGATGCCGGGCCGCTGGCCGCGACCATGGCCGGCACCCTGACCGCGGCGGGGCTGGAAGCCGGGACGCGCATCGGCCTGGCCGGGTTGTTCCTGGATGCCGGCGCCCGACGGGAGGGTACCTGGGTGCTGGGGGTGGAGGCCGATGGCGCCGACCGCCTGGCGGTGTTCTCCGCACGGGACCGGGAACGGGGACGCGCCCAGGCCCTGGCGATGATGGGCTGGAGCCTGCATCGCGCCTGGCACCTGGCCTGGCTGCAACGGCCCGAGTTTGAGCGCGGCCGCCTGCTGGAAGCAGCCGGGGCCGCCCCCGTCGCCGAGCCTCCGGCGACCACCGCGGGGCTGGCACCCGCCTATGCGGAAGCCCGCGTCGCGATCC
>JBBQHE010000193.1:0-8750 GCA_038323655.1 Acetobacterales bacterium | reverse complement strand
CCAGCCGGAAGACGCCGCCGATCTGGGCTGCCAGCCCCTGCATGATCATCAGCCCCAGCGTGCCCTCGCCCGGTGGCGTGTCACCCAGGCCCGGACCATCGTCGCTGATCTCCAGCCGCAGCAGCCCAGGACCCGGCCTGGTCAGGCTGATGGCAAGGTCGCCTTCCTCGCGCCCGGCAAAGCCGTGCTTGATGCTGTTCGCGATGGCCTCGGCCACGATCATGGCAAGGCTGCTGGCCACGGCGCTGCTGAGCGGCATGGGCGCAACCACCACCTTCACCGCCACATCCTCCCGCCCTGCCGCGCGCAGGATGTCGCGGGTCAGCGCCTCCAACGCCTCGGCGAAGCGCGCACCGCCAAGTTCCGGATCGTGCAGGCGCCGATGCACCGCCGCGACCGACCGCAGCCGCCGTACCGCATCGTGCAGCACATCGCCCGCGGCTTCGGCGCGCATGGCCTGGCCGGCCTGAACCGAAAGCACCGAGGCCAGCGACTGGATCCCGTTGGCGACGCGGTGCTGCAATTCGCTGTAGAGGCCGCGCTGCTGTTCCAGCAGGGCGGCCACGCGGGCACCCTGGCGGAACAGCGCCTCGACCAGCAGGATCTGCGACCCCGCGACCAGCACAAAGAAGCCCAGTGCCGCCGGGCCATCGGGCCAGACCAGCGCCCAACTGCCGAAGGGCGGCAGGAACCAGTACCAGGCGGCCAGCAGCGACGCCGTCGCGACCGCCATCGCGACCCGCCAGCCGGCGCCGGCGCTGGTGCCCAGCACCGCCAGGAAAAATGTGACAAAGGGCAGCCCGCCCATCACCGGGCCGGCGACCCAGCGCAGGCCGAAGGCAATGGCGAAACAGGCACAGCCGATGGCCCACCCGCCCGGCCCGCCCTGCATCCGCTGCCGAAACGCCACCCAGCCCGTCGTCATGCCCGCCGTCCCGCTTCACGAGACGCGGGGCATGGGCCAGTTTGCGCTGCTTCACATTAATCCAGGATAGTGCGCCATCGCGATGGACCCACCCCTGCCCTGCCGGCAATGCCCGCTGCGGCCCCTGCCTGATTTCAAGCCGGTACCTGCGGGGCACCTCGACTGGCTCAACGCACGCAAGATCGGTCAGTTGCGGCTCGACGCAGGCGTGGCGATCATCGTCGAGGGTGAGCCGGACGAACGTATGTACACCCTGCTCTCCGGCTGGGCCTTCCGCTTCAAGACCCTGCCCGACGGGCGACGGCAGATCCTGAACATCCTGCTGCCCGGCGACCTGGTCGGGCTGCAGGCCGAACTGATGGCGATCGCGCCGCATGGGGTCGAGGCGCTGACCGAAGTCTCGCTCTGCACGTTCCGCCGCAACACCGTCTGGGAACTGTTCCGCCACCACCCGGCCTATGCGCTGGACCTGACCTGGCTTGCAGCCCACGGCGAGCGGCTGGCCGATGACGTGATGATGTCGATCGGCCGGCGCAATGCGACCGAACGGGTCGCAGCGCTGCTGGTGCACCTGCACAAGCGTGCGACCTCGGCCGGGCTGCTGGCCGACGGGCGGGTGCCGTTTCCCCTGACCCAGAACCACATCGCCGACACCCTCGGCCTGTCGCCCGTCCATGTGAACCGGGTGCTGCAACGGCTGCGACACGGCGGGCTGGTGCGGCTGGCCGGCGGGCGCCTGGCGATCGGGGACCTGCGGGCGCTGCGCCGCGTTGCGGAATACTGGGAACAACCGGCGCCCTTGCGGCCGCTGCTGTAGCAACCGCATGGCGCACCGCGCGTTGCCGAAATCAAACGCCGCAGATGACTGCAGGGGAGCAAAGGCCGTGACACGATGGGTGGGCGGGATCACAAGAACGTGATGATGTGCCAGTCATCCATCACGCTGCTTCGCGCGCCGCCGGACCGAAATCCCCGCCAGCGAGCATGACGAAAGAACCGAGATTGCCCATCGCCCTTCGTGCCCTGCTGGTCATGGTCCTCGCGCTGTTTCCGACCACGCTCGTGCAGTTGCACATGGAGCGCGAGGCGCGCGAAGAACGCACCCAGCAGATCGGCATCGACGCGATGCGCCTGGTTCGCCTGGTCGCCGGCCAGCAGACCCGCATGCTGGAAGGCGCGAGCCAGTTGCTGTCGGCGATGGCCGCGCACGAGGCGGTGCGGGCCGGGGTGAACAGCGCCGAATGCGATGCCTATGTCGCCCGGCTTCTGGCGGCCTATCCGCGCTACCACTCTGCCAACGTCTTCGACCGGGAGGGGCGGACGCTCTGCTCCCCGCTGCCCAATGCCGCTGGCGCCAAGGTCTCGGACCAGCGCTATTTCCGCATGGCGCTGGCAGGCCAGCCCTTCGTCGTCGGCGGATACATGGTGGAAGCGGCGACGGGCCTGGCCTCGCTCTACCTCTATGCCCCGCTGCGGCGGGATGATGGCGAGATCATCGGGGTGGTGGTCGCGGCGCTGTCGGTCGACTGGCTGAACCAGGACCTGCGCGCGATGGACCTGCCCGCGGGCAGCATCGCAACCCTCGCGGACCGCGACGGGGTGGTGGTGGCCCGCACGCGAGAGACCGCGCGTTTCGTCGGCACCACGCTGCCGGACCGGTGGATGGACCTGGTCAACGCGCCGGGACCGGCGCTGATCGACCTCCCCTCGCTGGAAGGGCTACGTCGCATCGCCGCCATCATCCCGGTGGGCGACGAACCCCAGGGCCTACTCGTGGCCGTGGGCCTGGACGGCGATGCCGCCATTGCGGCCGAGGTCACCCGCCAGCGCCGCACCGCCATTCTGATCGTGGGCGCGTTGGTGCTGACGCTCGCCCTGGCGACGCTGTTCTTCCAGGCCACGGTCGAACGCCCGATCCGGCAGTTGCTGGACGCGGCGCAGCTTTGGGCCCGGCAGGACTGGCGCGCCAGGGTGGGCCGCATTGCCGGGGGGGGGCGCGAATTCGCCCCGCTCGCCGCCGCCTTCGACCGGATGGCCGAGGAAGTGCAGATCCGCGAGGCCGCCCGCGACAGGGCCAATACGCGAATGCGGGCGCTGGTCGAAGTCAGCCCGCAGATCGTCTTCACCGCCGACCAGGCGGGCAACATGACCTGGTTGAATGGCTACTGGCGGGAACTGACCGGGCTGCCGGAAGCCGAAGCCCTGGGCATGGGCTGGCTCGCCGCCGTGCATCCGGACGACCATGAACGGATCCGGATCGCCTGGGCCGCGGCCATCGCCGATGCGCAGGAGGCAGGGCACGGCGGCTATGGCATTGAGATCCGGCTGTGCCGCGCGCAGGACCAGGCTTGGCGCTGGTTCCTGAACAAGGCGGCACCCATCCGCGACACCGACGGCCATGTCACCGGCTGGACAGGGGTTGCCATCGACTTCCACGACCTGCGCGCGGCCCAGTCCGAGGCCGCCGAGGGCGCGGCCCGCCTGCGCGCCACCTATGAGAACGCGCCGGTCGGGCTGTGCCTGTTCGATCCCGACCTGCGGTTCGTCGCGATCAACGGCGTGCTGGCGGCGGCGAACGGCGCCAGGCCCGAAGACCACATCGGACGCACCCTGGGGGAGATCGCCCCGCGCATGGCGCCGATGATCGTCCCGCTGCTGCGCCGGGTGATCGAAACCGGCCAGTCGGTGGAGGATGTGGAAGTCGCCGGCCAGGATGCCGGCCAGGACGGCGAAGACCGGGTCTGGCTGTGCAGCTATCGCCCCGTTCGCGGCGTCGGCGGCGACCTGATCGGCATCAGCGGCGCGGTGCTCGACATCACCGCGCGCAAGCTGTCGCAGGAGGCCGAGCGGCTGCTGTCGCAGGAAGTGGACCACCGGGCCAAGAACGCCCTGGCGGTGGTGCGCAGCCTGATCCGGCTGTCGGTGGCGCAGGCGACCGAGGACATGCCGGCGCTGGTCGAGGTGCTGGAGGGCCGGATCGCCGCCATGGCCCGCGTCCACACCGTGCTCGCCCGGGAAAAATGGGTGGCGGCCGACCTGCGCGAGATCGTGACCCAGGAACTCGGCTCCCATCTCGCGACCACGACCATCGAGGGGCCGCCGGTGCGGCTCTGCGCCGAGGCCGCCCAGCCGCTGACCCTGGTGCTGCACGAACTGGTGACCAATGCCGCGAAATACGGCGCGCTCTCCGTCCCCGAAGGCCGCCTGGCCGTGCGCTGGTCGGTCACCGCCAGCGGCGCCCTGCTGGAGTGGCGGGAAACCGACGGCCCGCCGATCGATGGCGTGCCCAGTCACAGCGGTTTCGGGTCGCAGTTGATCGAAGCCAATGCCGGGACGCAGCTGGATGGCGGGATCACCCGATACTGGGAACCGCAGGGGCTGCGCTGCGCGCTGCGGATCGGCCCGGGCGCCATCATGGGCCGGGTCATCGGCGGCGCCGATCCGGTGCTGACGGGCCGGCGCGTGCTGCTGGTGGACGACGACCGGGACAATGCGGCGCAACTGGCCGAGGCACTGCGCCTGGCCGGTTGCGAGGTGGTCGGACCGGTCGGCACCGCGGCCGAAGCGATCGCGCTGATCCACAACACCGGCCTGGACGCCGCGGTGCTGACCGTGGCGCCCGGCGGGCGATCGGTGCAGCCGGTGCTGGACCTGGTGCGGCGCCGTGCCGCGACCGTGGTGCTGCTGGCCCCCGACGGGGTCGCCGCCGAGGCCGGCAGCGACCTGCCGGTGCTGACCTCGCCGACCAGTGCCCAGGCCTTGATGGGGCTGCTGCGCGCCGCCTTCGTCTCGCTCAGGCCGGTGGCATGACGCTGTCCTCCAGCACCGGTTCCAGGGCTTCGACCGCCGCCTGAAGGGCCGGCAGGCCGTCCAGGCAGAGCAGTGCGGCATCCGCTTCCAGGAAGGCATCCTGCGCTTCCTCGGCGGCGGCGAAGCCGAGCAGCCGCGCGCCACTGGCGCGGGCCTCGACCAGCGCCCGGCGCAGCCTCGGCCCCGCGGCCGGGGCGGTGGCGACCAGCACGACCAGCTTCGTCCTGCCACGCACGGCCGGGCCGATCATGGCGGCGTGGCCTTCCTCGGCCAGGGCCGCGAGCAGCACGGCGGCCGCCGCGCGGTCCAGCGCACCGGCCACCGGCAGCAGCGCGATGGCCGAGGCATCGCCCGGTGCCACGCTTTCCTCGGCCACCCCATCCAGCACGGTCAGCAACCCCCGCGCGGCGCGCAGCGCCAGGCCCGGGCCGAAGCCGTCCGACGGGCGGTCGGCGCTGATCTGGGCGATGGCCGGCAGGGCGAGCGCCTGCAGCGCCACGGCCACGCCATCGCGCGCCGACGCTTCCTCCAGCAGCGCCTGCGCGCCGCGCGCGTCCCCCGCCAGGATGCGCTGATAGAAGCGCGCCGGCGGGGTCAGCGGCTCGGTGTCGCCCATCAGCACATCGAGGAAGGCAAAGGTCTCGACCCGCCGCCCCAGGATCGCGAGGCAGGCCGTCATCGCCGGCGCGAGGATCAGCCCGATCGGCCCCCAGAGCACCGCCCAGAAGGCCGATGACAGCAGCAGCGCCAGCGGCGTGACGCCGGTGCTGGCGCCATAGAGGAAGGGCTCGGCGACGTAGGTGGCGATACCATCCACCACCGCGAACAGCGCCACGATCAGGATGACGGTCTGCCAGCCCTCGGTCGTGGCGAAAGCGACGATCAGCGGGAACAGCGCCGAGATCGGCGCGCCGAGATAGGGCACGAACCGCAGGCTGAAGCCCATGATGCCCCAGAGCGGCGCATTGGGCACGCCGAGCGCCCAGAGGCCAAGGCCCATGGCCGCGCCGAAGGCGCCGTTGACGACCAGCTGCATCAGCAGGAACTGGCCCACCCGCTCGGTCGCGTCCCCCATCGCCAGGGTGGTGCGGTGCATTTCGTGCAGGCCAGCCAGGCGCAGGATGCGGTCGCGCGTGTCCTCGCGCCAGATCAGCAGGAACGCCATCAGCAGCAGCGTGATCGCCAGCGTCGCGGCCGGTGCGAGCACGACATGCAACAGGCCGAACAGGGTGGACAGCGGGCTTTCGGGAGAGGCCGCCACGGTCACCATGGCTGTCGCCGGCGCATCGCTGGGCTGCATCGCATTGCCCAGCCGGTTGCCGAGGCGGATGAGGTTGGTGATCGGCCCGGATTCGGCGCTGATGTCGAGCAGCTTCGACCGCAGGACCTGTTCGTAGCGCGGCAACTCCGCGGCCAGCGCCAACGCCTGGCTGACCACGATGGCGAGCAGCGTGCCCAAGGCGGAGACGACCAGCAACAGCACCAGGCTGACCGCCGGCACGCGCGGCACGCCGCGGCGTTCCAGCCACTCGGCCACTGGCAGGGCGGCGATGGTCAGCAGCAGCGCCAGCGCCAAAGGGGCCAGGATGTCGCGCCCGAGGTAGAGCGCGGCCATGACAGCCAGCACCAGCAGCAGCCGCGCGGGCCAGCCCCAATCGGTGCTGCCGGGGGTCTGAAGTCGAAATGGTGCCATGCGCCGTATCCTTGCCGATGACGATGCAACGCCGGGCAGGCTGTTGCGTTTCGAAGCCAAGGCAGAGGGTGCAGCGCATTCCGCTTGTGCCGAAGCCGAGACGTCGCCGCACCGGCGCGGGCGCTACGACCGCGCCGCCGTTGCCGCACAACGAGGAGCCATGCAATGGCACATTCCGATTCCGGCAAGGCCCGGCGCGGCAACACCAAGGTCGACGAGGCGCTGAACGGCTATCTCGCCGACACCTATCTGTTGATGGTCAAGACCCAGGCCTGTCACTGGAACGCAACCGGCAGCAACTTCTTCGGCATCCACAAGCTGACCGAGGCGCAATACACTGAGCTTTTCGCAGCGGTTGATGACCTTGCCGAGCGGGTGCGCGCTTTGGGTACGCGTGCCCCGGTCAGCATGAAGGCCATGCTGAACCTGGCCAGCCTGGACGAGACCGACGGGGTGAAAAGCACCAAGGACGCCGTCGAGATGCTGGCCGCCGACAACGCGGCCATCTCGGCCCGTGCCAAGGCGTTGGCGATGCAGGCGGAGGAAGCCGAGGACCTGGCGACCCACGACATGCTGACCCATCGCATCGAGGTGCACGACAAGGCCGCCTGGCTGCTGCGCAGCCACCTGGACTGACCCCCAACCAACCACAGGAGATCACCATGAACGATTCTTACACCGACCAGGCCCGCAACGAGATCGCCGACCTGCGCGCGAAGGTGGAAGCCCTGATGACCGAGCGCGTGACCCCGGCGCTGGTCAATGCCGCCGAGCACGCCGGCACCGCCGCGCGCGATGCCTCGGACCAAGTCCGCCACCAGGCCGACCGCGTCAGCGCCTCGGTGCGCGAAAATCCGTTCGCGGCGCTCGGTATTGCGGCGCTGGCCGGCTTTGTCGTCGCTGCGCTGATGCGGCGCTGACCGTGCGCAGCCTCGATCTTCTGAGCGTCGCGGCGCAGGCGGAAAGCCTGCGCTGGCGGCGGGAGGCATCGGGTGCGGCGCAACGGCTGGTCTGGCGGGCGGCGGCGGCGGGTTTTGCGCTCGCCGCCGTCGTGTTCCTGCATGTGGCGGGCTGGATCGCCCTGGCCGAGGCCCAAGGGCCGATGGTGGCGGCGCTTGGCATCGCCGCCGTTGACCTGGCGCTGGCCGGGGCACTGCTGCTGGCCGGGCGCCGGCGGACCGATGTGGTGGCGCTGGAAGCGATGCATGTGCGCCAGTTGGCGCTGGCCCGCGTGACGGGCGCCGGCATGGCGCAGGAGGGCCTGTTGCTGCTCGGCTGGCGTGTGCCGGCGATGGCGATCGGCGCGATGTTGGTGGAACAGGCGATCAAGGCCGCCCGCCGACGTTGAATGCCAAGGCCGATCGGCCCGCCGCCCGCCCGGGTGGCGGGCCTTTGCCTGTTCGGCGGCAACCACGCCCCTGGCCAGACGTTCCAGCAGCAGGCCGCGACAACAGGCGGCCGTACCCTGAAGGAGCCAGACATGCAGATCACCAGGAAGACCAGTCGCCCCATCATGGCGATGACCATCGCCGGCCTGATGGCCGTTCCGGCCGTGGCCTTCGGCCAGGCTGCCGTGACGCCCGCCAACCCGCCCGGCACCGCCATCGGCCGCGCGATCGACCGCGCCACGACCCCCGATGTGACCATGACCCGCAACTCGGTGCTGGCGCAGCGCCCGCGGGTCAGCCAGATCATCGGCAGCAACGTCTACAATGATCGCAATGAGTCGATCGGCGAGGTCGAGGATGTCCTGCTCAGCCCGACGGGCGACCGCCCCATGGCCGTGGTGTCGGTCGGCGGCTTCCTCGGCATCGGCGCGCGGCTCGTGTCGCTGCCGTTGAGCGAGATGCGCTGGAGCACGGAACAGGAGCGCATGACGCTGCCCGGCGGCAGCAAGGAAGCCTTGCAGGCGCGGCCGGCCTTCGAATATCCGACGACGCGCCGCGGTTGAGCCACAAGCCGCATGGCGCGGGCCTGGCCCGCGCCATGCGGCGCTTTCTTGCCGGAGACACCTGTCTTGCGCGCCGCCCTGATCCTGAACCCGCGGTCCGGCACCATGGCCAAGCTGCAAAACCCTCGGCAAGTCCTGGAAGCAGCGATCGCCGAAGCGGGCTTCGCGCTCGTGGCATACCCCGACGAGGAAACCACGCCGGAACGTCAATGGGCCGAGGTCGGTGACGCCGAAGTGGTCTTCGTCGCCGGCGGTGACGGCACCCTTCGGGCCATCGCCCAATGTGCGATCGGCGGCGACCGTATTCTCGGCCTGCTGCCTGGCGGCACCATGAATCGGGTGTGCGCGCGCCTCGGCCTGCCGGAAGACCC
>JBBQHE010000192.1:0-8777 GCA_038323655.1 Acetobacterales bacterium | reverse complement strand
GGCATCAAGGGCGCGCTCGTCATCAAGGGCGCACTATGCCCCTCCCCTGGCTTGGCCAAATAAAACCTCGGCGGGTGCAGGGGGCACGGCCTCCTGCTGGAGCGCGCTTTGAGGGGGGGAAAGCCCCTCTCAAAGCGCGCGGCCTCAGACCGTAAACTGCTCCGCGCTCACGCGTTCCGACAGGCCGTGGTCGGGGTCGAACAGCAGGGTCAGCGACACGTCGCGGTCTTCGCGCACTTCCACCCGCACCACTTCGCGCACTTCGGTGAAGTCGGCGACGGCGGCGACCGGGCGTTTTTCGGCTTCCAGCACTTCGAAGACGACGCGCGCTTCGGAGGGCAGCAGCGCCCCCCGCCAGCGCCGGGGGCGAAAGGCGCTGATCGGTGTCAGCGGCAGCAGGTTGGCCGAAAGCGGCACGATCGGGCCATGCGCCGACAGGTTGTAGGCGGTGCTGCCGGCCGGGGTGGAGACGAGCACCCCGTCGCAGGACAGTTCGGCCAGGCGTTCCCGCCCATCCACCACGATACGGATTTTTGCCGCCTGGCGCGTTTCGCGCAGCAGGCTGACTTCGTTGATCGCCAGGGCCTCGTGCCGTACGCCATGCGCATCCTCGGCGACCATGCGCAACGGGTGCAGGGTTGCGGCCTGGGCTTCGGCCAGGCGCTGCGGCAGGTCGTCTTCGCGATAGGCATTCATCAGGAAGCCGACGCTGCCGCGGTTGATGCCATAGACCGGCATGGCCCGGCCCATGAAGCGATGCAGGGTTTCCAGCATGAAGCCGTCGCCGCCCAGGGCGACGATGATCTCGGCATCTTCCTCCGACACCTCGCCGTGCAGCTGCGCGAGCCTGGCACGTGCAGCCTGGGCGCTGGGCGAGGCTGAGGCCAGGAAGGCCGCCCGTGGCACGGTCAGGCGGCGGCCCTCGCGGCAGGCGGATGGGCCGGGTGGCGGTGTTCCAGCACCGGCATGTCGCGGCGCACCCGGGTGGTCAGCCCGAGGTCGATGCGCGCGGTGATGAAGCCCACCCCATCGCTGGCCTTGGCCACGACATGGCCCCAGGGGTCGCAGATCAGGCTGTGGCCAAAGGTTTCGCGCGTCCCCTTGGGTTCGCTGTGCCGGCCCCAGGTGGCCGGGGCCACGAACCAGCATTGGGTTTCGATGGCACGGGCGCGGATCAGCACCTCCCAGTGGTCCTTGCCGGTCGCCAGCGTGAAGGCCGAGGGCAGCATGATGACGTCGGCGCCGCGCCGCCGCAGGTCGAGAAACAGTTCCCCAAAGCGCAGGTCGTAGCAGATAGCGCAGCCGATGGTGACGTCGCCGGCGCGATAGGTCACGACCTCCGACCCCGCGCCATAGGTGCTGCTTTCGCGATAGCCGGTGCCGTCGGGGGTGACGATGTCGAACAGGTGCATCTTGCGATAGCGGGCGAGTTCGGTGCCATCCGGGCCGAAGGCGACGGTGGTGTTGTAGAGCCTGTCGCCGCCGGTTTCGCCGATGCTGCCGCCGTGGACGAAAACGCCATGGCGCCGCGCCAGGCCTTGCAGCAGCGCATAGGCCCCGTTGGCGTCCTGACCCAGCACCTCGGCCGCGGCAAACTTGCCGGCGCGATCGCCGCCGAGGCAGGTCCAGATCTCGGGCAGGGCGACCATGTCGGGTCGGTCTGCGGCGACGGCGTCGTTGATCAGCCGCTCGGCCGTGGCAAGGTTGGCGGCCTTGTCATGGCCGGGGTTCATCTGGATGGCGGAGATGCGCATGGCGGGGGTTCCTGCTGTCAGCGGCCGCCACGCGGCCAGTCCATGCGCGGTTCGCTGCGGGCGGCCGAGGGGGCGCCGGTCCGGCTGCCGGGCACGGCGGCCGGCGGCGGGATCGGCGGGGTCATGCGCGGGGCTTCGGCGTCCTCGCGCGCGGCGCGCAGCGTGGCGGGCGGTTCGGCCCAGCCGTCATCGGCGCTGACGCGGCGGCGCGCGGTGGTCTCCGGCAGCCGCATCGACAGGGTTCGCAGTTCGGCCTGGATCTCGTCCAGTTGCGCCTCGATCCCGTCGATCCGCCCCTTCAAGCCGAAGACCGAGAAGGGCATCAGTGCGAAGGCGAGCACAAAGAGGATCATCAGCAACAGCACCAGCAGCCCGGTCCATTCGGGCAGGCCGGGCACCGCCAGGCGGCTGATCAACTCGGCCACCGTCAGCCCCCTGTCACGCTCATGTGGCGCGACACAGCGGGTGCCTGGCGGCGGCCGATCACGAAATCATGGCCCTTGGGCTTGCGGGCGATGGCGGCCAGGATGTGTTCGCGCAGGGCGGCGTCGTCCACTGACGGGTCGCGCAGCGGTCGGCGCAGGTCGGCCGCGTCCTCCTGGCCCAGGCACATGTACAGCGTACCCGTGCAGGTCAGCCGCACCCGGTTGCAGGATTCACAGAAATTGTGGGTCATCGGCGTGATCAGCCCCAGCCGCCCGCCGGTTTCCGCGACGTCGTAGTAGCGCGCCGGCCCGCCGGTGGTGTGGCCGCTTTCGGTCAGCGTCCAGCGGCGGCCGAGGCGTTCGCGCACCAGCGACAGCGGCAGGTACTGGTCGGTGCGGTCGCCGGTGATCTCACCCATGGGCATGGTCTCGATCAGGGTCAGGTCGAAGCCGTGCTCGCCGCACCAGGCCAGCATGCGGTCGTATTCGTCTTCGTTCACACCCTTCAGCGCGACCGCGTTGATCTTGACCTTCAGCCCGGCGGCCTTGGCGGCAAAGATGCCGTCCAGCGTGGGTTCGAGCTTGCCCCAGCGGGTGATGGCGGCGAATTTTTGGGCGTCCAGCGTGTCCATGCTGACGTTGATGCGGCGCACCCCGGCCGCGAACAGGGCGTCGGCCAGCTTGGTCAACTGGCTGCCGTTGGTGGTGACGGTCAGTTCCTTCAGCCCCCCCGCGCCGATGCGCGCGCCCAAGCTTCGAACCAGCGAGATCACATTCTTCCGCACCAAAGGCTCGCCCCCGGTCAGCCGGATGCGTTCGACGCCCAGGCCGATGAAGGTGCCGCAAAGACGGTCCAACTCCTCCAGCGACAGGACCTCGGCCTTGGGCAGGAAGGTCATGTCCTCGGCCATGCAGTACACGCAGCGAAGATCGCAGCGGTCGGTGACCGAAACGCGGAGGTAGGAGATCCGCCGGCCGAACGGATCGATCATGGGCGTGGTCCCTGTTGTCGCGGGATGGGTGTCGGGAACTTTTTTGTCTGAAACAGGATTTGGTCCGGAACCCCCCCGCGCCGCAAGTGCCCGCGGCGCATGGCGGCAAAACGCGCCGATCAGAAGAACAAAGCGAAACCGCCGGCGCCGGTCAGGAAAATCAGGGCAAAGCGCTTGTACCAGACCACGGGAAGGATGTGGAACGACCTCGCACCGATCGGTACGAAGGCCAGCAGCACCGGCAGCAGCAGGACGACCTTGGCCAGGACCACCGGCCCGACCAGCCCGGCGATGATGGGGGCGACCAGCGAGACGATGGCAATCATCGCAAAGAACAGGATCAGGCTGGCGCGGTGTTGGCGCGCTTCCTCGGTGCCCGCCAGAAGGTAGAGGATGACGGGTGGGCCGCTCATGCCGGTGGCGCCCTTCATGAGGCCCGAGATCAGCCCGACCGACACGTTCAGCCCGGTCGGTCGGGTGCCGCGGTAGCGCCAGCCGGAGATCAGCGCGAAGCCGAAGCACAGCACCAGCAGCCCGATCGACCGCCGCAGCACCTCGGCATCCGTGGTCAGCAAGACCCAGGCGCCGAGCGGTGTCGCGATGCAGGCGGCAAGGCCCAGCGGCAGGATGGTGCGGCGGTCGGCATGGCCCATGGCCTTGGGCAGCAACTGCACCGAGACCAGCAATTCCATGAGCAGCATGACCGGCACGCCGGCCAGCGGGCCCCAAAGCGTGGAAAACACCGGCGACAGCAGCAGCGCAGTGCCAAAGCCGGCATAGCCACGCATCAGCCCGGCGATGGCGGTGGCGAAGGCGGCGGCCCAGATCTGCCATGTCCCTGGCAGGGTGATCAGTGCGTCGAGAAAAGCCGCCATCCGTACCCGCGGCCCCCCGCCCACCCCGGCGGTTAAGGCACCCTCGGCGCCTCGCGGCAAGCCGGGGTGGTCACGCGGTCCAGGGGGTTGGCCTTGGGACCTCGGCCATGGCGGCTGCCTCGATCGTGCCGAAATCGGCCGGGCCGACGATCTCCAGGTATTCCATGTCGGGCGAGTAGTCGAAAAGGTAGTGTGTGATCCCTGGGCGCTGGTGCACGCAGTCGCCGGCTTCGACGAGGGTGACCTGGTCCTCGTACATGAACTTGGCCCAGCCCTTGGTCATCAGTACGATCTGGAATTCAGCGATGTGCTGGTGCCAGCCGGTGCCCTCGGTGGGTGGGCGATCCGGGTTGGCCTTGACCAGGTGGGCGATGACCCGGCCGCCGGTCGCGTCCTTGATCCCCAGGTCCCGGTAGAGAAAAAAGGCGCGCAGCCCATCCTGCCGCCATGCCGTATCCCCAGGCTTGACGTGGGAAAAAAGGTTGACCAGGGGACTGTCGAGCATGCGAGCTTCTCCTTGACACGGAACCGGGCTGCCCAGCCTTGGGTGGCCAGTCGGGGCCGCTGTTTCGGAGGATCGCGCCGGTGCGGTGGCGATTGCAACGGGAATCATGCCGCAGTGCAGCAATGCGCTCAGGCGTCGTCCACCACGTCCAGTTGCACCACGGCGCCATTGATCAGAACCTTACCCTGTTCCTCGAAGTTTACCGTCACACGATCGCCGATCACCGATTGCACCTGGCCGACGCCCCATTCGGGACGCTGTGGGTGGCGGACGCGCATGCCGGGTTCGAGCGTGAGGGACATCAGGGGAGAATCAAGCCGAGTTTACTGCGCTGCAACCCCCGGTCGCTAACGCCGACGCCCAGATCAGGGCAAACTGGACAACATGATGAGTGAAAATCAGGGAATAGACGGCCACCAGGCGGGATCGTCGGGCCTGGCCTTGGCCCAGAGCCTCTGCGCGCGTCTGTGCCATGATTTCGGCGGCCCGGTCGGCACTGTCGCCGCAATGCTGGAAATGGCTGAACCCGCCAGCGAAACGCTTGACGTGGCCCGCGAAGGCGCAGCGTTGCTGCGGGCCCGGCTGCGCGTCTGGCGTGCAGCCTGCGGCGGCGATACCGGGCCGATGGCCGCCGCGGAGCTGGCCGCGATGGTCGATGCGATGCTCGTTGGTGGCCGCGTTCATTTCGACAGCACCCTGCCGCCGGACGCGGATCTCACGCCGCCCGCCGTGCAACTTGCGCTGGTCGCTACGCTTCTGGCGGCCGAAGCGCTGCCGCGGGGCGGCACGGTCCACCTGACCGGCACGCCGACGGCGATGATGGTGCTGCCACATGGTCCAGGTGCCCGCTGGCCGGCCGGGTTTTCCGCCGCCGTTGCCGGCATGGCGACCGATCCGGACCCGCGGCGTGTGCTGGCCCCTTTCCTGGCCGCGCTTGCGGTGGCCGAGGGCTGGCGCCTGTCCGCCGGCTTCGGTCCGGCCGACATGCCGGGCCCTCTCGGCCTGACCCGCATCTGAAACAAACGCCCTTGGTGCCGGCAACAAGGCGCCCGGCCTTTACCCTTCCTTCGCCGAAGACCGTCGATAACACCGCCTCGCTACTGCCCGGGGATGTGCCATGGACGACCTTCTCGCCGATTTCCTGACCGAGACGAATGAGGGGCTTGAGGCCCTGGACGCTGCCCTGGTGCGGTTGGAACGCACCCCGGACGACCGACCGACCCTGTCGGAAATCTTCCGGCTCGTGCACACCATCAAGGGCACCTGCGGCTTCCTTGGCCTCGGCCGGCTGGAGAAGGTGGCCCATGCAGCCGAGAATGTGCTTGGTCGCTACCGGGACGGCAGCCTTGCGGTGACGCCCACGGGGATCACGCTGGTGCTCTCCTCGCTTGATCGCATCAAGGAGATCGTGATCGGGATCGGCAAGGTCGGGGCTGAGCCCACGGGCGACGACAGCGCCCTGATCGGCGCGCTGGACGCAGCCTTCGCCGGCGAGGCAGCGCCCGCAGCGGTCCCTGCTGCCCTGCCCCCGGTTGCGGCCGCGGCCCCGGCGCCGATCGTGGCCGCGGCCCCGCCGCCGGTCGCCGAAGCGCCTCCTCCGGTCATCGCTGTGGCAACGCCCGCCGAGGCCGGCGGCGAGGCTGTGACCGGCGGGGCGAACGCGCCGCAGACCATCCGCGTCTCGGTCGATGTGCTGGAAGGGCTGATGACGCTGGTCAGCGAACTCGTGCTGACGCGCAACCAGTTGATCCAGTCGGCCCGGGCCCTGGGCGACAACGCCTTCGCCGTGCCGCTACAGCGCCTGTCGCACATCACGACCGACCTGCAGGAAGGCGTGATGAAGACCCGCATGCAGCCGATCGGCAATGCCTGGGCGAAGCTGCCGCGCCTGGTGCGCGACCTGACGCACGAACTTGGCAAGAAGATCGACCTGGACATGAAGGGGGCCGAGACGGAACTCGACCGCCAGGTGCTGGAACTGATCAAGGATCCGCTGACCCACATGGTCCGAAACAGCGGTGACCACGGGCTGGAAACGCCCGCGGAACGCCGCGCCGCGGGCAAGCCGGAGACGGGGCGGATCATCCTCAACGCCTATCACCAGGGCGGGCACATCATCATCGAGGTCGGCGACGACGGCCGCGGCCTGCCCGTCGAGCGCATCCGCAAGAAGGTGATCGCGCAGGGTCTGGCCTCGGAGACGGAATTGGCCAGCATGAATGAGCGCGACATCCAGCGCTTCATCTTCCGGGCCGGCTTCTCGACCGCGGCCGCCATCACCTCGGTCTCTGGCCGCGGCGTCGGCATGGATGTGGTCAAGACCAACATCGAGAAGATCGGCGGCACCATCGAGCTGCGTTCCCGCGAAGGTCGCGGCACGACCTTCACCATCAAGATTCCACTGACGCTGGCGATCGTCTCGGCGCTGGTGGTGGAAGCCGGCGGCGAACGCTTTGCCATCCCGCAGATCGGTGTGCTGGAACTGGTCCGCGTGGGCGGCGAGGTGGCCGAGGGTGCGCAGGTGGAGCGCGTCAACGACACGCCGGTGTTGCGCCTGCGCGACCGGTTGCTGCCGCTGGTGCGGCTGTCCTCGCTGCTGAACCTCGATGCGCCGGATGCTTCGGGCAACGAGGGCTTCGTCGTGGTGACGCAGGTTGGCCCGCATGTCTTCGGCATCATCGTCGATCGGGTCTTCGACACCGAGGAGATCGTGGTCAAGCCGGTCGCCCCGATCCTGCGGCATGTCACGATGTTCAGCGGCAACACCATCCTGGGCGACGGGTCGGTCATCATGATCCTGGACCCCAACGGGATTGCGCGCGCAACCGGCGTCGGCGCCGATGGCGTGGCGGAGGATGCCGCGACCCTGAACACCACGAGTGCGGGGCTGCAATCGGCCGCGCGCACCGCGATGCTGCTGTTCCGTGCTGGCGACAACACGCCCAAGGCCGTGCCGCTCGGGTTGATCGCGCGGCTGGAGGATATCGCCGCCGATCAGATCGAGACCGCGGGCGGCCGGCCCGTCGTGCAGTATCGCGGTCGGCTGATGCCGCTGATCCCGCTGTCAGGCCACTGGATGCCGCCCGAGCCCGGCGCCCGCCAGCCGGTGCTGGTCTTCACCGACCGCGACCATGCGCTGGGGCTCATGGTCGATGAGATCCTGGACGTGGTCGAGGACCATCTCAAGATCGAAGCGCGGCAGGACCAGCCGGGCTTCCTGGGCAGCGCGGTGATCGCGGGCAAGGTGACCGAGGTGCTGGACTGCGGCTATTGGCTGCGGCAGGCCGGCGAAGACTGGTTCGCCCCCGAAGGCACCGGCACCGCGCGGGCACGCTTGCTGGTGGTGGAGGACAACGCCTTCTTCCGCCACCTGCTGGTGCCGGCGCTTTCGGCCGAGGGATATGACATCACCGCGGTTGATGATGCGGCGGCGGCGCTGCGGCTGCGCGACGCCGGGCAGATGTTCGATGCCATCGTCTCCGACATTGAAATGCCGGGCATGGACGGGCTGCATTTCGCCACCACCGTGCGGGATGCAGGCATCTGGCGCGACCTGCCGATGATTGCCCTGTCGGGCCGGTCGGCTGCGGCCGATGTGGCCCGAGGCCGCGAGGCGGGCTTCACCGACTACGTTGGCAAGTTCGACCGCGAGGCGCTGCTGCGCAGCCTGGCGGATTGCCTGGCCCATGCCGGCGCCTGACGCGACACCGAGGAGACAAGCTATGCAGATCGCCGATGCCCAGGCCCGTGAACCGCACAACCGCCACGGCGCCCCGCCACGCGCGCAGGACGAAGCCGAACAGGTCTTCCTGACCCTGACCGTGGGCGGCAAGCCCTGCGCGGTGCCGGCCCTTTCGGTGCGCGATGTTCTGGGCCCGCAGACCATCACGCGCATTCCGCTGGCCCCGCCCGAGGTGGCGGGCAGCCTGAACCTGCGCGGCCGGATCGTCACGGCCATCGACCTGCGGCGCCGGCTGGGCCTGCCGCCGCGTGAGGCCGGTGCGCCCAAGCCGATGAGCATCGTGGTCGAGCAGAACGGCGAACTCTACAGCCTGCTGTCCGATGCGGTGGGCGAGGTCGTGCCGCTGGCGGCGCGTGATGCGGCACCCAATCCGCCGACGCTGGACCCGCTGTGGGCCGCGGTCAGCCGCGGCGTGCATCGCCAGGACGGGCGCCTGCTGATCGTGCTGGATGTCGAGCGCGTGCTCGCCTTCGGCCAGTCCTGA
>JBBQHE010000191.1:0-8793 GCA_038323655.1 Acetobacterales bacterium | reverse complement strand
CCGCATGCCGCACGGCCTGGTTGGCCAGCAAGGGGTTCAGCTTGCCCTCATCCTCACACAACTCGGCCCCGATCACCGCGGGGCCAAGGTAGGGCGCGATGCGGGCCAGTTCCGCCCGGCCCAGCATGTGCACGCGCAGGCCCAGCGCCGCCTCCCGCGCGCATTTGGCGGCAAGAAACCCAAGCGCCGCCGTATCTTCGGCCACCATCAGCCCGCCGCTTGCGCGCAGTTCGAAATCCGTACTCAGATCCTCGGCCAGTTGCGCCCAGAGACGGGCGGCGGCGACATACAGCGGCAGGGATGCCTCCAGCCCCGGCACCTGGTCGGGATAGAGGCGCAGAAAGCGGCTCTGCATCTGGACATGCAGGCTGCCTGCATTGGCATTGGTGCCGCTGTGCCGGCCGTCATCCAGCACCAGCACGCCATCGCCTTCGCGCGCGAGGTGAAGCGCCGCGCACATCCCCACGATGCCCCCGCCTATCACCGCTGTGTCGATTTCGGCGGGGATCATCGGGCCACGATATCGGCGATGGCGATCGGCTTTATCGGCGCCTGGGGCGCAAACATCGCCTGACCATCTAGCGGCCGCCCCTGCACCTGGGCCAGCCATGTCGCCAGGACGGGCGCGCAGTACCGGCCCTGGCAGCGCCCCATGCCGCAACGGGTGCGGCGCTTTACCTCACCGATCGACGGCACGCCATCAGCCAGGACCGCCACGATCTCGGCCTTGGTCACCTCCTCGCAACGGCAGATCAGCGTGGTGTCGTCGGCCAGAGCGATGCCGGGTCTTTGCGCCGCGAAAAGGCGCCAGAGAGCGGCTTGGAAACGATGGTGGCGGATCAGCCGCGCGCGTGCCGCCGCCAGCATGTCGGGCGGCACGGCGCGCCCAAGCCGGCGCGCCACGGCACAGGCTGCGATGATCCCATCCTCTCGCGCGGCATGCGCGCCACCCACCCCGGCACAATCACCGACGGCATAGACGCCATCGACCGAGGTCATGCCATCCGCATCGCGCCGGGTCACCAGATGACCACGCAAGGCATCATGGTCGTGTGAAGCACCCAGTGCACGCAGCACGTCGTTGGCAGGCAGGAAGCCATAGCCCATCAACACGGCATCGACCTCAAACATCCTGTTACCGCGCGTAGTTTGCACCGTCGCGCGCAGGGCGCCTTCGTGCTGCACGACGGCGGTCAGGTGCGCACCGCGCAGCAGCGGGATACCATGGCGTCGCAACTGCGCCAGCAGCGCCAAGCCGCGTAACGCCAGTGCCGGGTCGGCGTGCAGCATGGCAAAACCCGCGCCCACATCGGTCATGTGCGCGACCTCGGCCACCGCCACGACATCGCAACCCGCTGCCGCCAATTCGCCTGCCACTTGCAGATTCAGCGGCCCGTGCCCCGAAACCAGCACTCGGCGGCCCGGCGTCACGCGATAGCTCCGCCACAGCGTCTGCGCCGCCCCTACCGTCGTCACCCCCGGCAGCGTCCATCCCGGCAGCGGCAGCCCCGCTTCTTGCGCGCCGGTTGCGACGATCAGTGCCGCGGGTGCGATCATGCGCGTGCGCTTGCCGTCGAAGATGGCGATGCGGTCGGCGGCAAAGGCACCCCAGGCTTCGGCACCGCGCAAGATGCGGGCACCGGAAGATTCGGCCGCGGCGACCAGGGCCGCGCCCTCAAGCGCCTGAGCATCTAGTGGCGTTGCCACCAGCCCCGGTGCCGGCTGCTTGTAGTATTGCCCGCCCGCGGCCGTCCGCTCGTCCAGCAACAACACATCCAGCCCGCAGCGCCCTGCCGCGATGGCGGCCGACAGGCCGGCCGCGCCGCCGCCCAGGATCAGCAGGTCACAGGTCTCGACCGGCGGCATCTCCGACCCAGCATCGGCCGGGGCGTCAATCGCGGGCGCCGGATAGGGCTGCCACGCAACGGTCTGACCGGCTCGCGCGCGGGTCATGCAGGCGCGCTGGTTAGGTTCTCCGTCGACCACCACCAGGCAATCCTGGCAGACGCCCATACCGCAGAAGATACCGCGCCCCGGCCCCTCCCGCCGCGTCTGGCGCAGCGCGTAAATCCCGGCCTCCGTCAGCGCCGCGGCCAGACTTTGCCCAGGCTGCAACGGCACATCGCGCGCGCCGTCAGGTCCCTGCCAGCGCAGTATCACGCGCTGGCGCCACCCTGCTTGCGCTGCAACGCGCGCCATGTGGTGGCCCAGCGGGCCGGGTCTTCGCAGGCCGCTCCGTCAACCTTGCCGATCGCCGCGTTATGCGGCGCGTGGCGCACGATGTCGGGCGTTGCATAAGCCTCCTCGCAGACTTTCGCGACGACGGCGACCCAGGTGTCGATGTCTTCCTTCGACCAGAGCTCCCCGGCCTCAGGCGTGAAGGGTTCGGCAACCAGCCAGGGTTCATGCGAAAGCCAAGGTGAATCCACGCCGTAGTCCGTCATGCGGTTACCGATTTCCACAACGCCGAGCCCCGTGTCCTGCTTCAGCGGCCCCAGGCCATAGCGCGTCATTTCCATGCGCGGTGAAGTGACCTCGGGGTTGGACAGCGCCACCCCGCGGATCGCGGTCAGCCCCTGTTGCATGTAGTTGTTCGCCAGCACCGACAGGTCGGACGCCTGGTTGATGCCCTCCGCCCCCATGCCGCGCGCCCAGGCGTAGGCGCGCATCACGATATGCACATTGCCCAGGAATTCACGCACCTTGCCGACACTGTCCTTGGGTGTTTCCAGGGTGAAGCGTCCAGTCTCATCGCGCCCAACCAGAGGGCGCGGCAGGAAGGGTTCCAGTTCCGCCGAACAGCCATAGGCACCGACCGCCGGCCCGCCGCCACCCTTCGGCCCGCCAAAGGTCTTGTGCAGCATGAACATGCAGGCGTCGAACCCTAGGTCGCGCGCGCGGATCTTGCCCATTACGCCGTTGAAGTTGGCGTGGTCGTAGAAAGCCAACCCCCCTGCGTCCTTGACCAGCCGCACCCATTCCGTGATCTGCGGATTGTAGATGCCCATGTCATCAGGGTTGTTGATCATCAACGCTGCGGTGCGTGGCGACAACGCCGCGCGCAGCGCATCGAGCGATGGATAGCCGCCTTCCTCCAGCGGCAAGGTGATGACCTTGAACCCCGCCGCCGCCGCCGTCGCCGGGTTGCAGGGATGCGTTTGGATCGACGTGATAATCTCGTCCCGCACGCCCAACTCGCCCCGCGCCGCCAGCCAGCCCCGCGTCACGCAGACATGGGTATAGGCCGCATCCGCACCGCCAGCCGCTTGAAAAGTGAAGCAATCCATGCCCGACAGCGCGCGCAGGATCTGGTCGAAGCGCCAGAGGATTTCCAGAACACCCTGCAAGGTCGAGGGGTCCTGCAAGGGGTGCAGTTCCGCCATCTGCGGCCGTAGGCCTATGGCTTCGGACAGGCGTGGATTGTACTTCATGGTGCAGGTACCGAACAGGCTGATGCCGACCATGCCGAGCACCTGTTGGGACAGGCGCAGGTAGTGACGCAGCGTGTCGTGCTCGGTCATTTCCGGCAGGCTGGGCGGGCGGGCGCGGCGCATCGCGGGCGGCACCAGGCTTGCGGCATCGCCCATCGCGGCCACGGCCGGTTCGGGCCCGGGAAAGACCAGGCCGCGCCGGCCGGGTGCGCCCAGCGCATGCACCACAGGTTCATGCCAGCGGGCCTGATGGTAGAGGCGCGTGGTGCCGGTCATGCCAGGATCGCCTTCAACGCATCCACCAGGCGTCGCACATCCTCCTCCGTATGAATTTCGGTGACGGCGAAGAGCGCACACTGGTCGAACCCCGGCATGTCAACCGACAGGTCACGCCCGCCAAAAATGCCATGAGTCAGCAGGACGCGGTTGATAGCAGTGACCGTACGACCAGTGCGCGAAAAATCCACCACCACTTCCTTGAACAGGTCTTTGGCGAAGCGCACGCGAACGCCGGGAAGCGCCGCCAGCACATGCGCTGCATACGCCGTCGTTTGCAGGATGCGCTCGCCGATATCGAAAAACCCTCGCGGCCCCATCAGGGTCATGTAGGCCGCAGCCGCGATGGCGTGCAGATAGACCGAATTGCCCGTCCAGTCCTTACCTTCCTCACGCATGCCATAGGAGGATTGGTGCGACAAGCTCAGCGAAAACCCCCATTCGCCGGGGATTGTGGTGGGGGCGGCGGAGATGTTGAGCGTCGGGTATTCGCGCGCATAGCGTTCCTCGTCGCGGCTGGCCAAAAACCCACCCGCGCCGCCGCCGCAGAGCATGTGGATGCCCAGGGTCTGGATCGTGCCGACGACGATATCCGCGCCATAATCGGCGGGCGGCGCCAGCACGCCCAGCGAGATCGGATCGACACCCACGATGATCTCCGCCCCCGCCAGACGCGCCAGGCGCGCGATCTCGACGCCTTGCGATTCGATCACGCCCAGAAAGCCCGGATTCTCAAAATAGACAGCCGCGGCGCGGTCGGAAAGCCGGGCCGCGAGATCGGCCAGATCAAGCAGGCCCGTCACCGGATCGGCCGCAACCGGCACCACCGCGATATGCCCTGCGGAGCCTTCCGGTTCGCAATACTGCCGCAACACTGCCAGCCGCTCAGGGTCAATCAGGGCGGGGACCAGGATCTCGCGCCGCCCGGTCAACCGGGCCGCCATGCGCGCGGCATGGCCGATCGCGCAGCCCCAGGAATAGACGGGCAGGCCCACGAATTCCATGCCGACCAGCTCGCCGAGTTGCGAGCAGAATTCGAACCAGGCCTGGTTGCGCCCGTGGTCTGACATCGGCGTGCCCCAGACGTTCGTCAGGAATTCGCTGCGCCCGGCGATCTCATCCACCACCGCCGGCACGTGATGCTGCCAAATGCCGGCGCCGAGGAAGGACAGGTTCTCCTCAGCCGAGCGGTTCTTCGCCAGCAAGCCCAGCATATGCCGCTTCAGCGCAACTTCAGATGGGATCGCCGGCGGCAGGTCCAGCGGTGCCCCCAACCGGTGTGCTGCGGGGATCTGCGAGAACAGCGAGGCGATATCGGGCGCGCCGATCGCTTCCAGCATTGCGGCCTTGGCCTGCGGCGTGGAATTGGCCATCCAGGGATGTGCAATGTCTGCCGTCATCGGTCGTTCCCCATCGGTCAGGTCACCAGTTTCATCATCATCTGCCGCCCCGGCGCAGTATCCACCGCGATATGCCCGGCCAGCATAGCATCGACGTTCGTATCGCCGGTATCGACGTGCAGCACACAAGGATTGAGACCGAGTAACTTGCGTGCCCCTGCCACGACCATGATGTTCGCGCGGCCGATCCGGGCGATGGCCTCCGCGCCGATCTGCTGGTTGCCACGGCCGAAGACGAAGCCCTGGCCGCCTGTCGGGCTTACCAGCAGGGCGGCATCCGGATGGCGCGCCAGCAGGTGAAGCAACCCCTGCCCCGACAGGTCTTGCGCCACCACATGGCGCCCCAAGACGGCATCCACGCCCAGCAGGCTGCCGTCGAACCCCAGGGCGCGCTTGAAGCGTCGCGCCGTGGTGCCGCATCCCAGCACCAGCAACCGGTCGGTCGGCCATTGGCGCGCGACGTGGCGGGCCAGTGCCTCCAGCGCGTCCTCATCATCCGCCATGGCCGGGGCCTTGGCCGATTGTAGCCCCTGGCCAGGGTCGGGAACCATCACGGTGCCGAACAGCCGCGCGATGACCTGGCCCCGGCAAAAGGCGGCTTCGTCCAGGTCCATCACCTCGGCCTCTCGCAACCGGATGCGCCCGGGGCCATCTCGCAGGAAGCGACTGGCCACCTCGCCCGCAGCCTCCGGACTGGTGGCGAAGACCGCCGATTGCATTTTTACCCCCGTGGGGACGCCGAGGATGGGCACGCGATGGCCGACCGCGGCCCGCAGGTCGCAGGCCGTGCCATCGCCGCCGGCGAAAAGGATCAGGTTCACACCGGCTTCCACCATGCGTGTCGCGGCCTCCCGCGTGGCTTCGGCGGAACGGCCGCCGCGGCCGACGACCCGCGCCGGCAGCCCAGCGGCGGCGGCGACAGCCTCGCCCATCTGCCCGGGCGCCGCCAGGATCTCGCAGCTGCTCTCCGGCGGCAGGCGCCGAAGCGCGCGAAGGCAGCGCGGGGTCGCCTGCGGCGCGGCGCCCAGGGCGCGGGCGCGGGCCAGTATGTCGGCGCCGTCCGTGCCTTTCAGCCCAACCCTGCCACCCATGCCGGCGATCGGGTTGACGATGATCCCGAGCCGCCGCTCCAAGCCGTGCCCCCATCAAGAATGTGCGCTGTGCGAACGTTGCTTCGCCTGCCGCTCAATCTAGGGGCGCTGGAGGAAAACCGGAAGGTCATCCATGCCTTGCGCGAGGACTGGCGTCGCATGCCCGGGGGGGGCGCCGCCTGGCGGCGGCCCCCTAGGCCGTGCCGCCTGGCCTTAGCTGTCGAGTGTTATCCCGAGATCCCGGATCAGCGGCCCCCAGATGGCCGTCTCGCTGGCGATCAGGTCCCGCAATTGCTCGCTGCTGCCCGGAAACGGCTCCAGGCTGACCGAGCGAAGGCGCTGCGCGATCTCAGGCGTGCGTAGCACGCGCTCGATCTCGGCCTGAAGCCGCGCCACGATCGCATCGGGGGTGCCGGCCGGCACCACGACGCCCTGCCAGGAATACACATCCGCGCCGGTGATGCCCTGCTCGACGAGCGTCGGAACATCCGGCAGCAGGTCGAGGCGCTGCGCCGCAGGCACGCCGACCGCCCGCACGCGTCCGCCCTGAAGGGCCGGCGCGGCGGAGGCATAGTCGCTGATAGTCGCCTGCACGACGCCAGCGATCAGATCCGTCACCGCCGGCGCACCACCGCGGTAGGACACCTGTGCCACCTGGATGCGGGTGGCGCGGATCAGCCGCTCCGTGCCGAGATGGTTCGGCGTGCCGGTGCCGGCATGGGCGAAGTTCAGCGTGTTCGGCCGCGCCCGCGCCAGCGCGATGAGCTCCGCCATACTACGAGCCGGCACATCGGGATGCACGAGAAGCACGTAGGGAAACCGTGCGATCGGCGCGACCGGGCGGAAGTCGCGGATCGGATCATAGGGCAGCCGCCGCGCCATGGCAGGGGTTATGACGAGCGCCGTGAGGTCGGCCGAAAGCAGCGTGTAGCCATCAGGTGCGGAACGCGCGGCCATCTCGGTGGCGGGGATCGTCGCACCACCGCCGCGATTCTCCACCGTTATGGACTGGCCCAAGGCGGTGCCGACCGCGGCGGCCAAGGTACGGCCGAGAAAGTCGGAACCGCCGCCGGCGGCATAGGGCACGATCCACCGCAAGGATCGCGTGGGCCAGGGCGCCTGCGCCGAGGCAATGCCAGGCGCGATTGCGCCGACCGCGAGGCCGCCCAGCAGGCGTCGGGTGATTGCTGTCATGGTCTTCTCCCTTGGGCTGATCGGGCCGCGTGGTCAGGCGCCGGACGAGCGTGGCAGATTGTGCCGGATGGACGAAGGGGCATCCGGTGCAGAGATTCAAAGGGCGCGTCGTACTGTTGGCACGTGCGGCCGGTGCGATCGGCAGGGCGATCGGCGCACGGTTGGGCGCCGAGGGCGCGAGCGTCATCGCCTGTGACAGCATCACGCAGGCCGATGGCGCGGCGGTGCTGCTCGATGTCACGCAGGCTGAATCCTGGGCGGCGCTGGCCGCACAGGTCGAGGCCACGCAGGGACACCTGGACGCGCTGGTGAACTGCGCCGGCGTGCTGGCCACCGGCGACGTCGAGCACACACGCTGGCTGATTGGCAGCGCCTGGTGGACGTCAACCTGACCGGCGTCTCCCTGGGCTGCCGCGCCATGCTGCCGCTGCGGCGCCGGGGTATCGGCCGTAGCGTAGTCAACATCGACTCGGTCATCGGGCTGCGCGGCAATCAGGGCATGGCGGCCTATGCCGCCAGCAAGGGCGGCGTCGTGGCGTTGATCTATGCCATCGCGCTCGACCACGCCGCGGAGGGCATCCGCGTCAACGACGTTTGTCCCGGCACGATCGAGGGGCCTATGGCCGATGGTTTCCTGGCCGGCAATCCGGACGCGGCGCGGCTGCGTGCGGCCTCTAGCGCGCGGCACCCGATGGGACGCTACGGTCGACCGGAGGAGGTCGCCGCGGCCGTCGCCTTCCTGGCCAGCGACGATGCCTCCTTCGTCACCGGCGTCGCCCTGCCGGTCGATGGCGGGCGCAGCACGGCCTAGCAGTCTGTCGGATACCCAGTTGCCCTGAAATGGGCGATTCTGCTGCGCATGACGGCGTTCATTCCGTTCAGCCGCGACCAGGCGTTCCTGCTGCCGCGGGATGCCAAGGATTGGCTTCCGGCAGATGACGTGGCGCATTTCGTGGTGAAGGCGGTAGGGCCTCACGCCCTACGAGGCCAACTGCAAATCCTGGACAACCGAGCCTCAGCGATTCAGTCTTGCTCCAATCCATCAAATGTCGGGGCTAAACAGCTAGAGCAGAATCCGTTCATTCCGGCTCATACCCAGCGGCGGTGAAGTAGTTCCTGCATTCCTGCGGGGTGAACAAGGGCAGTGCGTCGCGGATGGCATCCCAGAGGTCGCCGATCGTGCGGGCGGCGGCCTTGCGCAGATGCGCCTTGAACTTTGCGAAGGCGTTCTCGATCGGGTTGAAGTCGGGGCTGTAGGGTGGCAGGTAGAGCAGTGTGGCGCCCGCGGCCTCGATCATCACGCGGATGCTGGCCAGTTTGTGGGCGGGCAGGTTGTCCATCACCACCACGTCGCCTGGCGTGAGGCTCGGTACCAGCACCTGTTCGACATAGGCGTGGAAC
>JBBQHE010000190.1:0-8808 GCA_038323655.1 Acetobacterales bacterium | reverse complement strand
CCCGCTGCCCCGCGGCAGCGCCGGTCGCGAGCCGCCGCACGGCAGCGCCGATGGCGTGCCGCTGGCGCCCCCGCCGCCGCCGAACCTGCGCGCCGCGCCGCGCGTGGCGCCCCAGGCCGAAGCGCTGCCGGCCCGGATCGGCCGCGAGGACGCGCCGCGAAACCTGCCCGCCGATCCGGGTGGCGTGCCCCCGCCGGCACCGCCACCGGCGCTGCTCGGCCCGGCGCGCGACATGCCCGCCGATCCGGGCAGCATCCCGCCGCCGCCGCCCTCGGTGCGATAGGTCTTTCCGGGCGCTACCCGCGGGCCGCCCCTGCCAGCACGCCCCGCCACCGCGCCGTCTCGGCCACCATATGCGCGGTCAGCGCCGCGGGTTCGCTGGCCGAGATCGTCATGGCCATCGCCGTCAGCCGCCCCGCCACATCTGGGTCCCGCAGGGCTGCCACGACCTCGGTGTTAAGCCGCCCCTGCACCTCGGCGCCGATGCCGGCCGGGGCCATCACCGCGTACCACCCGCTGGCCGAAACGCCGGGCAGGGTGGCGGACAGCAACGGCACGCCCGCGAACATCCCCGCAGGCGGCGGCGCGGTGGTCGCCAGCGCCCGCAGCGTGCCCGCCTGGATATGCGGCAGCACCAGCAGCGGGTTTTCGATGCAGAAGGGGAACTCGCGGTTGATCACCGACAGCACCACCTGCGGGCTGCCGGGGTAGTGTACGGGGGCTGCCGGAAACCCCGCCGCCTGGCGGAACGCCTCGCCGGAGAGCAACTGCGGGCTGCCGACGCCGGGGGTGGGGAACAGGATCTCCCGCGCTTCGGCCTTGAGCATCGCGATCAGCCCCGGCACGTCGCGCGCGGGGCTGGCCGAGGGCACCACCAGCACCAGCGGCGTGCCGCCGATCAGGCTGATCGGCGTGAGGTCGGTCAGCGGGTCATAGGGCAGGGCGGCTTCGGTGATCGGGCTGACCGCCAGCGGGCCGGAACTGCCGATCAGCAGCAGGTGCGTATCCCCCCGCGCCCGCGCCACCAGCGCGGTGCCGAGATTGCCGCCGGCGCCGGGGCGGTTTTCCACCACCAGCGGCTGGCCCAGGCTGCGCGCCATGCGGTCGGCCAGCAGCCGCGCCAGCACATCGACGATGCCGCCCGGGGCGAAGGGCGCGATGACCCGGATCGGCCGGTTCGGAAACGGCGCCTGGGCCGCCGCGGCAAAGGGCAGGGCGGTCGCCGCGAGCAGCGCGCGGCGGCGCATCTACTGGGCCTCCAGCACGAACTTCAGCGTGGTCTCCTGCGTCACGATGCCGCCGCGGTTGCCGACCTCCAGGCTGCCGTAGCGCTGGGCGAACAACGGCGGCAGCGGCCGCGCGTCCTTCGGGCAGAGCCATAGCCGCAGCAGGTGCCGCCGCTTGTCGAGTTCTTCAAAATCCTCGAAATCACCGCGGCTGTGCAGCATCGTATGGTTGTGAACGAACTGCATGTCGCCCGGCAGGAAATCCATGCCGAGGTTGATCGCCGGGTCGTTGGCCATCTCGTCCAGCAGGTCGATCGCCTCGTGCTCAAGCGCGGTCAGTCGCGGCGCCTCGGGGAAGTTCGCCTGGGCGCTGCGGATGTATTGCCCGGCGTAGATCGTGGTCAGCTGCCCCTGGTGCCAGGAGAAGACGGGCACGTCGAACCAGGGCTTCATGCCCGGCGGCACCTCGCCACGCCGGTCGGTCGGCATCGGCGTGAACAGCGCGGCACGCAGGTCGGGCCGGCGACGCAGCATCTCATCATGCAGGGTGATGCTGCTGGCGATACGGCTCTCCCCGCCCCATTTGGCGGTCTTGAGACACAGCAGCCCGACCACGTCGCAGCTGTCGGTGTGGAACTCCAGCTTCCGATTGGTCTGGTAGTAGCGGACCGTCGGGCTGCGGATATCGAGCCCCAGGTCCTTCACATGCCCGAGCAGGTGCCCGCGGGCATTCTGGCTGCGGAAACTGCCCAGATGCGCGCCGACCCCCAGATAGGCCGCGGCCGACTGCGCGATCGAATACCGCGACACGTCAAAGCCACGCAGCAAGGCAAAGCCGCGCCCGTGCTGCAGTTCGTGCAGCATGCCGGCCAGCTTCGGCCCCAATACCGGCAAGGGGAACGTCGCGGCCGTGATCGAGCCCAGGTCCCGGCCGGACGACTCGAACGCATGGATGGCGCCGTCCAGCTCATCCAACTCCGCCGCCGTCAGGGCCAGGACCCAGGACCGGTCCCGGTCCATCTCCGGCCCGCACCAGGCGGCAGGGCCACCGACCGGGCCGGCCGGCATGGGAAAGGGGGTGACGAGCGGTGCTTCAGGCATGACGTCCTCCTGGTGTTTCTTGCTTGCCTGGCAGCCTATCAGGACGCGGGGAAAGGCAAAGTGCCTCGGCGGGGGGCCTTGCGCTGTTGCCCGCGACGCGGTGCCCGGCGCATGGTCACGTGTATGCAGATCGTGACGCCCAACGCCGCCCACTGGGGTGCCTTCGATGCCGTGGTCGAGGATGGCCGCCTGGTCGAAGCCCGCCCCGCCGCCTCCGACGCGCATCCGGGCGGGCTGTTCGCCAGCATGCCCGATGTGGTCCACCACAAGACGCGCATCGACCGCCCCTATGCCCGCGCCGGCTGGCTGCGGGGCGAGCGGCGCGGCGCACAGCGCGGCGGCGATGCCTGGGTGCCGCTGGAATGGGACCAGGCGATCCGCCTGGTGGCCGAGGATACCGCCCATATCCGCGAGGCGCACGGGCATGATGCGATCCTGGGCGGGTCCTATGGCTGGTCATCGGCCGGGCGGTTTCATCATGCGCGCAGCCAGTTGCACCGGTATCTCGGCATGGGCGGGGGTTTCGTCGCCCAGGTCACGAACTATTCCTACGGCGCGGGCATGACGCTGATGCCGCATGTGCTCGGCACGAATGAGGTGGTGCAGGGGCCGGTCACGGACTGGACCAGCCTGATCGCCCATACCCGGCTGATGCTCTGCCTGGGCGGGCTGCCGCTGAAGAACGGGCTGGTGACGGCGGGCGGTGCCGGGTCGCATGAGTATGTGCCGCTGATGCGCCGGGCCGCGGCGGCGGGCGTGCGCTTCGTCAATGTCTCGCCCTTTCGCGGCGATGCGCCGGATTTTTTGCAGGCCGAATGGGTGGCGATCCGCCCGGGGTCCGATGCCGCGTTTCTGCTGGCCATGGCCCAGACGATCGTCGCCGCGGGGCTGGAGGACCGCGGCTTTTTGGCGACCCACGCGGTGGGGTGGCCGCAGTTGCGCGCCTACATAACGGGCGAAGCCGACGGCCAGCCAAAGACGCCGGAATGGGCCGAGGCGCTGACCGACGTCCCGGCCGCGACCATCCGGCGCCTGGCGCTGGAGGCCGCCGCTGCGCCCACCATGCTGACCGCCACCTGGTCGATCCAGCGCAGCGAGCATGGCGAACAGCCCTGGTGGATGCTGGTGGCGCTGGCCGCGATCCTGGGCGGCATCGGCAAGCCGGGGCAGGGTGTGGGCTTCGGCTATGGCAGCATCAACGGCATGGGCACGCCCCGGCACGACCTGCCGAGCGTGTCCCTGCCGCCGACCCGCAACCCGGTGGCGACCGCGATCCCCGTGTCGCGCGTGACGGACCTGCTCGAACGGCCCGGCGAAATCCTGCAATACAACGGGCGCGACATCCTGCTGCCCGACATCCGGCAGATCTGGTGGGCCGGGGGCAACCCCTTCCACCACCACCAGGATCTCGGCCGCCTGTCCCGCGCCTTTTCCCGCGCGGACACCATCATCGTCCAGGAACCCTGGTGGACCGCGGTCGCCCGCCAGGCCGATATCGTGCTGCCGGCGACGACCACGCTGGAACGGCGGGACATCATGTCCTCCTCCCGTGATCGGCACCTGCGGGCGATGCACAAGGCAATCCCGGCGCAGGGCCAGGCGCGGGACGACCACGCGATCCTGGCCGACCTCGCCGATGCAGCGGGCTTCCGCGACCGTTTTACCGAACAGCGGGACGAGGACGCCTGGCTGCGCCACCTCTATGGGCGCTGGGCGCGCGGTGTGGCCCAGGCGGGGCTGGAGGCGCCGGACTTCGACACGTTTTGGGCGCAGGGCGCGATCTCCTTCCCCGCGCCGGCACAGCCGTTCGTGAGTTTCGCGGATTTCGCCGCCGACCCCGAGGCCAACCCACTCGCGACCCCCTCGGGCAAGGTCGAACTCTACTCCGCCACCATCGCCGGCTTCGGCTATGCCGAGGTGCCGGGCCACCCGGTCTGGATGGCGCCGGCCGAATGGCTGGGAGCCGCCGCGCCGGATGAGATGCACCTGCTGTCCTACCAGCCCGCGACCCGCCTGCACGGCCAACTCGACCCCGGTCGCGTCGCCGCTGCCGACAAGATTTTGGGGCGCGAACCCATCCTGATGCACCCCGAGGATGCAGCCGACCGCGGCCTCGTCGCGGGCCAGGTGGTCCGCGTGTTCAACGCCCGCGGCACTGTCGCCGGGGGCCTGCGCCTGTCGGACGGCATCCGCCGCGGCGTCGTCGCCATGGCGACCGGCGCCTGGTGGGACCCGATGGACGCCGCCGACCCGTCGAGCCCCTGCATCCACGGCAACCCGAACGTGCTGACACGGGATATCGGCACATCGCGCCTCGGCCAGGGCTGTGCCGCACAATCCTGCCTGGTGCGGGTGGCGCCGTGGGACGGCGCGCTGCCGCCGGTCGCCGTGCATACGCCGCCAGTCTAGCCTGGGCTGGTCCGACGGCGCTCGTCCTCCGGGGCCCGTCCTCCGAAGATCTTCATCCGGGGCGCGGTGGCGTCGCCCCGGCGTTGTTGCTGCACCGCCATCGCATCTGTTCTGCCGGTACCTCGCAGCCTGCCTCGCTGCGGGCGACGCGCCGGCGGCACAGCGCTTGATGAAACCGCCGTGCATTTCCTGGCGGAGCATCGATCCATGGCTACCTATCTCGTCACCGGCGGCGCCGGCTTCATCGGTTCACACCTGGTCGAGGCGCTGCTCGCCGCGGGCCATCGCGTGCGTGTGCTCGATGACCTTTCCACCGGCAAGCGAGAGAACCTGCCGCGCGGCGTGACCCTGCTGGAAGGCGATGTCGCCGACGCCGATCTGGTTCGCCGCGCGATGCAAGGTGCTGCGGGGTGCTTTCACCTCGCGGCCATCGCTTCCGTGCAGCGCTCCAACGAGGATTGGACCGGCACGCACCGCACCAACCTCTCCGGTACGGTCGCGGTGCTCGATGCCGCGCGTGGCTGCGGCCGCGTGCCGGTGGTCTATGCCTCCTCGGCCGCCATCTATGGCGACCCTCGCGCGACGCCGATCATGGAAGCAACCGCCCCCGCGCCGCTCACGGCCTATGGCGCCGACAAGCTGGGCTCCGAGTTGCATGCGCGCGTTGCCTGGCTGGTGCACGGCGTGCCGACGCTGGGCTGCCGCTTTTTCAATGTCTATGGGCCGCGGCAGGATCCGCACTCACCCTACAGCGGCGTGATCTCGATCTTCGCGGCCCGCGTCGCGGCAGGCCAGCCCGTTGTCGTGAACGGCGATGGCGGGCAATCGCGCGATTTCGTCTTTGTCGGTGATGTGGTCAGCCATCTTCTTGCCGGAATGGCACGATTGCACGGCGCGCCGCAGGCTGAGATCGTCAATGTCTGCACCGGGCGCGCGACGACGCTGCTGCAATTGCTCGACGCGCTGGAAGCCCTGTGTGGCCTGCGCGCCGAGCGTCGCTTCGGTCCGGGCCGGGCGGGGGATATCCGCGTCTCGCTGGGCGATCCGGGGCGCGCGGTGGCGCTGCTGGGGCAACGCGCAAGCGTGACGCTGGATCAGGGCCTGGCGATGACGTTGGCGCCGCCGGCCCTGGCCAGGGCCGCGTAGCGGCCGACAGCCGCGGCCAGCGCGAGCAGGATATAAACCGGCCAGGTGAAGGCCTGGGTCAGAAACGTGCCCGAGACGATGAACCCGACCATCCCCGCCAGAACCGCCTGCGCCATGACGTAGGCGGCGGGTTCGTAGGCCACGCCCATGCGCGCCGGTTCCAGCGTGCTTGCAGCGCTCAGCGCGGTGCGGATGATCCGCACGCACATCCAGACGAAGACGATGAAGGCCGGAAAGCCGCCCTCGGCCAGCACCGAAAACCAGGTGCTGTGCACCGCCTTGGCGAAGCCTTCCCACCAATCGGAATAGTAGAAGAAGTTGGCCGTGTAGCAGTTCAGGCCAACCCCGGTCAGCGGCCGGCCCACGGCCATGCGCCAGGCGGCGACCCAGGCTTCAAGCCGGCCCATCGCGCTTTCGTCGATGGCGCCGGCTTCCGCCGCCCCGCCCGACTGCCGCCCGCCCACGCCCGCCGCCACGAACAGCACGAGCAAACCCGCCGCCCCGCCGCCGAAAAGCAGGGCCTTGTTCCTGATGCTCCGCGCCGCGAAGACGCCCACCACCGCGACGATGCCGAGCAGCCCACCGCGGCTTTGCGTCGCGAGGATCGCCGTGACGATCAGCACCAGGCCGAGCAGCCCGAAGAGGCGCGACATCACGCTGGTGCGCGGCGTCAGCACCAGGGCGATGGCGAAGGAAAGCGGGAACAGCAGGACCAGCGACAGGTCATTCGGGTCACCCAGCACGGAACCCATGTCGCGGCCGATGGTGACACGCGTGCCCTCGACCAGCCCCACGCCGTTCACGCTGTTCGATACCGCCACCGCCGCGACCAGCATGCCCGCCAGGACGAAGGCGCGCGTGGCTTGGGCAAAGTCGCCAGGCGCGCGCGCCAGGGTTGCGATGGCGAAGGTCCTGATCGCGATCTTGACGTAGGCGTCGGTCCAGTAGGCGATGGCGATGTCCCGTCCGCTGGCCAGCGGCACGCCCAGCGTGATCAGGCCGAACAGAATGGCGAACAGCTTGAGCTCGGGCGACCAGGCCAGCCGGATGCGCTGCGTCAGCACCAGCCCGCCCACCACCGCGAGCGAGCCGATCGCCAGCAGCTGCGGCAGGCGCAGCGGGTTCAGCACCGGAAAGGCTTCGTGCAGCCGGAAGAAGGTGAACAGGATGAAGGCGAGGCAAATAAGGAAGGGCGCGCGGAAGGCCAGGATCGCGGCCAGGGGCAGCACCGCCAGCGCCACCAGCACTGCCGGATGCGGCACGACAACGGCCGCGCCTGCCACCACGGCCACCGCCACCAGCGCGATCAGGATCTGCCAGCGCTTCTCAACCATGGCGCAGGTGCCGCAGGGGCATCCCCAGCAGCAGCGCCGCAATCCCGCCGCCCAGCACAAGCCCGGCGACGCCCTGCCAGGGTGGCAGCGCAGCACACCCCGCCAGCACAATCGTCAGCAATGCAAGCCGCCAGAGTGGATAGTCCAGCCGAACCCGCCGCTGCGACAGCCACAGGAAGCCCACCAGCCTCACAGTCTGCGCCACCAGTGTCGCCCCGATGGCGCCCGCGACGCCAAAGCCTGGGATTAGCGCGACATACAGACCCACAGCCACCGCCGCCGCCACGCCGTTGACCAGCAGGGGCTGCGTGCCGGTGCGGCCCAGATAGCAGCCGACATTCACGAGGCTCCCGAGCGACTGCAAGGCGACCGCGGCGCACAGCCAGGGCAGGAAGGCCAGAGCGCCGTGATAGGCGGGTGGCGTCAACAGCGTGATCAGCACCGGGCTTGCCAGCGCCACGCCGGCAGCGGCAAGCAGCACCAGCGCGGCGCCGACGCCCACCATCCGCACCGTGCGCGTACCACCATCCGCCCCCTCCAGCACCAGGATCCTTCGAGGATACCACCAAAGTTCGAAAGGTTGCGTCAGCAGGGCCGCCATGAGCGACAGCTTCGCCGCCAGCGCGTAATGCGCCAGCGCCTCGGGCGCGACCGCGCCAGCCAGGAACCACCGATCGGCGGTGCCGAGGCAAAAGGCCGCAAGGCCGCCCCCGGTCAACGGCAGCCCATAGGCCAGGAGCCGCTTCCAGCCGGCCGGATCCAGGCTAAGTCCGGTCTCGCGCGCCTGGCGCGTCACCAGCAGCAGCGCCGTGATCCCGGCGGCCACGGCACCGGCGGCCAGCACGCCCGCCACGCCATGACCCGCCAGCAGCAACGCCGCCGCCAGACCGGCCTGCGCCGTGCCGCGCACGACCGTGACCACCGCCCAGGACAGCGCCCGGCCCTGCATGCGCATCCAGGCCAGCGGCACGCCGATCGCAGCCTCCAGCGCCACTGCGGCGCCGAGCAGCATGATCTCGACGGGCGGGGAGGGCAGCGGCAGCGCCGCACCCCAGGGTGCCAGCAACGCTGCCGCGACCAGCCCCAGCCCGCCGATCGCCACGGCCAGCCCGAGCACGCGCCCGGCCATCGGCGCCCCGAACCGGTAGAGCGTATCGACCAGCCCCGCGCCCACCACCAGCGCGCCGATCTCGGCGGCGCTGGCCAGCAGTTCCAGCCGCGCGAAGGCCGCCGGCGCAAGGCTTGCCGTGACCAGAGGCAGCAGCAGCAGGGAAAGCCCCTTCGTCCAGCCCAGCGCCAGGGCATAGACCAGGGCCGCGCGCAGCGGGTTCATGCCGCGAGCCTCGAAATGGCGGTGCCCAGGGCCGCTGCCTGCGTCTGGAGGGTGAAACGCGCCTCAAGCCGGGCGCGCGCGGCCGCACCCAGCCGAGCGCGGGCCGCGGGGTCGAGGCCGGCAAGCCAGGCCAGGCCCTCGGCCAGCGGCGCCATCGCGCCGGGTTGCACCAGGCGGCCGGTCTCGGGCGTCACCATCTCCTTCAGGCCCATCAGCGCGCTGGCCAGCACGGGCAGGCCCATCGCCATGGCTTCCTTCA
>JBBQHE010000189.1:0-8938 GCA_038323655.1 Acetobacterales bacterium | reverse complement strand
GCCGGGGGGGGGGGTGGGTGTTGTCCCCCACCCCCTCCCAATACCCTGGGTGGGGCGCCCCCCCCCCCCCCCCCCCCCCCCCCCCCCCCCCCCCCCCCCCCCCACGCCAGGGGGACGTGCCTGATGACCCGTAGCCTTTTTGCCTGGCCGCTGCTGCTTGCCCTGGCCGCCAACCCGGCGGCTGCGCAGATCGAAAGCCGCGAGGGCATCGCGTTGCAGAACCAGTTGCTGCAATTGCGGCAGGAAATCGACCTGCTGCGCCGCGGCGGCGTCGGCGCCGCCCCGGCGCCGACGCCCTTGCCGCGTGCCAGCGGCGGGGCGCCGTCGTCCGAAATCCTGGCTGCACTGCTCGACCGCGTCTCCAGCATGGAAGAACAAGTGCGCACCCTGCGCGGCCGGGCCGATGAAGCGGATTTCCGAAATCGCACGCTGGCTGAACAGATCACCAAACTGCAGGGCGACCTGGATTACCGACTTCAGGCGCTGGAGGGTGGCAACCGCCCGGCTGCCGTGCCGGGCGCAGCACCCGTGGCCCCACCACCACCTGTGGCACCCCCGCCACCCCGCCCGCCTGCGACGCCGCTGGCACAGGGCGCCCCTGGTCTGCCGCCCCCAGCCGCCGCTCCCGGGCGCCCGCCGGAGCGCGCCTTGCAGGAAGGCCAGGCCGCCCTTGGTCGCCGCGACTTCCCCGTTGCGGAAACTGCCGCGCGCGAAGTCCTGGCCAACCGGCCCGGCGCACGCGCACAGGATGCCGGCCTCCTTCTAGGTGAGGCCCTGGTCGGCAAGCGCGAGTTCCAGAGCGCGGCGCTGGCTTTTGACGACGCCTACCGCCGCAACACCCAGTCGGCGCGCGCGCCCGAGGCGCTGCTGGGCCTGGCGACCGCCTTCACCGGCTTCAACGCGCGGCGGGAAGCCTGTGCGACGCTGGACCAGCTGCGCAGCGAGTTTCCGCGCCTGTCCACCAGCCTGACCGAACGCGCGACCGCGGCCCGGCAAAGAGCGCAATGTAGGTAACAGTTTACTCCGCCAGCACCGCGATCCCACGGGTCGCGGCGAAGCCCACGCCCACCGCATCGCCCGCCTTGCGCGCCCGATCCACATGCGGGCAGACAACGAACAGCGAACCCAGCGGTGTGGTCAGCCCGTATTCCATCACCGTGCCGAGGTAGGAGGCCTTGTCGATCGTCCCGGCCAGGGCGGCCGAGGGGTCTGCGGCATCCAGGATGGCGATGGCTTCGGGGCGGATGGCGACGGGCACCTCGCCCTCCGGCCGGCCGCGATGGGGCAGGCGGAAGGTCGCGCGGCCGAGGCTCACCTGGCCGTGTTCTGCGTCGCGCGCGGTCATGTGGCCGGTGACGCGGTTCGCCTCGCCCACGAAATCCGCGACGAAGGCGTTGCGCGGCTGTTCATACAATTCGCGCGGCGGGCCGGCCTGGGCGACGACGCTGTTGTTCATGACGATCACCTGGTCGGAAATCGCCAACGCCTCCGCCTGGTCATGGGTGACATAGACGCCGGTCAGGCCAAGGCCCGACTGCAGGTCGCGGATTTCCTCACGCATACGCCGCCGCAGCCGGGCGTCGAGGTTGGAAAGCGGTTCGTCGAACAACAGCACCGACGGCTTCAGCACGATGGCGCGGGCCAGTGCCACGCGCTGCTGCTGGCCGCCCGAGAGCTGCGAGGGGTTGCGGCCCTCGAACCCCTTCAGCCCGACGGTGGCCAGGGCTTCCATCGCGCGCGCCTCGGCCTCGGCCTTCGGCGTGCGGGAGACGGTGAGGCCATACATCACGTTCTCCAGCACCCCCATGTGCGGGAACAGCGCGTAAGACTGGAACACCATGGACACGTCGCGTTCGTTTGGCGGCAGGGCGCTGACATCCTGCCCGCCGATCAGCACGCGGCCTTCGCTGATCTGCTCCAGTCCCGCGATCATGCGAAGCGTCGTGGTCTTGCCGCAGCCGGACGGGCCGAGCAGCGTGCAGAGCGTGCCCGCCTCGACCGTGAAGGATACGTCGCGCACGGCGACCGTCTGGCCGTAGCGCTTCCAGACGTGTTCGAAGCGGACTTCGGCGGCGCGCATCATGCGGGCATATCCTTTCTGCGGCCGATGCGGCGCTGGCCGACGAGCAATGTGATGAGGCCGAGTGCGGTGAGCATCAGCCCGATCAGCACCACGGCGGTCGCGATGGCCAGGCCGTAATCGCCGTTGATCACGCGGTTCACGATGAAGACGGTAGCCAGTTCGTATTCGGCGGTGACCAGGAAGATGACCGCGCTGATCGTCGTCATCGCGCGGACGAAGGCGTAGATCAGCCCCGCGATGATCGCCGGCCGCAGCAGGGGCAGGATGATGCGCCGGAAGCCGTCGGCACCGCCTCCGCCCAGCACGGCGCTGGCTTCGTCGAGCGACTTGTCGATCTGCGACATCGCCGCCATGCCGCCGCGCAACCCGACCGGCAGGTTCCTGAAGACGAAGCAGGCGATGATGATCGCCGCCGTTCCGGCCAATTCCAGCGGCGGCAGGTTGAAGGCGCGCACATAGGCAACGCCGATCACCGTGCCCGGAACAGCGAAGGACAGCAGGGTGGCAAACTCCAACGCGCCTTTGCCGGCGAAGCGCGTGCGGCTGAACAACCAGGCGGCCAGGATGCCCAGGGCCGCGGTGAGCGGTGCGGCCAGGGCCGCCAGTGTCACGGTCGTCAGCACGCTGTTCCAGGCGAGCCCCGTCAGCGCCAGGCCCTGCGCGCCCCATTCGGCCGAAAACGCCTTTTCCATGTGCCGCAGCGTCAGCGAAAAGTCGCGGCCCCAGACCTCGACGAAGCCGCCGGCAATGGCCAGGCCATAGAGCACCAACGTCAGCGTCGCCCAAGGGAGCACCACCATCAGGCAGACCCGTCGCACCCCGGCCGGGAGCGGCGGCGCCAGCCCCGCATCGCCCTTTCCGCCGATGGAGACATAAGACTTGCCGGCCGTCAGCCGGCGCTGCACGGCAAAGACGCCCAGCGCCACGGCCAGCAGCACCAGCGCCAGCGCCGCCGCGCGACCGCCATCGGCCTGGGCGCCGACTACGGCGAAGAAGATCTCGGTGGACAGCACCGCGAACTGCCCGCCCAGCACGATCGGGTTGCCAAAATCAGCGATGCTTTCGACGAAACCCAGCAGGAAGGCATTGGCCAGCCCCGGCCGCAGCATCGGCAGGGTGACGTTGAAGAAGGTCGTGCGGTCATTGGCGCGCAGCGTGCGGGAGGCTTCCTCCAGCGTCGGTGACAGGCCCTCAACCACCCCGATCAGCACCAAAAACGCGATGGGCGTGAAGGAAAACAGCTGCGCCAGCAGCACCCCCGGCAGGCCGTAGATCCAGCGGCCAAGCTCGATCCCGAACCAGGCATCGGCCGCCTGGGACACCAGGCCCGAGCGCCCAAAGATCAGGATCAGCCCCAGCCCAAGGATGAAGGGCGGGGTCACGATGGGCAGCACGGTCAAAAGCCGCAGGGGCCTGGCAAAACGCAGGCGCCCGCGCACCGCCAGCAGAGCAAAGGCCAGGCCGAGGGCGGTGGTGCCGCTGGCGGTCAAGGTCGCCAGGAACATGGTGTTCCAGACCACCCCACACCGCTGGCCGCCGATCAGGCAGCCCAGGCTCCAGAGCCTCTCATCCGCTAGCCGCCCGATGATGGTGACCGGCACCAGCGCCCCGTCGCTGTCCCGAAAGGCGTCCGACAGCATCGCCGCCAGCGGCCAGAAGGTGAAAAGCCCGACGCCGGCGGCGATCAGCAGGGCGATGGCCGCGGTGAAGGGGTCGCCACGAAACGCCCCGCGCCCGGCCAGGCCCGCGGCCAGCACCAGCAGCAGGCACAGCGGCACCAACGCGCCGCCCAGGCCCACGCCAAACTGGCGGTCCACCTCGCCGAACACGCTTTCCAGCGCCACAAAATTCCAGCCGCGCACGCCGATGGTCCAGCCCTGCGCGGCCCAGAGCAGCAGCCCCGCCCCCCCAGCCAGGGTGAACAGGCCGGCGCGCAGCGGGCGCGCGATGGGCAGCAGGGCGGCGGCCAGGGCCAGAGCGGGCGCCAGCACGGCGGGCCAGAGCCACCAGCGGCCCTCGGCCAGGGCCAGCCCCGCGGCCGAGCCCGCATCGGCATCCGTCAGCCAAGCCAGCCCCGCCCAGGGCACGGCAGCAAGCCCATCCTGTTGCAGATACCAGGGCAGCAGCAGGGCCGGCAAAAGCCCGAAGGCGCCACCGAAACCCCCAGCCTTTCGCATCGGATCAGCGCGGCAGGCTATTCACCTCGCGCTCCCACCGCTCGATCAGGCGGCGGCGTTCGGCGCTGGCGCCAAATTTTGCGAAATCATAGTCGATGAGACGGATCTGGGCGATCGGCGGGGCCTCGGGCGGGATCGGTGTCGCGCGGTTGGACGGCGTCTGGAATTGCCGCGTCTCGGCGCCAATGGCCTGGGCCGCGGGCGTCAGCGCCCAGTCGTAGAAGCGCCGCGCCTGGCGTTCGTTCCTGGCACCTCGGATGATGGACATGCTGCCGATCTCGTACCCCGTGCCCTCGCTCGGGATCGCGCTGGCGACCGGGAAGCCGCCCAGGCGCTCGGTCACCGCATCATGCACGAAGGAGATGGAGACCCCCGTCTCGCCCCGCGCCACCGCCTTGATCGGCCCGGTGCCGGACCGCGGATAGGCGTTGATGTTGCGATGCAAGGCGCGGAGGTATTCAAAGGCCCGGTCCTCGCCCATCAACTGCACGATGGTCGCGATCATCACATAAGCGGTGCCGGACGAACGCGGATCGGCCATCTGGATTTCATTGCGAAACCGCGCGTCCAGCAGGTCGGCCCAGGAGGTCGGGGGCGCGATGTTCCGCCGCGTCAGCAGTTCTGTGTTGTAGCCGAAGCCGAGCGCGCCGGCGTAGATGCCGACGGTGCGATACCGGCTGTCGCGCGCCTGGCGCTGCGCCCAGTCGGTCAGTTGGTCCAGCGCCGGGGAGCGGTATTCAGCGGTCAGATTGTCCTCGGACGCTTGCAGATGCGGGTCGCCCGTTCCGCCGAACCAGATGTCGCCGCGCGGGTTCTGCGACTCGGCCCGGATCTGGGCCAGGACCTCGCCCGAGCCCTTCTGGCTGACGCTGACGCGGATGCCCGTGTCGCGCTGGAAGGCGTTGGCGGCCGCCTGGCACCATTCGACCTGGGCCGAGCAGTAGAGGTTCAACGACCCCTGCGCCTGGGCCGAAACCGGAAGCGCAAGCAGCAAGGCCAGGACGACGCGACGCATGGGGTGGACCCTCCCTCAGGCCCGATCAACGCCGGGCTATAGGGGGCTCATGCCAGAAAGCTTCTGTGACGAAAAGATGACAGTTCAGCGACGGGCCTCGATCGCGTCCCAGATCGCCTTCTCCAGATGCACCCCGTCGAAGCGCGCCACTTCCTGCAGGCCGGTCGGCGAGGTCACGTTGATTTCGGTCAGGTACCCGCCGATCACGTCGATGCCGACGAAGATCAACCCGCGCGCCTTCAAATCCGGGCCGATGCGGGCGCAGATTTCTTGTTCGCGCGCCGTCAGCGCCGATTTTTCCGGCCGGCCGCCGACATGCATGTTGCTGCGGGATTCACCCGCCGCCGGCACGCGATTGATCGCGCCCATCGGCACGCCGTCGATCAGGATGATGCGCTTGTCGCCGGCGCGCACCGCCGGCAGGTATTGTTGCACCATCAGCGGTTCGCGCGACCGCTCGCCCCACATCTCCAGCAGGGAATTGAGGTTGGAATCCTCCGGCCGCAGGTGGAAGACGCCCGCCCCGCCATTGCCAAACAGGGGCTTGACGATGATGTCGCCGTGCCGGGCGCGGAAGGCGGCGATTTCGGCGCGGTCCAGCGTGACCAGGGTTTCCGGCATCAGGTCGGGGTAGTTCAGGACATAGAGTTTTTCGGGCGCATTGCGGACCGATGTCGGGTCATTCACCACCAGCGTTTTCGGATGGATCATGTCCAGCAGGTGGCTTGCGGTGATGTAGGACATGTCGAAGGGCGGGTCCTGCCGCATCAGCACGACGTCCATGCTGGACAGCTCCAGCACCTCCCGCGTGCCGAAGGCATAATGGTCGCCATGCTTGCGCTGCACCGTCACGGGGTGCGCCATGGCCCGCACCTGGCCATGGGCATAGGTCAGGTCGCGGGCGTGGTAATGCCACAGGGCATGGCCGCGCGCCTGGGCTTCCAGCATCAGCACGAAGGTGCTGTCGCCATCGATGCCGATGCTGTCCATCGGGTCCATCTGCACGGCGATCTTGAGGCCGGTGGTCATGGGGCGATCCTGCTGCTGTCGGGCGGACGGATGGCAGAGGTTTTCCGCGGTTGCAAACCGGGCCGGTTGACCGGGGCGGCCACCTGCCGTTTCTGGCGCCCATGCGCATCCTGACCGGGGCGGCGCGGCTGGCGGGCGTGCTCGGCTGGCCCGTCGCCCACTCCCGATCCCCCCTGCTGCACGGCACCTGGCTCGACCGCCACGGGATCGACGGCGCCTATCTGCCGCTGCCGGTGGCGCCGGCCGACTTCGCAGCAGCCGTGCGCGCCCTGGTGGCGCTGGGGTTCCGGGGGGCGAATGTCACCATACCGCACAAGCAAGCGGCCTTCGCGTTGTGTGACGAACGCGATGCCACGGCGGAACGGGCGGGGGCGGTGAATACGCTGGTGTTCGAGGGCGGCCGCATCCTGGGCCGCAATACCGACGGCTGGGGGTTCTGCGAATCGCTGCGCGACCAGGCGCCGGGCTGGCGGGCCGATGCGGGGCCGGCCGTGCTGCTGGGCGCGGGCGGGGCGGCGCGGGCCGTGGCGGCGCGGCTGCTGGACGAAGGCTGCCCGCGGCTGACCCTGGTCAACCGCAACCGCGCCCGGGCCGAGACCCTGGCCGAAGCCCTGGGCGGGCCCGTAGTCGTGGCCGATGACGCCCCTCTGGCCGATGCAGCGCTTCTGGTGAACACCACCAGCCTGGGCATGAAGGGGCAGCCGCCGCTGGAGATCGACCCTTCGCCCCTCCCGGCTGGGGCGGTGGTCGCCGACATCGTCTATGTGCCGCTGGAAACCCCGCTGTTGGCGGCTGCCCGTGCAAGAGGCCTGATCGGCGTCGATGGCCTGGGGATGTTGCTGCACCAGGCGCGGGGCGGGTTCACGGCCTGGTTCGGGCTTGACCCGGTGGTGGATGCCGCGCTGCGCGCCGTTGTCGCGGCCGATATCCCGCCGCGATGAAGGTCCTGGGTATGACCGGCAGCATCGGCATGGGCAAGACCACCGTCGCGCGCGCCTTTTGCCGGCTGAAGGTGCCGGTCTTCGATGCCGATGCTGCGGTGCATGCCCTCCAGGCCCGGGGCGGCGCCGCGGTACGCCCGATCAGTGCGGCCTTCCCCGGCACGGTCGCGCACGGCGCGGTGGTGCGGGAGGCCCTGCGCGCCGCCGTGCTGGCCGACCCCGCAGCGCTTCGGCGCCTGGAGGCCATCGTGCATCCGCTGGTGCGGCGGATGGAGGCCGGGTTCCTCGCCGCCTGCCGGCGTCGGGGCGTGCGGCTCGTGGTCCTCGACATTCCGCTGCTGTTCGAAACCCGCCCCGACCCGCGGGCCGGGCTGGACGCCATCCTGGTCGTCACCGCCCCGCCCGCCGTGCAGCGCGCCCGGGTCCTGCGCCGGCCGGGCATGACACCGGCGCGGCTTGCAGCCATCCTGGCGAGGCAGATGCCCGATCCCGACAAACGCGCCCGCGCCGACCATGTGCTGCGTAACGGCCTATCCCGGCACCACGCCCAGGCCAATGTCCGCCGCCTGGTCCGCTGGTATCGCGACCATGCGTGAAATCGTGCTGGACACCGAAACCACCGGCCTGGACCCGCTGACCGGGGACAGGGTGATCGAGGTCGCGGCCATCGAGCTGGACAACCTGCTGCCCACCGGCCGCTTTTTCCACCACCTGGTGGACCCCGAGCGCGACATCCCGGCCGAAGCCAGCCGCGTGCACGGTTTTTCGCGTGAGGACCTGCGCGGCAAGCCGTTGTTCCCTGCGATCGTGGAGGAGATGCTGGCCTTCCTGGGCGATGCGCCGATCATCGCCCACAACGCGCCCTTCGACTTCGGCTTCCTGGATGCCGAGCTGCGGCGCGCGGGGGCGCCACCGCTCGACCGCAAACGCATGGTCGATACCTTCGCCATCGCGCGGGAACGCTACCCCGCCGCGCCCAACAGCCTGGATGCGCTCTGCCGACGCTTTGACATCGACCTGTCCGAACGCACCACCCACAATGCACTGCTGGATGTGCGGCTGCTGGCGCGGGTCTATCTGGAACTGCGCGGCGGGCGGCAGCCCGGGCTGACGCTGGCGGCCGATACCGGGCGCCAGGAAGCCGCCCCCATCGCCACCATCGCGGGCCTGGCCGGGCCGCGTACCCCGCGCCCGATCCAGCCCGATGCCGCGACGCTGGCAGCCCATGGCGCTTTGATCGCGCGACTAAAAGACCCTGTCTGGCTGCTGCCGCCCTTTGCCGAGACGCCGGCGGAGGGCTAGACCCCGGGCGCGCAACCAAGCGGAGCGAAACATGTCTGACGGGCGTCTGGTGATCGGCAATCGGCGCTACTCCTCCTGGTCGCTGCGCGGCTGGATGGCGGTGCAGTTGGCCGGGCTGGATGTGACGGTGGAGTGCATCCCCATGGAGCGCCCCGCCGGCGGCGACAGCACCCCCGCGATCAAGGCTGCCGCCCCCGCCGGGCTGGTGCCATACCTGGAACACAAGGGCGCGCTGGTCTGGGAAAGCCTGGCCATCTGCGAATACTGCGCTGAGATCGCCCCCGCCCTCTGGCCCGCCGACCGCCCCAGCCGCGCCAGGCTGCGCAGCATCGCGACCGAGATGCATGGCGGCTTCGCCCCGCTGCGGCGCGCCTTTCCGATGAACCTGGGG
>JBBQHE010000188.1:0-8944 GCA_038323655.1 Acetobacterales bacterium | reverse complement strand
GAGACATCGGCATAGACGCCGACCAGGCCCTTGCGGACGTCGGGGGTGGGGTCAGACATGGTGCGATCCTCTCAGAAGATGCCGGGCTTGCCGTCCGTCAGCGCACCCTTCGGCAGCGCCACGTTCAGCGCCCCCAACTCGCCCGCCGGCAGTTTTGCCAGGTTCTGCACCGCATCGAGGAAGCGCGCCGCCTCCCGCGCCGAGATGATCCCATCGGTCAGGGTGCGGAACTTGCCGATGTAGTCGGCCCGCCCGAAGGGCCGCGCCCCGTTCGGATGGGCATTGGCGACACCGAGTTCATCGGTGATCACCCGCCCGTCCTTCATGGTGATCTCCACCTTGCCACCGAAGGACAGTTCTTCCGGGTCGCGGGAATGGTAGCGACGGGTCCATTCGGGGTCCTCCACCGTCTCGACCTTGTGCCACAGCCGCACGGTATCCGCCCGGCCGGCGCGCTTGGGGGCATAGCTGTCCACGTGGTGCCAGCGCCCGTCCTGCAGGGCCACGGCAAAGATGTACATGATGGAATGGTCCAGCGTCTCCCGGCTCGCCTTGGGGTCCATCTTCTGCGGGTCGTTGGCGCCGGTGCCGATCACATAATGGGTGTGGTGGCTGGTATGGATCAGCACCTTCTCGATCGCATCTGTGTCGGGGATCGCCTCGCGCATGCGGAAGGCCAGGTCGATCAGCGCCTGGGACTGGTATTCCGCCGAGTGTTCCTTGGTGTAGCTGTCCAGGATCGCGCGCTTGGGCTCGCCCGCCGCCGGCAGGGGCACATGATAATAGGTGGGATCATAGACGGTCTTGCGGCCACGGCTGTCGGCCTGCGTGCGGCCCGCGAGCACCCAGGCGATCACGCTGTCCTCGCCCTCATATATAGGTGAGGGCGCGCCCTCGCCGCGCATCGCGCGGTCGGCGGCCTCGATCGCGAGCTTGCCGGCGTGGGACGGCGCGAAGGCCTTCCATGACGAGATCTCGCCCTTGCGGGATTGGCGGAAGGAGATGGTGGTGTGCAGCGCCTGCTGCACCGCCTGGAAGATCACCTCCTGCTTCAGCCCCAGCAACGTGCCGATGCCGGCGGCGGCCGAGGGCCCGAGGTGGGCGATGTGATCGACGCGGTGTTCATGCAGGCAGATGGCGCGGACCAGGTCGATCTGGATCTCGTAGCCGGTCGCCAGGCCCCGGATCAGATCCTTACCCGACTTGCCCATGGTCTGCGCGACCGCGAGGATCGGCGGGATATTGTCGCCCGGGTGCGAATAATCGGCGGCGAGGAAGGTGTCGTGCATGTCCAACTCACGCACCGCCGTGCCATTTGCCCAGGCCGCCCATTCGGGGCTGAAGGTTTTGCTGGCCGGCATGCCGAAGACGGTCGCACCCCCTTTCCGCGCGTGGCCCAGCGCCATGGCGCGGGCGGAGACGACAGGGCGGCGGTTGATCGCGGCGATGGCGACCGAGGCATTGTCGATGATCCGGTTGATGATCATCGCCGCCACCTCCTTTTCCACCGGCACGCGGTCGGTGGCGACGCCGGCGATCTTCCAGGCCAGCTGGTCCTCGCGCTTCAGCAGGGCTTTGGACGGATGGACCTTCACATCATGCAGCTTCATGGCATCGCCTCCGGTTGATGCGGCGTTTTCTGCGCCCGCTTTGCCTGATCGTCCATTCCGATTGGGCGCGTGGCGCGATAGTCTTTTCGTATGGATTTCCGCCTCGTTCGCCGCCTGGGCCATTTTCTTGCCGTTGCCGAGGAAGGCCATTTCGGCCGCGCCGCCGCGCGGCTTGGCATGTCGCAGCCGCCGCTGACCGCGCAGATCCAGGCGTTGGAAGCCGAACTTGGGGTGCGGCTGCTGGACCGCACCGGCAAGGGCGCGCGCCCGACGCGGGCCGGCGAGGCGCTGCTGCCGCTGGCCCGGCGCCTGGCGGAGAACGCCGGCGCGCTGGAGGATCTGGCACGCGACCTGCGCGCGGGGCGGCATGCGCCCGTGTCGCTCGCCTGCGTCACCTCGGCGCTGTTCGACTATTTGCCGCCGCTGGTGCGGTCGCTGCAGGCGGCGCGCCCCGACAGCGCCGTCGCGGTGCGCGAACTGGATACAACCGACGCGCTGGAAGCGCTGCGGCGTGGCGAGGTGGACCTGGCACTGGTGCGGATGGACCGCGAACGTCACCCGATCCGGCTGCGCGCCCTCGGGCCCGATGTGCTGGTGGTGGCGTTGCCCGAGGGCCATGCACTGCTGGACGGCGATGGCCCGCTGCCGCTCGGGCTGCTGGCGGATGCGCCGATGCTGATGCTGCCGCGGGCGATCAGCCCGGCCTATTCCGACGCGATGCTCGCCGCCTGCCGCGACGCCGGCTTCGCGCCGCGCGTGGTGCGGGAGGTCGGATCGGCCATGGCGCAGTTGGGCTTCGTCGCGGCGGGCCTCGGGGTCGCGCTGGTTTCGGCCGGCATGGCGCGGCTGCGCCCGCCCGGGGTCGCCTTCCGCGCGCTGGCCGGGCCGATCCACGCGGTCGGCGTGGCCCTGGCCTGGAATGCCGAGCGCGAGAGCGACGTGGTGCGCCTGGCGCTCGACCTCACGGTCAGCCTGTTTCCCGCGGTTGGCTTGGCGCCCGCTGCCGCCTAGGCTCGCGGCCGAACCGGAGCCAGACACACAGCATGAGCGAACCCTTCGACCTGATCCTGCGCGGCACGCTCGTGCTGTCCGACGCAATGCTGACCGGCGGCTATGTCGCCGTGCGCGGCGAGCGGATTGCCGCCATAGGCCAGGGCGAGCCCCCGGCCGCGCACAAGGTCGTGGACTATGGCGCCAAGCTGATCCTGCCCGGCCTGGTCGATGGCCATATGCACACCGGCAGCGCCTTGGGTTGGCCGGGGATCGAGGGCGCCACAATGACCGCCGCGGCCGGGGGCGTGACCACCGTCTGCGACATGCCCTATGACGTGCCGCGGGCTGCGACCGATGCCACGATCTTCCGCCAGAAGGTGGAGCAAGTGGAGCGTCTCGCGCATGTCGACATGGCGCTCTACGCCACCATCACCAAGACCGGCGGCGTCGGCGCCATTCCGGAACTGGCCGAGGCCGGGGCCTCGGCCTTCAAGCTCTCCACCTATGAATACGACGCCGTGCGCTTCCCGCGCATCGACCACCCGACGATGGTCGAGGCCTTCCGCGAGATCGGCAAGACCGGGCTTATGGTCGCCGTCCACAATGAGGACGAGGAGCTGGTCGTGCGGCTGACCGCCGAGGCGAAGGCCGCCGGCCGCACCGACCCCATCATGCATTGCCGCACCCGGCCCCCCTTGGCCGAGACCATGGCCGATGTGGAGATCTTCGAGATCGGGCTGGAGGTGGGCGCGCATGTCCACATCGCCCATTCCTCGGTCGCGCGTGGCTTCGAGATCGCCGAGGTCTATCGCGGCATGGGCGGGCGCGCGAGCGGGGAAGCCTGCATCCAATACCTCTGCATGACCGAGGAGGACATCATCCGCCTGCGCGGCTTCGGCAAGTGCAACCCGCCCTTCCGCACCGCGGCCGAGGTGGAGCGCATGTGGGCGGCGCTGATCGACGGCAAGATCGCCTATGTCTCGACCGACCACGCGCCCTGGCCGCGGGCGAAGAAGGTGTATGAGGGCGATATCTTCGCGGTGGGCGCGGGGCTGACGGGCATGCAGTCCTTCGCGCCGCTGATGTTCACCCTGCTGGCCGACCGCGGCCTGCCGCCCAGCCTGATGGCCAGGCTCTGCGCCGAACGCCCGGCGCGCTTCCACGGGATTTTCCCGAAGAAGGGCGCCATCGCGATCGGGTCGGATGCCGATTTCTGTGTGCTGGAAGAAGGCCGCTATCCGTTCGATGAGGCCAATATCCGCGACCGCGAGGATGCCCGCTGGTCGCCCTGGCATGGCGTGCCGATGCGGGCGCGGGTGGCTGGGACCTGGCTGCGCGGGCAGCCGATCTGGGATGGCGCCGAGGTCCTAGCCCGGCCAGGCACGGGCGCCTTCGTGCCCCGCCAGCACCGCCTCAGCGCGCTGGACGACGCCGCCCCCGGCGGGGCCGCGCACGCATGAGGCGCTTGCGCGTCGCCGGCGCCCAAATGGGCCCGACGCAGCGGGGCGACGACCGGCGCGCGACGCTGGCACGCCTGCTCGCGCTGCTGGACCAGGCCGCCGACCAGGGCGCGGGCTTCTTGGTCTTTCCCGAACTCGCGCTGACCACCTTCTTCCCGCGCTGGCTGTTCGATGATGAGGCGGCGCTGCATGCCAATTACGAACGCGGCATGCCCAATGCCGATGTGCAGCCGCTGTTCGACCGGGCCATCGCCCGCGGGGTCGGGTTTTCGCTGGGCTATGCGGAACTGACCGAGGATGGCCAGCGCTTCAACACGGCGGTGCTGGTCGGCCCCGATGGCCAGGTGATGCTGACGTACCGCAAAGTGCACCTGCCGGGGTCGGTCGAACCACGGCCGGAAAACCGCTACCAGCAGTTGGAAAAGCGCTACTTCCAGTATGGCGACCTGGGCTTTCCGGTGGTGCGCGGCCCGGCCGCCTGGGGCAGCCCGGTGCTCGGCAGCCTGATATGCAATGACCGCCGCTGGCCGGAAGCCTGGCGCTGCCTCGGGCTGCAAGGGGTGGAGCTGGTCGCCATCGGCTACAACTCCGCCGCCTACGACCCCAATGGCGGGGATGCCGAGGATGCGGCGCTGCGCACCTTTCACTCCACCCTGTCTGTCCGCGCCAATGCCTATTTCAACGCGACCTTCGCCGTCAGCGTGGCCAAGGCCGGCGTCGAGGATGGCGCGGGGCTGATCGGCGGCAGCGTGATCGTCAGCCCCGATGGGCTGCTGCTGGCCGAGGCGCAGACCCTGGGCGATGAGGTGATCATCGCCGATTGCGATTTCGACGCCTGCCGCCAGGGCCGCGGCCCCGGCAAGATTTTTGATTTCGGCTTCCACCGCCGCCCGGATCAATACCGCCGCATCGTCGAACAGACGGGCATGGAGCCGCCGCCATGAGCCGCAAACTCGTCCTCGCCGCCGCACAGCTCGGCCCCATCCAGCGCGCGGACGGCCGGGACGTCGCCGTGGACCGGATGGTGCGGCTGATGGAAACCGCACACCGGCGCGGGGCCGAGGTCGTGGTCTTTCCCGAACTCGCACTGACCACGTTTTTCCCACGCTGGTATGAGGAAGACCTGTCCGCGGCCGATCATTGGTACGAGCACAGCCTGCCGTCCAACGCGACCGCGCCGCTGTTCGAGGCCGCGCGCCGCTACGACATCGGCTTCCACCTGGGCTATGCCGAAAAGACGCCCGATGGCCGGCGCTTCAACACGGCGGTCTATGTGCATCCCTCGGGCCAGGTGGTGCTGAAATACCGCAAGGTGCATCTGCCGGGGCACGCCGAATACGATGCCAATCGCCGCGTGCAGCACCTGGAAAAGCGGTACTTTGAGGTCGGTGACCTGGGCTTTCCCGTGGTGCGCGCAGCCATCGGCCAGGCGGGGCCGGTGAACATCGGCATGATGATCTGCAACGACCGGCGCTGGCCGGAAGCCTGGCGCAGCTTGGGCATGCAGCAGGTCGAGCTGGTGATGCTCGGCTACAACACGCCGTCGCTCAACATGGAAAACCGCGGGTTCGAGGCGCATCACCTGCGCGTCTTCCACAGCCATCTGTCGATCCAGGCCGGCTGCTACCAGAACGCCTGCTTCGCCGCCGGCGTCGCCAAGGCGGGGACGGAGGATGGGCACGAGCTTTTCGGCCATTCCATCATCGTGAACCCCTCGGGCGAGATCATGGCCCAGGCGACGAGTTGGGATGACGAGTTGATCGTGGCGGAATGCGACCTGGGCATGTGCGAACTGGGGCGCAGCACGATCTTCAATTTCGCCAAGCACCGGCGGCCGGAGGCCTATGGGCGGATCACCGCGACGGCGGGGAGCGTGGCGCCGGGGGAGTGGCGGGGCGAGGGGTGATGCCAGGGGCTGACCAGCCGGCCGCGCCGATCACGGCGGCCGGGGCCCCTCCGCCGCCCTGCATCCACCCAGGCCCGCGCGCTTGTCATGGCGTTCGGCTTGCAGCGCCGCAACCCTGCGCGTAACAGGGCACGCCAAGGCACTTTTTGCCAGAAAGCCCCGCCATGGCCCCCGACAGTTCCTCCCCCGACAGCGCCGCGCCCAACAGTGCCTTTGGCGGCCGCACGCCGCTGAACACCGCAAGCCGCATGACGATCGCCGAGGCCTATGCCTTCGACGATGTCCTGCTGGTCCCCGCCTATTCCCAGGTCCTGCCAGGCCAGACCGACGTCCGCACGCGCCTCACGCGTGAAATCGCGCTGAACATCCCGCTGGTCGCCGCGGCGATGGACACGGTCACCGAATCCAACATGGCCATCGCCATGGCCCAGGCCGGCGGCATCGGCGTCATCCACAAGAATTTTTCGCCCGAGGACCAGGCCGCCCAGGTCCGTCGCGTGAAGAAGTTCGAGTCCGGCATGGTGGTGAACCCCATCACCATCACCCCCGACCAGACGCTGGCCGATATCCGCGCCATCCAGCAAACCCATAATATCAGCGGCCTGCCGGTGGTCGAACCCGGCTCGGGCCGGCTGGTCGGTATCGTCACCAGCCGCGACGTGCGGTTTTCGACCGATCCGAACACCCGCGTCTATGAACTCATGACCCGCGACAAGCTGGTCACCGTGACCGGCGACGTGGACCCCGCGACTGCGCGCGAACTGCTGCACAAGCACCGGATCGAGAAACTGCTGGTGGTGGACGACGCCGGGCGCTGCATCGGGCTGATCACCGTCAAGGACATGGACAAGGCCCAGGCCAACCCCAATGCGGTGAAGGACAGCCTCGGCCGCCTGCGAACCGCCGCCGCGACCGGCACAGGCGAGGACGGTCTGCTCCGCGCGCGGCTGCTGGTCGCCGCGGAAATCGACGTGATCGTGGTCGATACCGCGCATGGCCACAGCGCCGGCGTCATGCGCGCGGTCGAACTCATCAAGCGCCTGTCCAACACCGTGCAGGTCGTCGCCGGCAATGTCGCGACCCCCGAAGCCTGCGAGGCGCTGATCGAGGCCGGGGCGGATGCAGTCAAAATCGGCATCGGCCCAGGCTCCATCTGCACGACCCGCATCGTCGCCGGCGTCGGCGTGCCGCAGCTGACCGCGGTCATGGAATGCGCCGCCGCCTGCCGCGCCCACGGCGTGCCGGCGATCGCCGATGGTGGCATCCGCACCTCGGGCGATATCGCCAAGGCCATCGCCGCCGGCGCCGATTGCGTGATGATGGGCAGCCTTTTTGCGGGCACCGACGAAGCGCCTGGCGAAGTGTTTCTGTATCAAGGCCGGTCCTACAAATCCTATCGCGGCATGGGGTCCCTGGGTGCCATGGCGCGCGGCTCGGCCGACCGCTACTTCCAGGCCGAGGTCACCGATAGCCTGAAGCTGGTGCCCGAGGGCGTGGAAGGCCGCGTCGGCTACAAGGGCCCGGTCGGCAACGTCATCCATCAGTTGGTTGGCGGGCTGAAGTCGGCCATGGGCTACACCGGCAGCCCGGACGTCGCGACCATGCAGCAGACCGCGCGCTTCCGCCGCATCACCGGTGCCGGCCTGCGGGAGAGCCATGTGCATGACGTGGCCATCACCCGCGAAGCACCGAACTACAGGATAGACGGGTGATCCGGGTCGCGGTCTTCGACGCCTACGGCACGCTGCTCGACGTCCATTCGGCGATCGCCCGCCACGCCCAGCGGGTGGGGCCGGCGGCAGCGGCCGTCTCGGCCCTTTGGCGCCAGAAGCAGCTGGAGGCGAGCTGGATCCTCTCGGCCACCGGCGCGTATGAGGATTTCTGGAGCCTGACCGAACGCGCCCTCGGCTTTGCGCTACAGACTCACGGCGTGCATGACCGCGGCCTGCGGGCGGCGCTGCTCGATGCCTATCGGATGCTCGACGCCTATCCCGACGCTGTGCCGATGCTGCAAACCCTGCGCGACCAGGGCCTGGCCACCGCCATCCTCTCCAATGGCGAGCCGCAGATGCTGGCCTCCGCCACCACCGCCGCCGGTGTCGCCCCATTGCTGGACGCGGTGCTCTCGGTCCACAGCCTGCGACGCTACAAGCCCGACCCCGCCGTCTATGGCCTGGCGACCGCGCAATTCGCCTGCCAGCCGCATGAGGTCGCCTTCGTCTCCTCCAACCCATGGGACGCCTATGGCGCGGCCCGCTTCGGCTTCCAAAGCTTCTGGGTGAACCGCGGGCGCGCGCCGGTCGAATACTGGCTGGACAGCCTGGCCACGATCCTGCCCGACCTGGCGGCCCTGCCCGCGGCTCTGGCGCAGGCATGACCCCCGCCGCCCGCATCGCCGCCACGGTCGAACTCCTGGCCGCGGTGGAAGACAAGCCGCGTCGCCCGGCCGATGCGACCGTGAACGATTTCTTCCGCGCCCGGCGCTTCATCGGCTCGGGCGACCGCCGTGCGATCGCCGACCGCGCCTTCGCCATCATGCGCCAGCGCCGGCGCCTGGACTGGCACCTGGTCCGCTGCAACATGAAGCCCAACGCCCGCGCCCTGGTGATCGCGCATATGGCGCTGAGCGAAGGCGCCGACCCCGCCACCATCGCCGCGGCCTTTCCCGGCGGGCAATACGCGGCGCCGCCGCTGATCGCGGCCGAAACCCGCATCGCCGGCCAAATGGCCGGCAAGCCACTGGCCGACCCCTGGATGCCAGAGGAGATCGCGCTGAACCTGCCCGAATGGGCCATCCCCGGGCTGCGCGCCCGCTTCGGCGACGACCTGGCCGCCGCCGCCGCGGGCCTCGACGAGGCGGCGCCGCTGGACCTGCGCGCCAACCTGCTCAAGGGCACCCGCGAGGAGGCGCGCGCCGCCCTCGCCGCCGAGGGGTGGGAGGCGGCGCCGACCCCCTATTCCCCCTGGGGCCTGCG
>JBBQHE010000187.1:0-8953 GCA_038323655.1 Acetobacterales bacterium | reverse complement strand
CAGGGGACAGTGTCCCCTGGACCCGCCTTGTTTGGCCACGCCAGGGAAGGGGCAACACAGGGGCGCCCGGCAGCACGCGCGCACCATTCCCCTCCCCAGGCTTGGCCAATGAAACAACGGCGGGTGCAGGGGGCACGGCCTCCTGCCAGGTGGGGTCTGGGGAGGGCAGAGCCCTCCCCAGGGACTGCCCCGCCTAAACCCCGCGCCCCGCCAGCAGTCCGCCGGTGACGCCGCCGAAGCCCATCGCGCGCCGGGCGAACCAGGTTTTCAGTCGGGGCATGCGGTCCACCGCGCCGATCCCCAGGCGTCGTGCGGCGCGCACCGGGCCGAAGTCGTTGCCGAACAGCCGTTCCAGCACATGGGTCGCGCCCAGCATGACCAGGTTGTCGCCGCGGCGGGCGGCCTGGTAGCGCGCAAGGACCGCGGCGCTGCCCGGGTCTTCGCCGGCGTTGACGGCGGCGATGACGACCTCGGCCAGGGCAGCGACGTCGCGGAAGCCCAGGTTCAGCCCCTGCCCCGCGATCGGGTGGATGCCGTGGGCGGCGTCCCCCACCAGCGCCAGGCGCGTGTCGGTCAGGCGTTGCACATGCAGGGCGGTCAGCGGGTAGGACCAGCGTTGCCCGACGGGGGTGACCGCGCCCAGGTGCGGTCCGAGCCGCCGGGCAAGTTCCCGGCCGAAGGCGGCGTCCGGCAGGGCCAGGGCGGCCTGGGCCAGCGCGGTTTTCTCCGACCAGACATAGGCGGACAGGTTCGGGTGCTCGGCCGTGCCGGTCAGCGGCAGTTGGGCGAAGGGGCCGGCGGGCAGGAACTGTTCCAGCGCCACGCCGTCGTGCGGGCGTTCATGGGCGAAGGCACCGACCAGCCCCATCTGGCGGTAGTCGAAGCCGGCCTCGGCGATGCCGGCGCCGCGGCGCAGGGGGCTGCGGCGGCCTTCGGCGGCCACGACCAGTCGGGCTGCAAGACGGGTGCCATCGGCGAGTGTCACGTGGCAACCGGCCGCGTCGCGGGTGACCTCGGCCTGGCTGGGGGCATGGACGGCGAGGTTGGCCATGCCCGGCAGGCGGGCGTTCAGCGCGACCCGCAGCGCCCGGGCCTCGATCATCCAGCCGAAGGCCTCCTCGCCGGCCTCGGCCGCATCGAAGTGCAGCGACAGGTGGGAGGGGCGCTCGCCCGGCTTGCCATCGGCGACGCGGATGGCACGGATGGCGCAAGGTGTGGTCGGCAGTCGGTCCCAGATCCCGGCGGCGTCGAGCAGGTTGCGGCTGGTCGCGGCGATGGCATAGGCCCGGCCGTCGAAGGCCGCCAGTTCCATCGGCGGCAGGGGTGCTGCATCGACGATGGCGACCGTCACGCCGGCGGCGGCGAGAACAGCGCCCAGGGTCGCCCCCACAGGCCCCGCGCCGACGATGCAGACGTCCACGCCGGTCGATTCTGAATGCTGAGTCATGTCGGCTGTCTGCTCCATCGGGGGGCGGGTGGTCCGCGCCCGGCTGCCTAACCTTTAAGCAAATCAGCCAGGCTGCCCTGGCGGCAAAACCCGGCCTTCGCGCTGTCCCCCGCCGCCAGCCTCGGTCTCCGGCCGATGCGGCGATGCAGCGGGGGGAGGGACGTCGGTGGCACGCGGTTTGGAACCAGCCCCCCAGGTACTGCCAGGATAAGGGGGCGAGTTTCAGATGAAGTTGGTGATCGCGATCATCAAGCCGTTCAAGCTGGACGAGGTGCGCGAAGCGCTCACCCCGCTCGGGGTGCAAGGGCTGACGGTGACAGAAGTCAAGGGATTCGGGCGGCAGAAGGGCCAGACCGAAATCTATCGCGGGGCGGAGTACCACGTCTCCTTTCTGCCCAAGCTGAAGATCGAGGTCGCCGTGCCGGCGGATATGGTCGATGCGGTGGTCGAGGCCATCGCCACGACCGCGCGCACCGGCAAGATCGGCGACGGCAAGGTTTTCGTGCTGGACCTGGACCGCGCCCTGCGCATCCGGACCGGCGAGACGGACAACGCGGCGCTCTGATGCCCGCCTCAACCATTCCACATAGGGGATTCCACATGATGCGCTCGATGGCGCGCGGCGCGGCCGCGCTGCTGCCCGCTCTTTTCCTGGCGGGGCCTGCGTTCGCCCAGGACGCGACGATCAACACCGGCGACACCGCCTGGATGATGACCTCCGCGGCCCTGGTGCTGATGATGACGGTGCCGGGCCTGGCATTGTTCTACGCGGGCATGGTCCGCAAGAAGAACGTGCTGGCGACGATGATGCAGTCGGTCGCGATCGCGGCGATCGTGTCCATCGTCTGGATGGTGGTCGGCTACAGCCTGGCCTTCGGCGAGGGCGGCGCCTACATCGGGGACTTCTCCAAGCTGTTCCTGAACGGGCTGGCGACGGATTGGGACAAGCCCTTCACGCTCGGTTCCGGCGACGCGGCGGTGGCCTTCACCATCCCTGAGAGCGTCTTCCTGATGTTCCAGATGACCTTCGCCATCATTACGCCGGCGCTGATCGCCGGCGCCTTCGCCGACCGGATGAAGTTCTCCGCCCTCGTGGTCTTCACCATCCTCTGGACGGTGCTGATCTACAGCCCGATCGCGCATTGGGTCTGGCATCCGAACGGCTGGCTGTTCGCCATGGGTGCGCTGGATTTTGCCGGCGGCACCGTCGTGCACATCAACGCCGGCGTGGCGGGCCTGGTCGCGGCCATCGTGCTGGGCAAGCGCGTGGGCCTGGGGTCGGACAACATGTCCCCCTACAACCTGGCGCTGGCCGTCATCGGCGCCAGCCTGCTGTGGGTGGGCTGGTTCGGCTTCAACGCGGGGTCGGCCGGTGCCGCCGGTGCCCGGGCCGGCATGGCCTTCCTGGTGACGCATCTGGCCGCTGCCGCGGCGGCGCTGGCCTGGCTCTTTGCCGAGTGGATCATCAAGGGCAAGCCCTCCGTGCTCGGCGCCATCTCGGGCGTCGTCGCGGGCCTGGTCGCCATCACCCCGGCCTCCGGCTTCGTGCTGCCTGTCCCGGCCGTGATCATCGGCGTGGTCGCCGGGCTCGCGGGCTTCTGGGGTGCCACCGCGCTGAAGCACATGTGCGGCTATGACGACAGCCTGGACGCCTTCGGCGTGCACGGCATCTGCGGCATCGTCGGCGCGATCCTGGTCGGCTGGTTCGCCTATGGCCCGCTGTCGGCGACGACGGCGATGCCGGACGGCGTGTCGGGCTCGGTCGACCAGGTGATCATCCAGCTCTACGCGACGGGTGCGACCTTCCTGTACACCGCGGTCGGCACCTTCATCCTGCTGAAGATCGTGGACATCATCATCGGCCTGCGCGTGACCGAGGAAGAGGAACGCGAAGGCCTGGACGTGACGATGCACGGCGAACGCCTGGGCTGAGGTCACGCCGTTTGGCAGCGGGGGCGCCGGGTCAGGCTTTTGTAGTGCTAGGCTGCCGCATCATCTGAAGCAGTCGGACCGCCCATGCCTCGTGTCGCCCTTGCCGAACGTGCCAACGCCGCCCCGGCGGCCGGGCATCGCTTTGCCTCCCCCGCGGTCAAGGCAGCACTCGCCCGCCGCCTGGGCGAGACGCTGGGCCTGATCGCGGGGCTGGCAGGGCTCGGGCTGCTGGTCGCGCTGGGCAGCTACAACGCGGCCGATCCCTCACTGTCCACCGCCACGCATCTGCCGGTGCACAACCTGGCGGGGCCTGGCGGGGCGGTTGTGGCCGACCTGCTGTGGCAGGGCTTTGGCTGGGCGGCGCTGCTGCTGCCGGCCAGCCTGCTGGTCTGGGCCGGGCGGCTGGCGGCGCATCGCGGCGTGCAGCCTTTCGCTGGGCGACTGGCGGCCCTGCTGGCGGCGCTGCCGCTGGCCGCCGCCGCGCTGACCCTGGCGCCCCTGCCGGGCGGGCTGCCTGCGGCGGCCGGGGCGGGTGGCGCGGTCGGGCCGGCACTGGCGGGCTGGGTGGCCGGGCTGCCGGGGTCGCTGTTCGGCCCCTATGGCAGCCTGGTGGCGCAGACTGGGCTGCTTCTGGCAGCGGGATCCGCGACGCTCTTTGCCCTGGCCCTGCCGCGCGGGTCGGTCCGGCATGCGGGCACCGCGGCGCGAGGCGGTGCGGGCTGGATCGCCAGGCGCCTGCGCCGAACCACGCCCGCCCCACCACGCGAAGAACCGCCGCCGCCGGAAGGCCCGGGCCCGATCGCCCGCGCCGTATCAGGGCTGCTGCGCCGCCGGGAACGCGCGCCCGACCCGCGGCTGTCCGCCCTGCTGCGCAACGCGGAGACCAGCGCCGCCGCCCCCGAACCAGCCCCGCGGGCGGAAAAGCCCCGCGTCGCCGAACGCAACCCGGCGCCCAAGAAACGGCCCGAGGCGGTGCAGCCGGCCCTCGACCTGCCGGACGGGCGCTACCGCCCGCCGCCGCTCGACCTGCTGGTGGCAGCCCCGCCCCGGCGCGACCAAGGCCCGTCCGAGGAAGCGCTGCAGAACAACGCCCGCATGCTGGAAAGTGTGCTGGAGGATTACGGCGTGCGCGGCCGGATCGTGGAAATCCGCCCCGGGCCGGTGGTGACGCTCTACGAACTGGAACCCGCGCCCGGCACCAAGGCGTCCCGCGTGATCGGGCTTGCGGACGACATCGCGCGCAGCATGTCCGTGCTCGCCGTGCGCATCGCCACCGTGCCGATGCGCAACGTCATCGGCATCGAGATGCCGAATGCCAAGCGCGAGACGGTCTATCTGCACGAACTGCTGTCGGCCAACGACTGGGCGCGCAACCCGGGCCGCCTGCCGCTGGCGCTCGGCAAGGATATCGGCGGGTCGCCGGTGGTCGCGGATCTGGCCAAGATGCCGCATCTGCTGATCGCGGGCACCACCGGCTCGGGCAAGTCGGTGGGCATCAACACCATGATCCTGTCGCTGCTGTATCGGCTTACGCCCGACGAATGCCGCTTCATCATGATCGATCCGAAAATGCTGGAACTGTCGGTCTATGACCGCATCCCGCACCTGCTGGCGCCCGTTGTCACCGAACCGCCAAAAGCCATCGGCGCGCTGAAATGGACGGTGCGGGAGATGGAGCGCCGGTATCGCTCCATGTCGCAGCTCGGCGTGCGGAACATCGCCGGCTTCAACGAGAAGATCATCGAGGCGCAGCGCACCGGCCAGGTGCCGACCCGCCGCGTGCAGACCGGCTTCGACCCCGAGACCGGCAAGCCGGTCTGCGAGGAACAGCCGCTGGCCCTGACCAAACTGCCGATGATCGTCGTCGTCATCGACGAAATGGCCGACCTGATGATCGTGGCCGGCAAAGAGATCGAGGCCGCGGTGCAACGCCTGGCGCAGATGGCGCGCGCCGCCGGCATCCATGTGATCATGGCCACACAGCGCCCGTCGGTGGATGTCATCACCGGCACCATCAAGGCGAACTTCCCGACGCGCATTTCCTTCAGCGTCACCAGCAAGATCGACAGCCGCACCATCCTCGGCGAACAAGGCGCGGAACAACTGCTGGGCATGGGCGACATGCTGCACATGGCCGGCGGCGGCCGCCTGTCGCGTGTGCACGGCCCCTTCGTGTCCGACGCCGAAGTCGAACGCGTGGTGGACTGGCTGCGCGAACAGGGCGAACCCTCCTACGTCGAGGAAGTCACCGAAGCCGACGAAGACGACGACGGGTCCAACCCCGGCCTGTCAGGCATCGCCGCGGGGTCGGACGCTGAGAAATCCCTGTTCGACCAGGCGGTCGACCTGGTCAGCCGCGAAGGCAAGGCCAGCACGAGCTTCGTCCAACGCCACCTCAACATCGGCTACAACCGCGCCGCCAAGCTGATCGAGCAGATGGAAAAAGAAGGCGTGGTCGGCGCCGCGAACCACGTCGGCAAGCGCGAAGTGCTGACGCGCCGGTCGGAGGAGTGTGGCGGGGAAGGGTGCGGCTTGAGAGGGGCTTTGCCCCCCTCAAACTCCCCCCACCAGGAGCCTGAGGCCCCTGGACCCACTTGGTAAGTTGCCCAAGGCGAGGGAGGGGCAGCGAACGCCCTTCATCAAGGGCACTCCCTCGATGCCCCTCCCTCGCCTTGGGCAACCAACAACGGCGGGTGCAGGCGACACGGTCCCCTGCTGGGAGGGGTCTGGGGAGGGCAAAGCCCTCTCCAGGAGCGCACCCTACCCCATCGCTTCACACGCCAGCCGCGCGCCTGCGCTCAGTGCCCGCAGTTTCGCCACGGCGATGCCGCGGTCCATCGGCGCCATGCCGCAGTTCGTGCAGGGGAAGATGCGGTCGGCGGGGATGTAGCGCCGGGCTTCGGCGATGGTCGCGGCCACCTGTTCGGGGGTTTCCACCGTGTCGGAAGCGACGTCGATCACCCCCACCAGCACGTCCTTGCCTTGCAGCAGGCCCAGCAGCGACAGGGGCACTTTCGAATTGGCGCATTCCAGGGAGATCTGATGGACGCTGCTGGCCGCGAGTGCGGGGAAGATTTTTTCGTATTGGCGCCATTCGTCGCCAAGCGTCTTTTTCCAGGCGATGTTCGCCTCGATGCCGTAGCCGTAGCAGATGTGGACGCCGGTGGTGCAGGTCAGCCCGGCCAGGCAGCGTTCCAGTGCTGCGATGCCCCAGACGGTCACCTCGTCCATGTAGACGTTGAAGGCAGGTTCATCGATCTGGATCACGTCGATGCCGTCGGCCTGCAGGGCGCGCGCTTCCTGGTTGATCAGATCGGCAAAGGCCATGGCCATTTTCACGCGGTCGCCGTAGTGGCCGTCGGCGATGGTGTCGATGATGGTCATCGGCCCTGGCAGGGTGAACTTGATCTTGTGCGTCGTATGCGCGCGCATCAACTGGGCTTCGGTCGCGTGGACGCGCCCCTTCAGGCGCAGCGGCCCGGTCACCGTGGGCACCATCGCGTCGTAGCGGTTGTTGCGGATGCCCATCTTCACCTTCTTCGAAAAATCGATCCCTTCGACCTGCTCCAGGAAGCCGTGCACGAAGTGCTGGCGGGACTGTTCGCCGTCGGTGACGATATCGATGCCGGCGTCTTCCTGTTCCTTCAGCCACAGCAGCGTCGCGTCGCGCTTGGCGGTCTCGCGCTCGGCGCCATCCGCCTTCCAGGCGGGCCAGAGGGTCTTCGTCTCCGCGAGCCAGGCGGGCTTGGGCAGGCTGCCGGCGACGGTGGTTTCGAACATGGCGGTTTCCTCGGCGTGGCTTTGCGCTGTCGTGGCGTATCGCGGCGGCAGCGGCAAGAAGGGGGGTGGCCGAACCGCCCAGGCGCGATAGCTTGCGTGCCGGAGAAACCAGCACGATGCGTCATCTGACCCTGGTCCTAGGACTCGGCCTGGCGACGAGCGCCTGGGCGCAGACCCGCACGGCGCCGCACAACCTGTACAGTTCGACGCGCGACCGCGCGGACCTGGCCACGATGCAGCGGCTGCTGTCCTGCGGCATCAAGGTGGCGGCCGAGGACAGCGAGTACTACGAAGGCCTGGTGCAGGGGCTCTACGTGGTCATCTCCGAACCCTTGGCCTCGGCGGCCGCGGCCGCGGCCCAGTTGGACCGCGCGCGTGCCTGCGGCGTGCAGGGCCAGACGCACACGGTGCGCCGGCGCATCGCGCCGGATTAGCGCAGCCCAGACCGAAGGACCCACCATGACCGAAACCAACCTGCGCATCCTGCTCGCCCGGCGCCCGCAAGGCGCGCCCGTGGCGGCCGACTTCACCATCGAGGAAGCCGCCCCGCCGGTGCCGCAGGACGGCGAGGTTTTGGTGCGGCACCGCTTCCTCAGCCTGGATCCGTACATGCGGGGCCGCATGTCGGACGCGAAGTCCTACGCCAGGCCCGTGGCCATCGGCGCGGTGATGGAGGGCGCCTGCGTCGGCCATGTCGTGCAAAGCCGCAGCCCCGGCTTCGCCCCCGGCGATGCGGTGCTGGGCGGCTTCGGCTGGCAGCGGTTTTCTGCCGTCCCGGCCGCCCGGCTGATCCGGCTGGATGAGGCCGAGGCCCCGCTTTCGGCCAATCTCGGCGTGCTCGGCATGCCCGGGCTGACGGCCTGGACAGGGCTTACCGACATCGGCCGGCCCAAGCCGGGCGAGACCGTCGTGGTCAGCGCCGCTTCCGGCGCCGTCGGCCAGGTGGCAGGGCAGATCGCCCAGCGCCGCGGCGCGCGTGTCGTCGGCATCGCAGGGGGGGCCGCGAAATGCGCCTTCGTCACCGGCACGCTGGGCTTCGACGCCTGCCTCGACCATCGCGGCGACCTGGCCGCCCAGCTCGATGCTGCCTGCCCCGATGGCATTGATGTCTATTGGGAGAATGTCGGCGGCGCGGTGCAGGCCGCGGTCTTCCCGCGCCTGCGCGACTTCGGCCGCATGGTGATGTGCGGCATGATCGCGCAGTACAACGAGGCGCCGGGCGCTGATGCCGCTGGCGCGCCGGCCGGGCCCAACCTAGGCCCCGTGGTGCGCAAGCGCCTGCATATTCAGGGCTTCATCGTCAGCGACACGGGCTGGCCGCGGTATGCGACCTTCCGCCAGGACATGCTCGGCTGGATCAGGGACGGGCTGGTCTGGCGCGAGGACGTGGTCCAGGGCCTTGCCCGGGCGCCCGAGGCCTTCATCGGGCTGCTGACCGGCCAGAACTTCGGCAAGCTGGTGGTGGCGATCGACTAACGGCAGTCCAGCACGCGAATGTCATAGACCGGGTGTTCCAGCGTGTGCACGCCGGGGGCGCTGGCGAACATCCAGCCGCGGAAGGCCGCGGGCGCGTCGGCCGCGGCGCGTTCGTCGGTGATCTCCAGCCAGGCCGCGGCATCCGGCACCTCATCCGGCGGGCGGGCGTGGCAGGCGCGCAGGAATATGGTGAGCGTGCCGAAACGTGTCGGCGTGCCGACGTTGACGCGGAAGGTGCTGACGCGGGCGGTGACCTTGTCCAGCGCCTGCAACTCGGCGGTGTTGCGGCGTGGCCAGTCCTGCGCCTGGGCAGGGACC
>JBBQHE010000186.1:0-9038 GCA_038323655.1 Acetobacterales bacterium | reverse complement strand
GTTTGAGGGGGGCGAAGCCCCTCTCAAGGCGCACCCCCCCAGCCCGTCACCGCCGCAGCGTGACGATATAGGCCGCGACGTCGGCCATTTCGGCGGCCGACAGGGCCAGGTCCGGCATCGGCGCATGGGCGCGTTGCAGGAAGGCGGTGATGTGTGCCGGCGTCGTGTCCGGGCGGGCTGCGATGCTGGCGAAGGCGGGGGCCGCATCGTTCATCGGCCCAGCCGGCCGGGCTTCGACGGCGTGGCAGCCGCCGCACCAGCGGCGTGCCAGGTCCTGGCCCAGGACGGCGTCGCCGGGGGCCTGCGCCCAGCCCAGGCTGGGTGCAACGGCCAGGGCCAGCGCCAGGTAGCGCGCGTTCAATGGCTGAACAGGCAGCAGAGCGGCGCATGGCGTAGCAGGTCCCGTGTGACCCCGCCAAAGGCCCATTCGCTGATCCGGCTGTGGCCGTAGCAGCCGGCGACGATCAGATCCGCCCCGCTGCGTTCGGCTGCGGCGACCAGTTCGTCGCGGACGGTGGCCTCGCGCAGCGGATGGGCTTCGACCGTGGCGGCCACGCCATGGGTCGCGAGCCAGGTGGCGACGGCCTTGGCCCCGCGCTCGCTGATGTCTTCGCTGCCGCGGTCGCAGATCGCCAGCAGCAGCACCGTCTCGGCGCGTTGCAGCAGCGGCAGGGCGTCGGCGACGGCGCGCCGGGCTTCGCGTGTATCCTTCCAGGCCACGACGATCTTCGCGGCGGACAGGCGGGTGACGCCGGGCGGGGCGACCAGCACGGGCCGGCCGGCCTGCAGCAGCAGGGCGCCGAGGTCGAGCGCGGCCGGGCCTTCCGCCTCGGCGTGCGGCGGGTGACGGGCGACGACGATGAGGTCCGCGGCCCGCGCCTCGCGCGCCACGGCGGAGTTCGGATGTTCGAGCAGGGCGTGGCATGTCGCACCGCGCCCGGCTGCGGCGTAGAAGCCTTTCTCCAGGCTGGCCAGGGCGGTCTCGGCCTCGGTCTGCGCCAAGCCGAGCAGTTCGGCTGCCATCAGCCCGGCCTCCATAGGCACCACGATCGGCGGATCGATCGGCACGGCGGCGACGCCGAAGACCTCGGCCTCGCAGTGGCGGGCCAAGTCCATCGCCAGGTGCTGCATGGCCTGCCCGGTGTCCTGCCGGTCGATGTGCACAAGAATCCTGCGGATGCTCATGGCCCTGTCTCCTGTCCCGTCTCCGGCCCCGCCGCCTGGGCTTGGCCGCCATTGGCCGTGGCATGCGCCCGTTGGCCTGGGCTGTCATTGATCCGGATCAGGCGATGGTCCCGGCTGCTTTGCGGAAGATCAAGGACGCGACGCCGGGCCCCCTTCACTCTGCGCAGCCGGGCCCCTGCATCCGGTCCCGGCCAAGAGGGAGAAGTCCGATGCATGGCTGCCGCGCGACCACGATACCGGTTATGCGGCGATGACCGCGAGCGATGCCGAATGGATTGTGATCGCCGATGGCGAAAGGGCGCGGTTCATGACCCGGTCGGGGCAGGCCGCGTTTCATACGCTGAAGATCGTGCAGGCCAGCGAACCCCTGGCGCAGCTGGGCTATGGCGACAGGGCGCTCAGGCAGACCCCGCGGCAACCGGCGCAGGATCGTTTCGCAGCCCTGGTCGCGGCGCATCTGAACGCCGCCGCCGGCGCCGGGCTGTTCGGGCGGCTGGTGCTGGCCGCGCCCGCCCGCGTGTTGCAGGTGCTGGAGGCGGATTTGGACGACCCGGCCCGGTCGCGGCTGATCTGCCGCATAGAACAGGACCTGACCGGCGTGCCGGACAGCGCCCTGGCTTCGCATCTGCCACCCGGGCCGGCCAAGGGCTGAACGCCGCCCGCTGATCGCGCCACACCCCGGGTGCCGCCGCCCAAACCGCCACGACTTACGCCTTCAGCGCTTCCAACTCGCGCTCCAGTGCCGCGATTTCAGCCCGCAGGCCATCGGCGTGGGCGTCGCGCTGGGCTGCCTCGGCCGGGGTCTTGATCTTCCAGGTGTAGCATTGGCTGAGGTCAGCGCGCTTGCGCCGCAGCGCCTCGCGCAGCACCAGCCCCTGCTTGCGCAACGCCTCGGCGGCGGGATCGGCGACCGGGCGTGGCGCCTCGGTCGCGACCGGGGCTGCCTTTTGCAGGGGCTGCGGGTCGAGCGGCGTCACCCAGACATCGCCGCCCCAGAACACGCCGCTGCCGGCGACGGTTTCGAACAGCCGGATCAGCGCCGACCAGCGCAGGCGCTGCATCCGCCGCAGCCGGTGGCGGTCGGCCGAAGGGCTGCCGCCGCGCAGCGCAAACACAGCCCCGCCTGCGGGCGCCATGCGCGCCGTAACGGCGGCACGAAAGGCGCGCGCAGCGGGGGCGCCGAAGTCCCGGGCCAGGAACGCCTCGACCGCCGGCAGGCCCGGTTCCGGGGGCAGGCCGCGTAGATGCTGCTGCCAGGCCGCCATCACGTCACGCGCTGCCTGGCGCCGCGCGAAACGATGCATCGCAGGCACGTTGAAGGCCTCGGCCAGCCAGTCCCAGGCGAACCAGATGTCGTCGAACAGCCGGAAGGCGGCTTCGTACAGCCCGTCGCGCAGCGGTTCGATCCGCGCCAGCGCCCAGGCGGTGCCGAGTGGAGCCAGCACCGCCGCGGCCTCGGCCCAGTCTTCGTCGTCGCGCCACAGGCAGAGGAGCAGCCAGCCGAGCGCGGCCAGCATCGCAAGATCCAGCCCGCCCCGCAGCAGGGCCACGAGCTTGGCGCCCTGTTTCGCCCGCGACGGGGCTGCGGGGGTACCGCCGCGCACCCGCGGCATCGGCGCCTGGCGGCCCGCGGCGGCCAGCAGCGCGCGCAGCTCCGGCCTGCGGTCCGCGAGGCCGGTCTGCGCGATCAGCCCTTCCAGCCGCTGCAGTTCCAGCGCGATGCGCGCATCGGCCGGCACCGGTCAGGCGTCGGGAAAGGGGGGGTGGAGACCTCGCATAGCGCGAGCGTGGCACGATCTGCTGAACGAAGGGTAAAGCGAGCCGGATGCGTGCCGGGCCCAAGGATCACGCCAGGGTCAGCCCGAGCCACTGCCGAAGTCAGGTGGGCGGCGGCGCCATGCGCGGCGACCGGCCGGCGTGCCGAAGCGGGCCAGCAGCGGGGCCACGGCCAGAAGCGGCATGGCGGCGAGGGCCAAAAGGGCGACGCGGGCCGCAGCCCCCCAACCCAGCACCGCCGCGGCCATGGCGGAGGCGCCCATCGCGCCGGCGTTGAGCAACACTGCCCCCACCCAGCAGCGGCGGACCAGCAAGCGGTGGCGCAGAAGCTGCGCCTCAGTCACCGGCACGCAGGTTTCCGCGGTGCCGTCGGCCCGCACATCATACAGCCGGGCCGGATCGACACGGAAAGGCGTCATGGCCGACCCGGTGCCGCGTGGCCGTCTGGTTACCGGCGCAGGACCACGAAGAACGGTCCCGTATGACCCTGCTGGCGCAGCTTGCGCACACGCCACCACAGGGCGCCGAAGCCGATCGCCCCAGCCACCAGCATGATCGGGATCAGCACGGTCAGGGCGGCGATGGCCAGCGCGCCCAGGGTCAGCGCGAGTGCCACACCGGCCACGCCCATCGCGATGCCGCCGACCCGACCAACGGCGCGGTCGATCGGGGCGGCGCCCGCGGGCGGCACGCGGAAGTCACCCTCGGGCGTCATGTCCAGGATTACGGGGGGGCGGCGCGGGTCGTTCATGGGCCAAGATGTTGCGCCGATGCTGCCCGGGTTCAAGCAGTGTTACCTGGCGGACACCAAACTCCTGCGGACAGTCCGCGCCCGTTCATGGCACCCGCGCCCGGGCAAGCCCGGGCTGGCCCAGGTTCAGCCTGCACCCCATCGCCGCCAGGCGCGCCGCGCGGCCCAGGCAGCACAGCCGACCCCGCCCAGAAAGCCGCCGATGGGCATGATGGTGAAGACGATGCCCATGGCGAAGGCACCCTCCATCTGCGAGACCCGCAAGACCCGGCCCAGCGCATCGGCCGCAAAGGCGGCGGCCAGGGCAAAGACCACCGCGCCCGGCAGAAACGCGATCATCGCATGGGCCAGGGCATGGCCCATGCGGGTCGGCCGCAAGCCCTGCCGCGCCCCCACCATCGCGCACAGGCCGATGACCGCGGCGATGATGATCCACATCAACGCCTCCGAGTCGCGCAGCGCATAGGGCAACAGGGCCGCATGGGCGATGAAGTAGCCGAGCGCGCCGGCCGGCACGCCCACCACCGCGCCCAGCACCAGGCCCAGGGCCGCCTTGGCCCGCGACCCGGGGCTGATATGCGACGGCACCAGCACAGGTGCGGCGCGCAGCGCGGCCAGGCGGTCGAACAGCGCCTCGGCCTGCTGCACCGTGCCGTCCGGGTCGATAGGCCAGGTTTCCAGCATGTCGCGATGCGCCGCCCGCACAGCGATCGGCACACGCGCCTCCACATCGCGGACGAGCGCATCGAGCGTGGGGCCGAAGACCGGGCTTCGGCCCTGCATGATCCGGGCATGGCGGGTGGCGCCGGTGCTGTCCTCAGCCATCGTGGTCGCGATCCGTGGGTGCGGACAGCGTGTCATGGCGCCGCCGAAGGCGCCATCCGGCAGGCCTCTGCCCCGCATAGCGCGGCCGGTCCGGCAGGGCTTGCCGCCAGGGCAGCGCGCCGGGTCGCCGGCGCTGCGAAATGCTGGACGCATGCGACGCCGCATGAAACCTTGGCCTGCGAGAGAGATAAGGCGCGACATGCCCGATATGGACTCGTTTGTTGGCAGCGCCGCCCGGCACGGCCATCTGGTCTACTGGATGAACCAGAGCCTGACCGACCCCATCGCGCAGGATGGTCCTTGGGGCAATGTCAGCGACGGCTATTGCGCGGGGTTGGCTGTTCGCTGGATTCGCCTCGCCTACCAGGGCACCGACTACAAGGGCGCGCCGGGCTACGTGGTGGGCGGCGAGAAAGTCAAATGGTTCAACGGGACGGATTGGCAGGCGACGGTCTATCAAAACAAGATCGAGATGTTCAACAACGCGGTGCACCCGACGGCGCCACAACGCATCGCCTATGCGCTGGGCCTGGCACAGATGTTCCTGGCATCCGACCTGCAGGAGGATGCGAATACGCGGCCGACCGGGCAGAAGCTGGCTCGGATCGTGAAGCAGTCCTACGGCTGCTACTACGTCTCGCTGCGTGGCACCGAATGGGCGCATGCCATCGCCATGCGCCACGCCAAGCCGCCGGGTGCCAAGGGGCCCGGGGTGTTCCAGATCTTTGATTCGAACCACGGCCACTTCGCCTGGCAGATCAAGTCCGCCGACTGGGCGCAGATCATCGATTCCTATTTCTACTTTTCCGGCTACGATAAGGATTACCGCGCGGCGTACACGATCGGTCGGGCAACGCCGCCGATCTATTGAACGGCCCGGCCAGGACCGTTCAATCCGGGCGGATGATCAGCGTGGTGCCGTCCACCGCCTCGACCAGCACGCGGGCGCCGATCTCGGGAGGGGTCGCGACGTCGCGCGGCAGGCGGGCCGACCAGTCGCTGTCGCCGATGCGCACGCGCAGCCCCGACCCATCGGGCGCCAGCAGCACGCCGACCCGGCCCGCGAGCCCCGCGTCCGCGGTGTTCAACCGGTGGGTGGGCTTGGGGCGGCTGCGCTTGAGCGAGAAGGTGACACCGCCCGCCAGCAGCACGAGGAACACGAGGCAGGTCGCCCAGAAGGGCGTGTCCAGCCCCGCCAGCACCAGCCCCGCCCCGATCGCCGCCGCCCCGATCCAGAGCAGAAACGCCCCGGGGATCAGCATCTCCGCCCCCAGCGCCACCAACCCTGCCAGCACCCAGATCAGCCAATTTTCCACGGCGAGGCCCCCGGCGTCGAAGTGGTCGGCAGGCCCGAGGGCAGTGCCCCCATCGGCGGCATGGGGGTCTGTTCCGGCGGCGGGCGCGGCGTGCGCGTGCCGGTGCCGGTGGTGCCGCCGCCCGAGGGCGGGCCGCCCTTCAGCAATTCCATCGCCTGGATGATGCCACTGGCCAGGCCCGCGGATTCCATCGGCAGCAGCACCAGGCGCGAGTTGTTGGAGGAGACGATGGACTGAAAGGCCGCGACGTATTTCTCCGCGATGAAGTAGCGCAACGCCGCCTCACCGGCCTGGTCGGCCACGTCCGCGATCATCTGGGTCGCGGCGGCCTCGGCCTGGGCCAGGCGTTCGCGTGCCTCGGCGTCGCGATAGGCGGCATCCCGCCGGCCTTCGGCGGCCAGCACGATGGCGGCCTTGGCACCCTCGGCGCGCTTGACCTCAGCCTCACGGTCGCCCTCGGCTTTGGCGACGGTGGCGCGGCGTTCGCGCTCGCTGCTCATCTGCAGGTTCATCGCGCGGATCAGGTTGTCGGGCGGCTCGATCTTGCGAATCTCGACGCGGCTGACCTTCACCCACCAGGGTTCGGTCGCGCCGTCCAGGATCGCGAGCAAAGAGGAATTGATGCGGTCGCGGGAAGAGAGGGTCGCATCCATCTCCATCTCACCGATGACCGCACGGATATTGGTCATGGACAGGCTTTTGAGCGCGAAGGTCAGGTCCTGCACGGCATAGCCTGCGCGGGCCGGGTCCATGATGCGGAAATACACGATACCATCGACCGCGACGGTCGCATTGTCCTTGGTGATCACCGATTGCTCGGGAATGTCGAGCACCGTCTCCTGCACGTTCAGCCGCCGGCCGATGCGGTCGATGTAGGGGACGATGAAGTTCAGCCCCGGCGGCAGCAACCGGGTGAAGGCGCCGAAACGCTCGACGGTCCAGACCTCGCCTTGTGGGATGGTGCGTATGCCCTGGCTGACCGTGACCACGGCCAGCACCAGGATGACGAGCAGGACGATGGTGGTGCCGGAAATGCCGAAATCCATGCGCGCGATCCCCTTGTTCCGGGGGTAGCATAGGCCGCTTCCGACCTGCTGTGTATCACGCCAAGGCGTGAGCGGCCGCACCCTCCCGCGCCAGGGCGATGGCATCCGACAAGGTGAGCGGGCGGCCGAGCAGATAGCCCTGACCCTTGGCGACACCCAATTCGCGCAAGGTCGCGAGTTCGGTCGCGGTCTCGATCCCCTCGGCCACGATCGAGCAATGCGTCTCCGCCGCGAAATAGGCGAGCGCCGAGGCCAAGGCGCGCCGGGCCTGGTCGGTGTCCACCGACCGGGTCAGCCCCATGTCGAGCTTGATGACATCGGGCTTGAGCTGAAGGATGTGCTGCAGCCCGGCATAGCCCGCCCCGGCATCATCGATCGCAAGCCGGGCGCCGGCCGCGCGCAGCGGCGCCAGGCAGGCGAACAAGGCGGCGTAGTCGGCGACCGGGGCGTGTTCCGTGACCTCCAGGATCAGCCGCTCCATCGGCATGTCGCGCAGGGCTGCCGGCAGGCGCCCGCTGCTGACGGTTTCCGGCGAGGCATTGATCGAGACGAAGATCTCATCCGGCAACACGGCCAGGGCCGCGACGGCCTTTTCGATCGCAGCCAGTTCCAGCGCGACGCCCCGCCCGGCGCGGGCGGCATCGTTGAACCAGTGGTCGGGGCTGCGATAGGGGGCGGCGGTGAAGCGGCACAGCGCCTCGAACCCCAGCAGGCGAAAGGGCTTCAGCCCGAAGATCGGCTGGTACTGGAAGGTGAAGGCGCCTTCCTCGATCACCCGGTCGATCATCGCACGGGCCGCAGCGATGTCGCGCTCGGCCGCGATGTCCGCAGCGATCTGATGTGCGGTGACATCGGCCAGCACCCGCATCAGTTCCAGGTCGCGGCCGTTCAGCGTGCGATTGGGCGTCGGGCTCAGGCAGCAGAACATGCCATAGGTGCTGCCGTCCGGCAGGCGCAGCGGCACGCTGACATGGGCGCCGATCGGCACGGCACGGGTGATCGGCAGCGTCGCGGTCAGCGGGTAGTCGGCGGTATCGGGCATGAGTTCGGGCAGGCGCCCGGCCAGGATATGGCGACAATAGACGTCGTCCAGCGATCGTTCGTCGCCGGGCTTGATCAGCGCCTCCAGCCCCGGCGCATCGACATGGCGAAAGACGCTCTGGTCGCCCACGAATTCGGAGACATAGGCGACCTCCACCCCCAGGTGGCGGCGCGCGGCGCCGAGGGCGCGCTGGATGGCGGCCTTGCCGTCGCCGCCATGAAGCACGCCGTCGGCGATGATGTCTTGCAGCAAGGCGGCGGCTCCATCGGGGATCGGCGCAGAGTGCCGGCCGGTGGTTAAGGAAGGCTCAAGCGTAGAGATCGCCGCGCGTCGGCGGCAGGCCGGAGGCCCCGCGGGCACGCCGGGTCGCGACCGTCTGGAAGATGCCGATGGTGCCGCGTTCGAAGGCCAGCGACACGCCGGCCAGATACAGCAGCCAGATGCGGGTCTTGGCGGCCCCGACCTCGGCCTCGGCCGCCGCCCGGTTGCGGTAGAGGCTTGTCGCCCAGAGCCGCGTCGTGCGGGCGTAGTGCTCGCGCCAGGCCTCGGTGTCATGCACCTCGAAGCCGTTGCGTTCCAGCGCATCGGTGGTGCCGCCGATGTGGTCGAGTTCGCTGCCCGGAAAGACGTAGTTCACGATGGCGGCGAATTCCGGCCGCTTGTGGCGGAAGGCCTTTTCGTTGCGCTTCATCGGCCGGGTGATCGCGTGGTGCAGGTAGATGCCGCGCGGCCGCAGCAGGTCGCGTATCTGCCGGGCATAGGTGTCGCGATTGTCCAGGCCGACGTGTTCGAACATGCCGATGCTGGCGATCTTGTCGAAGGTGCCGCTCAACGCCCGGAAATCCTTCAATTCGATGGTGACGCGATCGGCCACGCCCAGCCGCGCGATCTTGGCCTGCGCAAAGTCGAACTGCGCCTGGCTCAGCGTCACCCCATGCGCCGTGACGCCATGCTGCTGCGCCGCGTGGCAGACGAGCCCGCCCCAGCCGCAGCCGATATCCAGGAAGCGCTCGCCGGGGGCCAGGCGCAGCTTGCGGCAGATCATCTCCAGCTTGGCGGCCTGCGCCGAGGCCAGATCGGCCTCCCACTCCGGGAAA
>JBBQHE010000185.1:0-9059 GCA_038323655.1 Acetobacterales bacterium | reverse complement strand
ATCCGCGGATGATCGCCCGGGCCGAGGGCATGTCCTATTTCACCGCCGATGGGCAGGAAATCCTGGACGGCACCGCCGGCCTCTGGTGCTGCAACGCGGGGCACGGGCGACGGCAGATCACTGAGGCGATCCAGCGCCAGGCCGGCATCCTCGATTTCGCCCCGACCTTCAACCTCGGCCATCCCTTGGCCTTTGAGGCCGCGGCACGTGTCGCGGAGATGACGCCCGAGGGAATGGACCGCGTCTTCTTCACCAATTCCGGAAGCGAAAGCGCGGATACCGCGCTGAAGATCGCGCTGGCCTATCACCGCGCGCGCGGCCAGGCGCAACGGGTGCGGCTGATCGGGCGGGAACGCGGCTATCACGGCGTCGGCTTCGGCGGCATGTCGGTCGGCGGCATCGGCGGCAACCGCAAACAGTTCGGCGCCATGCTGCCCTATACCGACCACCTGCCGCATACCCACCTGCCGGAGCAGAACCGCTTTGTGCGCGGCCAGCCGGACCATGGCGCAGCGCTGGCCGATAAGCTGGAAGACCTGGTCACTTTGCATGGCGCCGAGACCATCGCCGCGGTGATCGTGGAGCCGATGGCGGGGTCGACCGGCGTGCTGGTGCCGCCGAAAGGGTATCTGAACCGGCTGCGCGCGATCTGCGACAAGCACGGCATCCTGCTGATCTTTGACGAGGTGATCACGGGCTTTGGCCGCCTGGGCACGGCCTTCGCGGCCGACCGGTTGGGCGTGATCCCGGATATCATGACCATGGCCAAGGGGCTGACCAATGCGGCCGTGCCGATGGGCGCGGTTGTCACCTCGAACGCGATCTACGACACCATCGTCGATGCCTCGCCGGCCGGGATCGAATTGTTCCACGGCTATACCTATTCGGGGCATCCGCTGGCTTCGGCCGCGGCCATCGCGACGCTCGACCTGCACCGGTCGGAGGATTTGCCGGGCCGGGCGGCGGCGATGGAACCCTATTGGCAGGGTGCCATCCACGACCTGCACGACGCGCCGGGCGTGGTCGATGTGCGGGACCTGGGGCTGGTGGGGGCGGTGGAGCTCGCACCTCGCGCGGGTGCGCCGGGGGCGCGGGCGATGGAGGTCTTCCGCCGCTGCTTCGACCGCGGCGTGCTGGTGCGGGTGACCGGCGACATCATCGCCATGTCGCCGCCGCTGATCGTGGAAAACCACCATGTGGATCGGATTGTCGAGACGCTGCGGGAGGCGGTGGGGGCGGTTGCCTGATCGGTCGCGGCGGGTCGGTTTGTCGAACGGCGCCCGCCGCACCATATTCCGCCCAAACTTGCGGAAAGACCCCCCATGAGCGATCGCCCCCCCGTTCCCGTCACCGTGCTCACCGGCTACCTCGGCGCCGGCAAGACCACCCTGCTGAACCGCATCCTGACCGAGAACCACGGCAAGAAGTTCGCCGTGATCATCAATGAATTCGGCGAGTTAGGCGTGGACAACGACCTTGTCGTGGATGCCGACGAGGAAGTGTTCGAGATGAACAACGGCTGCATCTGCTGCACCGTGCGCGGCGACCTGATCCGCATCCTCTCCGGCCTGATGCAGCGGCGCGAACGCTTCGATGGCATCATCGTCGAGACCACGGGCCTGGCCGACCCCGCCCCCGTCGCACAGACCTTCTTCGTTGATGAGGATGTGAAGCGCGCGACCAAGCTCGACGCCATCATCACCGTGGTGGACGCCAAGCACCTGCAAGCCCGCCTGGCCGACAGCAAGGAGGCCGAGGAGCAGATCGCCTTCGCCGACCTGATCGTGCTGAACAAGATGGACCTGGTCACCCCCGCCGAAGCCGATGCCGTGGAAGCCCGCATCCGCGGCATCAACCCCTGGGCGGAACTGATCCGCAGCGAAAAATCCAACGTGCCGCTGGACCAGGTGATCGGCCGCGACGCCTTCAATCTGGCGAAAATCCTGGAACGCGAGCCGGATTTCCTGTCGGGCGAGGACCACCACACCCATGACAGCGACATCATGTCGCTGTCCTTCGAAACGCAAAAGCCGATCGACCCGGAAAAGTTCAACGTCTGGATCCAGGACCTGCTGGCCACCAAGGGCCAGGACCTGCTGCGGACCAAGGGCATCCTGGCCTATGCCGGCGAGGACCGGCGCTTTGCCTTCCAGGCCGTGCACATGATCGCGGATGGCGATTTCATCGGCCCCTGGAAGGAGGGCGCCGAGCGCCGCAGCAAGATCGTCTTCATCGGCCGCGACCTGAACCGCCCGCAACTGCGCCGCGGGTTCGAGGCCTGCGTCGCCGGATGAGTGCGACGATGCACGAAGCCGATGCGCTGTTGGCCAATCGCGGCGTCTCGCACAGCCTCGACGCCTGGGTCATGGGCGTGGCCTTCGGGGCGGAAGGTACGACGGCGGCCTTTGCTCTGGGTGACGGCACGCTGCGCCTCGCCGATCCGGATGATCTGAAGGCCCCCTGGCACAGCATCGCCGTGCATGACGGCGCGGCCCGCGCCATTCTGCCCGATTGCGCCGACGGCTTTCTGACTGGCGGCGATGATGGGCGTTTCTGTCGCGTGGCGCCCGATGGCGCGGTCACGCAGATCGCGGCGCTCGGTGCGATGAAGTGGGTCGAGCATCTGGCGGCCCATCCTGCTGGCGTGCGCGCCGCCGCGGTGGGCAAGACCGTCCATGTCTTCGATGGCCACGGCCGGACGCTGAAGACGCTGGCGCATCCGTCCTCGGTCACCGGCATCGCGCTGGATGCCAAGGGCAAGCGCATCGTCACCTCGCACTACAACGGCGCCAGCCTCTGGTACGTCGCGGCCAAGGTGGACAGCCCGCGGTTCCTCGAATGGAAGGGCAGCCATACGGGTGTGGCGATCCATCCTGAAGGCACGCATGTCGTGACCGCGATGCAGGAAGCCTCGCTGCACGGATGGCGGCTGGAGGATGGGCAGCACATGCGGATGTCAGGCTACCCGGGCAAGACCAAGTCCATGGGCTTCAGCAAGTCCGGCCGCTGGCTGGCGACGGCCGGGGCGGAAAGCATCGTGCTCTGGCCCTTCTTCGGCGGTGGGCCGATGGGTAAGGCGCCGGTCGAACTGGCCGGCGGGGACAATGTGCTCTGCACCCGCATCGCCTGCCATCCGGTACATGAAGTCGTGGCAGCGGGGTTCTCCGACGGTCTGGTGCTGATGGCCGAAATCGGTACCGGCAAGGTGGTGCCGGTGGCGGCGCCTGGGCGCGGTGCGATCTCGGCCCTGGGGTGGAGCGTCAGTGGCGCGCATCTCGCCTTCGGCAGCGAAACCGGCTTTTGTGGCATTGTGAACCTGACAAAGCAGTAGGACATGACCCTGAACATTCCGCGCATCGGCCTTGGCACCTGGCGTCTCTCGGGCGCCGCCGGCCAGAAGTCGGTCGAGACCGCCCTCGGCCTCGGCTACCGTCACCTCGATACCGCCGAGATGTATGGCAATGAGGAGATCGTGGGCATGGGCCTCGCGGCCTCCGGCCTGCCGCGGGACGAGGTTTTTGTCACCAGCAAGGTCTGGTGGACCAACCTGTCGCCGGATGCGATCCGCACCTGCTGCGCGATGTCGCTGCGTCGCCTTGGTCTCGCACAGCTCGACCTCTACCTGATCCATTGGCCGGCCAAGGGCATGAACCTCAACGCCGCGCTGGACACGCTGGTGGCGCTGAAGAACGAGGGCCTGGCGCGCGCGATCGGGGTGGCCAACTTCCCGCCCGCGCTGCTGCGGGCGGCGCTGGCCTCGGGGGCGCCGCTGTCCTGCCTGCAGGTCGAATACCACGCGATGCTGGGCCAGGACCGGCTCCTGGAGATCACCCGCGCGCATGACATGGTGCTGACCGCTTATTCCCCGCTGGCCCAGGGGCGGCTGGCGCAGGACCCGGTGCTGGGCGCCATCGCGGCCCGGCTTGGCGTCACGACCGGCCAGGTGGCGCTGGCCTGGCTGATGCGGCAGCCGGGGGTGGTGCCGATCCCGAAAGCCTCGGCGGCCGCGAACCTGGCCGCGAACCTGGCGGCGCTGGATGTTGCGCCGCGGCTGACCGAGGAGGACCTGGTCGCCATCGCCGCCTTGCCGAAGGATCGGCGCGCGGTGAACCCGATTTTTGCGCCCGACTGGAACACCTGAACTTCCACTGTTTCATTTTGCGCGCCGACAGGTCTAGGCTGCCCTTCCCGAGGGGAGGGGTCAGCCATGTCGAATGTTGCCGGCAAGGCCTATGGCATGAACGTCGTCACGCCCATGCGGCCGTGGAAGACGTGGATCAACCGATTTATCTTCATGGTCGCCCGCACCCAGCCCGCGCAACTGGGCGGGCTGCTCGGGTTGTCGATCATCCATTTCGCCCGCTGGGTCATCATTCGCCGCGACCAGTGGCCTGACCTCGGGCAGGGCAAGCCGAAGCTTGCCAACGACTACATGCTGTTCGTCAGCAACTTCAACGGCACCTGGGACCAGTATATCGACGCCTTTTCTGACGGCATCCCCAATGGTCTCGACCTGTTCTGGTACTCCAGCACGCAGTATCCGGGGTCGATTCCGATTACGCCGTTCAAGAACTACATCCGACACAACCAAGTCGATATCGATTACTATTATAACGCGACGCCAGGGTCGGCGCAGCGGGACATCAAGGCGGCCACTCGCTTCAGCCTGGAATTGGAGGCGCTGGCGACGCAGCACGCGCACCTGGACCCCGCGGCCTTTGCCGCCGCCTATCGCCGCATGTTCGTGGCCGTGCAGAACGACCTGCCCTCGCCGGGCCATGCGCCCGTCGCCAGCAACGACACGCAGAATGCCGACCTGAACCGCGACGCGCTGGTGCCGCGCCCACCGACCTGAAGGAGAAAGGGCGATGCCCAATTTCGACGGCGGCCATTACTTCCTGACCGCGCTGATCCCGGTCCGCACCGACTACGTCGCCGATGGCAGCAGCACGGCCATGATCACGTCCCACGTGCATGCGCTGCGCCAGGCGCTGATCGCCCTGCCAACCGCGCTGCAAAGCCCGGCGACGGAAGAGATCGGCGTGAACAGCCCCTTTGCCCGTTGCCGGCGCACGCATTTCGCGCGGCTGACGGTGATGGACGATGTCGCCTACAACGGCCGCCTGCAACGCGACCCGATTGTCGCGACGATCACCAAGCGCGATCCGCACAGCGCTGATCCGGTCGATGTGCTGCCGCATCCCTATCTGATCGTCGTGGCGGATTTCGACGCCACGGACGGCGAACCCGCCACACTGGCGACCTGGCTTCGCGACCTGTGGTCGGTGATGGAACCTGAGTGGCGCGAGATTCTCAGCCACTGCCACGGCGAGGTGCATGACGCTGGCAGTTTCGCGCGGTTGATCGCGCGCTGTCAGGTCGAGACCACCATGCCTTTCAACGACTACTGGCCCGGCGCGCCGCCTCTGAAAGGCTTGCCGCTGGCGCGGCTCGCGGCCCCCGTCGCCATTTCGGCCGTGGTCTTCCTGGCTGGGCTGCTGGGCACCCTGTTCGTCCGGCATCCGGGCGGCTGGAAGCTGCTGCTGGCGCTCGGCTTCATTGGGCTGATCGTCACGATCTGGCTTGCCTATCGCGAGATCATGGCCAAGGGCGCGCTGCCCTTTCCCGCAGCACCTCGGGCCGACCTGCCGGGGGTGTTGAAGTCGCTGTACCTGCAGCAGCAATTCACGCGCTTCGCCATCGACCACCAGGGCCAGGATGATGCCGCGCTACACGCGGCCTTCGGCGAATTCCTGCGCACCCACCGGCCGGAGGACACGGCCTCCCCCACGCAGCCCCCCGGCGTGGTCCGGGTTTGAGGAGGCAGCGGCCATGACCATCCAGCTCGAACTGGCGGATATCCAGGGCAACATCCTGTCGGCCTATGGCCGCCTCGGCTTCCCCAAGGGACGCTTCCTGCTGCTGAACGTCGCCCGGCCGGCAGATGGCCGCAAGGTGATCAACATGCTGCGCCCCATCGTCACCACCGCGGTCCGCTGGCCTTCGGCGCGCAACCCCTATCCGCCCGGCACGATCTATCAGCAGCGGCCCGAGGTTGCGGTCAACATCGCCTTCACCTTCCGCGGGTTGCTGGCGATGGAGGTGCCGATCCGTACCCTGCGCGGCCTGCCGGAGGAATTCCTGGACGGCATGGCGGCGCGCGCCGATGTGGTTTGCGACAACTACCCGCACAACATCCGCGACGGCTGGGACCCGGTCTGGCGCCCGACCATCGATCCGGCGCTGCGCGTCCATGTGCTGATCACGCTGAACGCGCAGATGAAGCCTGACGGCACGCCGGTGGATCGGCTGGAGGAGATCACGCGCGAAATCAGCGCCCTCTGCGACCAGACCGACGGTGGGGTCACCATCCTGAAGGGCCATCGCGGCAAAAACCCGGCCTGGCAGGATCTGTCGGCCCTGCTGCAGGACGCCCCGGACGGCAGCAAGATGCCGGTGCCGCTCGAACATTTTGGCTTCGTCGATGCCATCGGCGACCCGGTCTTCGAAGGCCAGGTACCGGCCGAGAAGATGGCGCAGGAGGTGATCGGCCAAGGCAAGCTGCTGGCCGACCAGACATGGGCGCCGCTGGCCGCGGGCGAGTTCCTGCTGGGCCACCCCGACGAATCCCAGGAGATTGCCGGCGAGGCAATGCCGATCGACTTCAGCCGCAACGGTACATTCTTCGCCTATCGCAAGCTGCATCAGAACGTCGTCGCCTGGCGCGACTACATCGCCACCACGGCGCGGCAATACGCCGCTGTGACGGGCATGCCGGCGCATGAGGCGGAGCCCCTGCTGAAGGCCAAGATCGCCGGGCGTTGGGAGGATGGGGTGCCGCTGGTCTCGGCCCCCAGTTTCGCTGATTGGCAGGCGGTGCGGTCGCGTCGTGCGGCCGCCATCGCGGCGGATGACAAGGCGACGCTGGCGGCGCTGGATCGGGCGTTGGTCGATTTCACCTTCCGCAATGATCCGGTCGGTGCGCGCTGTCCCTTCGGGTCGCATCTGCGCCGCTCGAACACGCGCGACATGCTGGACCCGCACCTGGGCACGGGCGACCCGAAGCAATTCAACGGATCGGTGCTGAACAATCGCCGACGCATCCTGCGCCGCGGCCTGCCCTATGGCGCCGCCGTGCCGGGCGGGACGGATGCCGATGAACAGGGGATCGTCATGATGGCTGTCTGCGCCAGCCTGTTTCGCCAGTTCGAATTCGTGCAGCAGCAGTGGATGCAATATGGGCTGGATTTCAACGCCGGTAACGACACTTGCCCCATCGTCGGCAACCACGGCCCGGATGCGAAGTTCGTGATCGCGGCCGATCCGGCCAGTGGCAAGCCGCCCTTCATCGCGGGGCGTCTGCCGCAATTCGTCGAATCCCGCGGTGGCGACTACTTCTTCATGCCGAGCATGACGGCGCTGCGCATGATCGCGACCGGCGTGGTCGATCCAACCTGATGGTGCGACTGCGGATGGCCTGGTCGGTGGTGGTCGGCCTGGTTGTGCTCGCTGGCCGCATTCTGCGTGGCGGTCCCGCGGTACTGACCGCGCCGGAGAACCTGCGCCACGCCTTTGCCGTGCTGCGCGGGACCTGGCCGAATCTGGTGCTGAAGCGGCGCCTGATCGCCGCCTACGACAACACCGGCACGGCGATCGTCACCCGCCAGGCCGATGTGACCGAGGTGCTGGAGCGTGAGGCGGATTTCGCCGTCGTCTATGAGCCCAAGATGCGCCGCATCACGGCCGGGGAAAACTTCTTCCTCGGGATGCAGGATAGCCCGGCCTACACGCGCGATGTGTCCAATATGCGCATCGCTGTGCGGCGCGACGATGTGCCGCGCATCCTCGTGCCGCTGGCAGCGCGCTTCGCCGCGGCGCTGGTCGAGCAAGCGCCGGGCCGCATCGACGCCGCGGCAGGGCTGACGCGGCGCGTTCCGGCCCAGCTCGTCGCCGCTTACTTCGGCACGCCCGGCCCGTCGGAGGAGGTGCTGGAGGACTGGACCACGCGGATGTTCTGGTACCTGTTCGTAGACTTGGCCGGCGACGACGCCGTAACCCAGGCCGGGCTGAATGCCGCCGCCGCCTGCCGCGCCGACCTGGACGCCGCGATCGCCGCACGCAAGGCGCAGCCAACAACCGGGGCCGACGACATCCTGAACCGTTGCCTGGCAATGCAGGCGGTAGGTCTGCCCGGCATGGACGACCTGGGCATCCGCAACAATCTGATCGGACTGCTGATCGGGCTGGTGCCGACGCTGTCCAAAGCCTCGATCAACGCGCTGGGGCAGTTGCTGGACCGGCCCGAAGCGCTGGCCGGTGCCCAGGCGGCTGCGCGCGCCGATGATGATGCGCTGCTGACCGCCTTCGTCATGGAGGCCTTTCGCTTCGACCCCATCAACCCCGTGGTCTATCGCCGCTGCACGAGGGACACGCGGATCGCGCGCGGCACGCTGCGGTCACGCTTCATTCCGGCGGGTACCATGGTGCTGGCCTCCAACCTGTCGGCGATGTTCGACCCGCTGGTGGTGGCGCAGCCCGAGGCCTTTCGCACTGATCGCCCATGGGGCGAATACATGCTCTGGGGCTATGGCATGCACAACTGCTTCGGCGCCCACATCAACCGTGCCTTGATGCCGCAGATGTTGAAGCCGTTGCTGAAAAAACAGGGCCTGCGCCGCGCCGGGCCGGTGGATGGCGGCGGCACGCCGTTTCCGCGCCACTTTCCTGTGGCCTTCGACGCATAGGGGACGCGCTACGCGGGCGTCATGCGCGCGAGCCGCACAAGCGTCGGGTTGCGCGCTTCTTCCTGCGCGATCACGACCGGGTTGCGGTCCATGGGTTCATTGATCGGGCTGCAGCCGAATTCCAGGATGCGTCGAACGTTCTCGGGTTCATTCGTCGCTGCCGTGGCGGCAGCCGTAAGCGCAGCGACGAGGCCCATGGCGCCTGCGCTTGACGGTCAGGCGCTGTCCTGAGTGGCCCAGCACCACGGCATAAGTTCGTCGATGCGGCTGTTGGGCCAGCCGTTGACGAGGCGGGTCAGGACCTCGGTGAAGTAG
>JBBQHE010000184.1:0-9122 GCA_038323655.1 Acetobacterales bacterium | reverse complement strand
ACCAGCAGGGCCGAGACACCCTTGCGCCCCGCCCGGCCGGTGCGGCCCGACCGATGCAGCAGGGTTTCCGGATCGCCCGGCAGTTCGGCGTGGATGACCAGCGCCAGGTCCGGCAGGTCGATGCCGCGGGCCGCGACATCGGTCGCGACACAGACCCGCGCCCGTCCGTCGCGCAGCGCGTGCATCGCGCGATTGCGCTCGGCCTGGGAGAGTTCACCCGAGAGCGCCACCGCCGTGAAGCCGCGCTCCACCAGGTTCCCATGCAGCCGGGCCACGGCCGCGCGGGTGGTGCAGAACACCAGGGCGCTGCGGGCTTCGTAGTAGCGCAGCACATTCACCGTCGCGCGTTCAAGCTCGCCCGGTGCGATGATCAGGCTGCGGTATTCGATGTCGGTGTGCTGCTTGCCCTCGCCGGTCGCGGCGATCCGCAAGGCGTCGCGCTGGTAGGATTTGGCGAGGTTGGCGATGGCCCGTGGCACGGTCGCCGAGAACAGCAGGGTGCGGCGTTCGGGCGGCGTGGTTTCCAGGATGGCTTCCAGATCCTCCCGGAAGCCGAGGTCCAGCATCTCATCCGCCTCGTCCAGCACGACGCAGCGCAGGGACTGCGGGCGCAGGTTGCCGCGTTCCAGATGGTCCCGCAGGCGGCCCGGCGTGCCGACGACGATATGCGCCCCCTGCGCCAGCATCCGGCGTTCGGCCGCGGGATCCATGCCGCCCACACAAGCGACGATGCGCCCGCCGGCGCGGGCATAGAGCCAGGTGAGTTCGGTCTGCACCTGCAACGCCAGTTCCCGCGTGGGGGCCACGACCAGCCCCAGCGGCAGGGTCGCGATCGGCAGGCGGGGGGTATCGCCCAGCACCTGCGGCGCCATGGCCAGCCCGTAGGCGACGGTCTTGCCCGAGCCTGTCTGGGCCGAGACGAGCAGGTCGCGGCCGAGGGTCTCTGCCTCCAGCACCGCGGCCTGGACCGGGGTTGGCTCGGCGTAGCCGCGTTCGGTCAACGCGGTCAGCAGCGGGGGGGCAAGCGCGGGGAAAGGCATGAAAGGGTCCGATGTTGTGCCGGGTGCTGCGCCAGACGGGCGCGCATCTCATCCGGAAGTGCAGCCCCTTGTGCACGCGATCGGACCGGCTTGCACCCCCGTATCGGTGGGCGGCACCTATGCGGCGCGGTCAGCCAGGCGCCTTGTGGATCGGGTCGACCCATAACACATGCTCAGGCTTCTCGATCGGTTCGATGTCGAGATTGACCACCACCGCCTCATTGTCGCTGCGCACCAGCACGCATTCCAGAGTCTCTTCCGTGCTGGCATTGATCTCCTGGTGCGGGACATAGGGGGGGACGAAGATGAAGTCGCCCGGTCCTGCCTCGGCCACATATTCCAGCCGCTCGCCCCAGCGCATCCGCGCCCGGCCACGCAGCACGTAGATCACCGATTCCAGCGCCCCGTGGTGATGCACCCCGGTCTTGGCGTCTGGATGGATATGCACCGTCCCGGCCCAGATTTTCTGGGCCCCGACGCGGGCAAAGTTGATCGCCGCCGCCCGGTTCATGCCCGGGGTCTGGGCGGTGTTGGTGTCCAGGCTGTCGCCTGGGATGACGCGCACGCCGCTGTGCTTCCAGCCATCGGGCGGCGTGTCGTTGGAGTGGTCGCCATGGGGCACGGTCTTGGTCTCCTGGCAGAAGGCGGGTCGGTGGCGGACGCAGGACGCGCGGCGCCTCAGAGCGAATGGCGGGAGAGGAACGCGCGGAAGGCATCCAGCGTCGTCTCGCTGACGAAATGCTCGATGCCCTCGGCGTCCCCTTCGGCGGTCTCCTGCGGCACGCCGACGGCGAGCAGCAGTTGCACCACGAGGCGATGCCGGGCGCGTACCCGTTCGGCGAGATCCTGCCCCGCTTCGGTCAGGAAGACGCCGCGATAGGGCTTGGCATGGGCCAGGCCCTCACGCTTTAGCCGGGCGATGGTATTGACCGCGGTTGCATGGGCCACACCCAGGCGCCGGGCGATGTCGATCGGGCGGGCCTCGCCCTCGGTCGCCAAAAGATCGGCGATCAACTCGACGTAGTCTTCCAACAACGCACCCGCCTGGGCATGGCGTGCGCGGGCGTGGCGGGCGGCTTCGCCCATTGGCTTGCCCTCTGGCCGCAAGGGTGGCGCTGGTTCCATGGGCGCAGAATGACCCCGCGGCGTGATCGGGGCAACCGCGATTGCAGAAGCCTTGCAAAAATATAGCATTGGCTACATCGTGATGTTGAGACATGAAACAGGAGGCTTCGCCTGATGCTGCGCCATATCCTGGCCGTCTTGATCGCGGCCCTGCTGGCCGGCCCTGCCTGGGCGCAACAGGCGCCCAAGCGCGTCGTCACCACCTTCACCATCCTGGCCGACATGGCGCAGAACGTGGCCGGCACCGCCGCCATCGTGGAAAGCCTGACCGCGCCGGGCGCCGAGATCCATGAATACGAACCGACGCCGCTCGACGTGGTGAAGGCGCAGGCCGCCGACCTGGTGCTGTGGAACGGGCTCGGCCTGGAACGCTGGTTCGAACGCTTTTTCACCCGGGTGCGGAATGTGCCGAGCGCCGTGCTGACCGAGGGCATCACGCCCATCGGCATCGCCGAGGGCCCGTATCTGCGCCAGCCCAATCCGCATGCCTGGATGTCGCCGGCCAATGCGGTGGTCTATGTCGAGAACATTCGCCGCGCCCTGGCGCAGCTCGACCCGGCCAATGCCGCCACCTATGACGCCAATGCCGCCCGCTACACCGCCGAACTGCGCGCCCGCGACGCGCCGCTGCGTGAGGGGCTGGCGCGGATCCCGGCCGAACGGCGCTGGCTGGTCAGTTGCGAAGGCGCCTTTTCCTACGTCACGCGCGACTACGGCATGCGCGAACTCTACCTCTGGCCGATCAACGCCGAGGAGGAGGGCACGCCGCGCCAAATCCGCCGGGTGATCGACACGGTGCGGCGCGAGCGCATTCCCGTGGTCTTCTGCGAAAGCACGGTGAATGAACGCCCGATGCGCCAGGTGGCGCGCGAGGCCGGCGCCCGCTTCGGCGGCGTGTTGTTCGTGGACAGCCTGAGCCCGCCCGGCGGCGAGGCGCCGACCTTCCTGCGCCTGCTGGAGGCAAACACCGCCCGCATCCTGCAAGGCTTTGCCGCGCGATGACCGAAGCCTTATCGGTGGAGGTCGCGGGACTCACGGTCGCCTATGCCAATGGCCATGTGGCGCTGCGCAATGCGTCGTTCCGTCTGGAAGCGGGCACCATTTGCGGGCTGGTCGGTGTGAACGGCAGCGGCAAGTCCACGCTGTTCAAGGCGATCATGGGGCTGGTGCAGCCCGCGGCGGGCCGCGTTGCCATCGCCGGCGAAGCCGTGCGGATCGCCCAGCGCAAGAACTGGGTCGCCTATGTGCCGCAGTCGGAAGACGTGGACTGGGCCTTCCCGGTCAGCGTCGGCGATGTGGTGATGATGGGCCGCTACGGCTTCATGTCGATCCTGCGCATCCCGCGCGCCGCCGACCGCGCCGCGGTGACCGATGCGCTGGCCCGCGTCGGCATGGCGGAGTTCCGCGACCGGCAGATCGGTGAATTGTCGGGCGGGCAGAAGAAGCGCGTTTTCCTCGCCCGCGCCCTGGCCCAGGGGGGGCGGGTGATCCTGCTGGACGAACCGTTTACGGGCGTGGATGTCACCACCGAAAACGCGATTATCGAGTTGCTGAAGGGGCTGCGGGACGAGGGCAGGATCGTGCTGGTCTCGACCCACGATCTGGGCTCCATCCCGACCTTCTGCGACCAGGTGGTGCTGGTGAACCGCACCGTGCTCGCCGCCGGCCCGACAGAGGTTGTTTTCACCGCCGACAACCTGTCCCGCGCTTTTGGTGGCACGCTGCGCAGCCACAGCGTCGATGCCCCCGCCGGCCAGGCGGCAACGGTGGTGCTGACTGATGAGGAACGGCCGCTCGTCATCGCCCCCGATGGCCGCGTGCTGGGGCGCCTGGTGACAGACGCATGACAGAGAGCCTGCTGACCCCCTTTGCCTATGACTACATGTTGACGGCGATGTGGGTCAGCGCCGTGGTCGGCGGGGTCTGCGGGCTGCTGTCCTGCTATGTCACGCTCAAGGGCTGGTCGCTGATGGGGGATGCGCTGTCCCATGCCGTGGTGCCGGGCGTGGTGCTGGCCTGGGTGCTGGGCGCGCCCTTCGCGGTAGGGGCCTTCGTCTCCGGCATGCTGGCGGCGGGGGTGATGGGCTTTGTGCGCGCCAGGACGCGCATCCGCGAAGACGCCGTGATCGGCATCGTCTTCACCGCCTTCTTCGGCGCGGGGCTGTTCCTGCTGTCGATCTTCCCGTCCAACCTGCGGCTGCGGACCATCGTATTCGGCAATATCCTCGGCATCGCGGATGCCGATGTGGTGCAGATGCTCATCGTGACCGGGTGCGTGCTGGCGGTGCTCGCCTGGCGCGGGCGGGACCTGATGCTGGTGGTCTTCGACCCGACCCATGCCAAGGCGATCGGGCTGAACCCCGGGTTGCTGAGCGGGCTGTTGCTGTCGCTGCTGGCGGCCATGGCGGTGGCGGCGATGCAGACCGTGGGGGCGGTGCTGGTCATCGCCATGCTGGTGACGCCGGGGGCCACCGCCTATCTGCTCACCGACCGCTTTTCCCGCATGTGCGGCATCGCCGCGGGGCTGGGGGCAGGGACATCCTTCCTTGGCGCTTACCTGTCCTATTTCCTCGATGGCTCCACCGGCGGGACCATCGTGGTCCTGCAGACGCTGGTCTTCCTGGCGACCCTGACCTTTGCCCCTCGCCACGGGCTGCTCGCAGCCCGGCGCGCGCGACGAGAGGCACGGGCATGACCTGGCTGACCGCGCCGCTCAGCCACGGCTTTATGCAGGAAGCCCTGGCCGTCGGCATCCTGGTGGCCGTCACCTGCGCGGTGCTGTCCTGCTTCATCGTGCTGAAGGGCTGGTCGCTGATGGGGGATGCGATCAGCCATGCCATACTGCCCGGCGTGGTGATCGCCTGGGGGCTCGGCCTGCCGCTGGCCCTCGGCGCCTTCGCCGCCGGCCTGGTCTGCGCCATCGGGGCCGGGGCGGTGCGCGCACATAGCCTGATTAAGGAGGATACCGCGCTTGGCGTGGTCTTCACCGGCATGTTTGCGCTGGGGCTGGTCATGGTGTCGCAGGTGACCTCCGACATCCATCTGTCGCACATCCTGTTCGGCAACATCCTGGGGATCGAGCGCGAGGACCTGGTCCAGACCCTGGCGATCGGTGGCGTCGCCCTGGCGTTGATCGCGCTGCTGTGGCGCGATCTCATCCTGTTCTGCTTCGACCCTGGCCATGCCCGCAGCATCGGCATCGACATCGGCCGGTTGCGGCTGGTGCTCCTGGTGGTGCTTGCCGGGTCGATCGTTGCGGGCGTGCAGGCCGTCGGCGTGATCCTGGTGGTGGCCTTGCTGATCACCCCGGGCTGCATCGGCTATCTGCTGACCGACCGATTTGGCCGGATGACGGCCATCGCCGTGGCTTCGGCCGTGATCTCGACCACGGCGGGCATCGTGATCAGCTACCACGCCAATGCCTCGACCGCGGGCGCCATCGTGCTGGTGCTTTCGGGCCTCTTCGCGGTGACGCTTGTGCTGGCACCGCGGCATGGCCTGTTGGCGCTTGGGCGGGCGCGGCGACGCGGCTTGGCGCAGGATTGACGCGTTAACCCTTCCCGCCGGGCCCGGGGTGCACATATCCCATCCCTGGATAAGAAGGAGCCTGCCGCTATGTCTCCCCTCCGTCGTTTCCGCCGCCTGCCGCCACTGGTTCGCTTCATGGCGGGCCATGGCGCCATCGGTTTCTTGATTTCGGCCATCTTCCTGGCCGGGCTGCTCGCGGCAGACCCGGGCGGCATGCGGCACCTTCTGCTGTCCTCGGCCGGCTCGCCCTGGCCGGCGGTGGTGCTGTGGTTTTTCCTGGGGCTGACCTTCGGCAGCGTGCAGACGGGCATCGCGATCATGCTGTTGGGTCGGGATGATGACACGCCGGGCGGCGGGCATCGCATGCGCCTGGTGCCGATCCCGGTCCGGCGCGACCGGCGCCGCTGAGGCGTCACATGGCCGCCGTGTCATGACACGGCGGGCCAGATGCTAGTTTCGCAACAGGGCCGCGGCCAGCCCGGCCGGGTCGAATCGCCGCTCCCATTCCTGCTGTGTCGTGACGACTTGGAACCGCAGCGCGCCGCGTATGGCAATGCTTTCGCCCTGGCGCTGGTCGGCGTGGATCGGCAGTGTCGCGAAGAGCACGGGTTCGGCCGAAAGCGGCAGCCGGTCGGCCGTCCAGGGCGCTTCCTGTTGCTGTGCCGCCAGGCGATGGGGCAGTTCCCAAGTCGTGGCCGCTTCCGCCTCGGGCGGGGTTTCGCGCGCCAGGGCCGTGGCGTGGACCGAGGTCATGGCGGCCGCCAGGGCGGCTTCGCGCCCCGCGGCGTGTGGGCGCAGGCCCGACTCGAACAGGGCGGACAGGTCGGCCAGGGCAGCGAAATATACCTGCCAGCGACAATGGGTCAGCGCCGCCTGGAAATCCGGGTTGGCGAAATGGATGTCCTCATTCCGCCCGGACTTGACCCGGCAGTACTCCAGCACGGTCTTCTGCGCGACATAGGACGCCTGTGCCTGGAGAAAGGCCGTGAAGAGTTGCGGGTCCGTGCTGCGCGGGCGGCGGAACATCTGCATCAGGCCCAAGGCGACGGTTCTCCCACAAGGCAGGCCGTATGACGCCCAACGCAACATATGGCCATAGCATTAAAGATTAACCATTTGTAACTCTACCTTCCCGGATCGCTTGGCTAGATGGCGAAGAATAAGGGTGCTGCGAGATTCGCATGCCCGGGGAGGAAAGAAAGCATGCCCCTTGTTGAAACCGCCACCGAACCGCAGTCGGCGACCGACGCCGCGGTCGATCCGGCCACCGCCCAGGCCTATTGGAAAAAGACCTCAAGCCTGATGTGGACGGTGCTCGGCATCTGGTTCGTCGCCGGTTTCGGCGTGCACATCTTCGCCCCCAGCCTGAACGCCTTCCACATCTTCGGCTTCCCCGTCGGCTTCTATTTCGCGGCCCAGGGCAGCCTGGTCATCTTCGTCGTCGCGTTGTTCTGGTTCGCCAAGCGCCAGAACGAGATCGACGAGGAATTCGGCGTGCAGGAGGACGCATAGCATGTCCGACAAGCTCGGGGCTAAAGACCCCTTCATCAGCAACCTGAACAAGATCTACGTCGGCTACACCGGCGGCTTTCTCTTCTTCGTCGTGGTCTTGGCCGTCCTGGAACAGATGGGCGTGCCCGACCGGGTGATCGGCTATCTGTTCGTGTTCCTGACCATCGGCGTCTATGCCTATATCGGCATCATCAGCCGTACGCAGGTCGTGTCTGAATACTATGTGGCGGGGCGGCGTGTGCCGGCCATCTACAACGGCATGGCGACGGGGTCGGACTGGATGTCGGCCGCGAGCTTCATCGGCATGGCCGGCAGCCTTTATGCGCTTGGCTATGGCGGCCTCGCCTTCATCCTGGGCTGGACCGGCGGCTACATGCTGGTGGCGATCCTCTTGGCCCCGTACCTGCGGAAATTCGGCCAGTATACGGTGCCGGACTTCCTCGGCGCGCGCTTCGGCGGCAACTGGGCGCGAGGGCTGGGCGTCATCGTCCTGCTCACCGCCTCCTTCGTCTATGTCGTGGCGCAGATCGTGGGCGTGGGCATCATCACCCAGCGCTTCCTTGAAGTGTCCTTCACCACCGCGGTGTTCCTGGGCCTGGCCGGCATTCTGGTCTGCTCGATGTTGGGCGGCATGCGGGCGGTGACCTGGACCCAGGTCGCGCAGTACATCATCCTCATCATCGCCTACCTCATCCCGGCGATCCTGATGTCGGTGAAGGTCAGCGGCGTGCCCATCCCGCAACTGATGTACGGCCTGGCGCTGGAGCGGATCGAGGTGCTGGAGAACGGCTTCCGCGCCGCGGGCATGGTGCCGCCGCCTGGGGTGTCGGGCTACCATTCCTCGCCCTTCGTCGGCGCCAATGGGCAGTTCAGCATGAATGCCGCGATGAACTTCTTCGCGCTGGTGTTCTGCCTGATGGTCGGCACCGCGGCGCTGCCGCATGTGCTGATGCGCTACTTCACCACGCCGTCGGTGCGGGAAGCCCGGGCCTCGGTCGCCTGGTCGCTGTTCTTCATCTTCCTGCTGTACTTCACGGCGCCGGCCTATGCCGCCTTCGGCAAGCTGGAAATCTACCAGACCGTGATCGGCCAGCCGATCGCGGCGCTGCCGGAGTGGATCAAGAACTGGCAGATCATCTCACCCTACGGCACGCCATGGATCAATATCGTGGACGTGAACCGAAACGGCATCGTGGATTGGGGCGACTTCCGCATCCATCCGGACGTGGTGGTGCTGGCGACGCCGGAAATCGCGGGCCTGCCTTATGTCATCGCGGGGCTGGTCGCGGCGGGGGGCCTGGCTGCCGCCTTGTCCACCGCGGATGGGCTGTTGCTCGCGCTGGCCAATGCGCTGTCGCATGACGTCTACTACAAGATGATCAACCGCAACGCGCCGTCCGCGCGCCGCCTGGTCATCTCGCGCGGACTTCTGCTGGTGGCGGCCTTCCTGGCGGCCTGGACGGCGGGGTCCATGGGGGCGGACATCCTGTTCCTCGTGGCCTGGGCCTTCTCCATCGCCGCGGGCGGGCTGTTCGGCGCGCTGGTCATGGGCGTCTGGTACAAGAAGACCACGAATGCCGGCGCCTGTTGGGGCATGGCCGTCGGCTACTTGGTCACCTTCTTCTACCTGATCTGGACCGAGTTCTTCGGCCTGTCCTTCATGGAGACCTTCGCCACCAAGGAGGCGATCCTGCGTGCCGCCACTGCCACGGCCGCCTTGCCGCTGGCCGCGCCTGAACTGAAGGCCTATGCCGCCGGGCTCGTCGCCAATGCCTCCGCGATCCAGGACGGAACGCTGGCCTGGTTCGGTTCCCTCTGGAGCGGATTGCCGACGGATAATGTCGTGCTGCGCGGGCGTGTTGTCGGGCGTCTGTGGGGTCTGAACAACATCTCGGGCGGCATCTTCGGCGTGCCCTT
>JBBQHE010000183.1:0-9175 GCA_038323655.1 Acetobacterales bacterium | reverse complement strand
GGCGTCTTGCTTTACGCCGTGCCCGGCGGGGCCGATCCTGCCGGCCATGTCCGATACCGACCCCGCCCTGATGTCCGCCGAGGCGCTGCTGGCCCTGTATGCCCGCCGCGCCCTGTCCCCCGTAGAAGCGCTGCAAGCCGTCACCGAGCGCGTCGCCCGGCTGAACCCCTGGGTCAACGCCTTCGCCTGCCTGAACCCCCGCGCAGCGGTCGAGGCCGGGCAGAGCGCCACGCGCTGGTCCGCCGGCCGCCCGATCGGCCTGCTGGACGGGGTGCCGACCACGATCAAGGACCTGGTCAACCTGGAAGGCTTCCCGACCCGCCGCGGCAGCCGGCTGACCGAGGCCCAGCCCGCGACCGAAGACGCCCCCCTGGTGACGGGGCTGAAGGCGGCGGGGGCCGTCATCCTGGGCAAGACCACCACCACCGAATTCGGCTGGAAATCACCGGGCGACTGCCCGCTGCATGGCATCACCCGCAACCCCTGGGACCGCACGCGGACCCCCGGCGGGTCCAGCAGCGGCGCCGGCGCCGCGGGGGCCGCCTGCTTCGGGCCCCTGCATGTCGGCACCGATGCCGGCGGGTCGATCCGCATCCCCGCCGCATGGTGCGGGCTGGTGGGGGTGAAGCCGAGTTTCGGCCGCGTACCGCAGTGGCCGCATGGCGCCTTCTCCGGCGTCGCCTGCGCCGGGCCCATGACCCGCACGGTGCGCGATGCCGCGCTGATGCTGTCAGCCATGGCCCGCGGCGACATCCGCGACCCATACGCCCTGCCCGACGATGCCCGCGACTGGCGGGATGGCATCGAGGATGGCATCGCCGGCCTGCGTGTGGCCCTGGTGCGCCGCTTCGGCTTCGACCCGCCGCTCGATGCCGAGGGCGAGGCCGCGCTGGCTGCGGCGGCGCGCATGCTGGAAGACCAGGGCGCCATCGTCGAGGACGCCGACCCCATGCTGCCCGATACCCGCGCGATCTTCGGCCGCGTCTGGGGTGTTGCCCTGGCCCGGCTCGTGGACGGCACGCCCCCGGAAAAACGCCCCCTGCTGGATGCCGGGATCGAGGAGGTCGCCCACCGGCAGGACGGCATGACCGCGGCCGAATTCCTGGGTGCGGAGATGCTGCGGATCGACACCGCCCATGCCATGGCCCGCTTCCACCAGCGGTACGATCTGATCCTGACCGCGACCACGCCGACCGCCGCCATCGCCGCCGACCAGCCGACCATCCGCCCTTGGGAGGCGCTGTGGCGCGACTGGGCGCCCTGGACCTTTGCCTTCAACCTGACCCGCCAGCCCGCCATCAGCGTGCCGGTCGGGCTGGATGAGGCGGGCATGCCGCGGGCGGTGCAGCTGGCAGCCGCCCTGTACCGCGACGACCTGTGCTTCCGCGCGGCGCGGGCGATCGAACGGGCGGCAGCGGTTCCGGTGGCGCCCGCCGCCTGAACCATCAGGGCCAGACCCGGCGCCAGGCGGCCGGGAAGCGCCGCAACCCCATGGTGCTGCGCAACAGCCAGGTCAGGCGCTTGACCTGGCGATGGTCGCGCTGCGCAAAGGCAGGCAAAATCTGGCCCGTGAGAGTTTCGGACAAATCCGGGTCCGGCATCAGGCAGGGCGGGCCGTTCAGCGCCGAAAGCATGCCCAGGTGCCGGATCAGCACCGCGAACTTGACGCCGAGCATCCGGTTGGCGCGGCGACAGGCGCGGAAGATGAAGTCGCGGATCTGCATGAGCGGATGCGCAGCGTCGAGGTCACAGAGCGCGTCCAGCAGCTTCTGCCACAGGCCGCCACGGGTCAGGCGACGGAAATACCGCGCAACGGTGTCGGGCTTGCCGGCGGATTCCGGCACGTCCTTCCAGGGCTGGCCGGCGCAGGCGACCTGGAAGATCGCATCCATGCGCCGCCGCAGGTCGCCGACCTGCCGCCCCGCCGGGGAGCGGGGGATCAGGTAGGGGTAGAGGGCGTGCCATTCCTGGTCATTGAGCGGGGACCAGGGGCGCGGGCGGAGGGTTTGGGGAAGTGCCATGGCGGTGTCATGGCATATATCCCTAATTATAGCAATAAAATCTTTACCCGTCGACGGGAAGACGCACACCCCCCGGGCAGGCTCGCGCCGTCCTGGGGGGGTGGTCCTGTCGCCGTCGGTCAGCGCTGCGTGGTGCGGCGCCGCATCAGGCCGAGGCCCGCCAGCGCCGTGCCAAACAGCAGCATGGAGGCGGGTTCCGGCACCGGCGTGGGCCCGCGGCGGGTGGTGGCCGCCGCGCTGCCGGTCGCCCCGTTGATCGACAGGTCGGCGGCAAAGAAGGCCGAACTGGCATTGGCGATGAAGTCATTGGTGTCAAGCAAGCCGACATTTCGGGTCAGAACGAAGGACAGGTCCCCAAAGAAGCCTTTGCCGGACCCGTTCCCCGCGGTGCTGTCGATCGCGAGCGAGAAGTTGCCATAGGGCGTCGCGGCGCCGCCGTTCGTGTTGAGGCTGAAGAGACCAGTGCTGTAGATGCCGCCCAGGGGCGAGAGGAACGACGCGGAGAGGTTGGCCGTATTGAGCAGGTTGAACACGAAGGGCGTGTGCGGCCCGCCCGTGTTGACGATGCCGATGGTGGAACCGGATCCTGCCGGATTGAGATCGACATTGACGGTGACCTGGTTGGCCGCGGTCTGGGTCAATGTCACGGTCCCTGCCCCACCGGCCGGGAAGCCCGCGACGGCGGACTGGTCGAGGGCGAAAGTGTACATCGGCCCGGCCCAGGCAGCGCTGGTGGTAACCAGCAGAGCGACGAAGCCCGAACTTAGGAGTCTCGCGAGACGCATGGTGAAATCCTCACCATTTAAGCGCCTGGACCGATTGGTCGGAATGCCGCCATAGGGTTAGGCAACAAACGTGCCGTCTTAACAAAAACAAAATATGTTCGAGATATCAACCGATTGCAGGTAGGTTGAACGGCGCCATTCAAGCCGGAGACTCAAACTGTAATGAAAGCCGACACGTTCATCTTGTCGCGCGGTGAGCCGGTTGGGTGGAACGACCTTGGTTACACGCTCGGACAGGACGAAAGTCATACGGGCGCGAAGGCAGACACCCGGGAAAGGCGTGACCTTTCCGACGTGCCGGCACGTCGCCGCAGGGCTGGTCAGCGGAGGCGATACGCAATTTCGCCACCGGCGGCGCAACCAGCCACCGAACTGGCGCCCCACCGGAACGCGGGATCAGACCTACCGCAATGCGTCGATCACGCGCGGCAGCAGGGTCTCGGCCACAATCTCGTGGCCGCGGGCCGTCAGGTGGATGCCGTCGCGCTGCAAATTGCCTGGCGCGCCGGCCTGCATGCCTGGCCCCGCGGGCACGACATGGATGCCGCGTGCGCGCAGCCGGGCCGTGATTTCCCTGAAATTCGCCTGGGCCGACGGATCGGCACCGTAGATATCGCGCGCAACATTGCCGCCCGCCTGGAAGACGACGACCTTGGTGCCCGGCGGCACGGCGGAGTCCAGCCGTGCCAACATCCGCGCAGCCGTGTCGCCGCTGACACCGGCGTTCAGCACGGTCTCCGCCAGACCGCGTTCCGTCAGCGGAGGCTGCAGAAGGCGACGCTGGCCGGAACGCCCCGCCCCGCCGTGTTGCTCGCGCCGCGCGCCAGGACCTGGGCCTCGGCCACGCCGCCCAGCCGCACGATCGCCAGGGTTGCCAACGCCGCGACCACACAGCGGCTTCCGGCAGCGGGAACCTCCGCCAAGGGTCGCAGACCAATGGGGATATGTTTCGATCCCATGAGGACTGGCCTCAGCACTTGGTCCGCTCTGGCAGCGGGGCAAAGACGCTGGGCCGACCAGGGAGGCCAGGCAACCAAAATGTCCTGGCCGGTAGGGCCCTGATGGGCGACGCTGGCTCGGCCTGGCCGAGCCTGCGCAGCGCCAGGGCTGATGGCGGCGGCAGCGATGCCACAGCCCAGGTCAATCCGCGTATTCGCCCGCCGCCGTCAGGATCGGCCGCCACCGCAGAATCTCCGCCTCCAGAAACGCCCGGTGCGCTTCGGGCGTGATCCGCGCATCCGGCTCCGGCGCCGTGCCGAGTTCGGCCATGCGCGCGATCAGCCGCGGGTCATGCAGGGTCGCGCGCAGGGCGGCGTTGATCCGGTCGATGATCGGCCGCGGCGTGCCGCGGGGGGCGTACATGCCGTGCCAGACGCTGACCTCGAAGGGGATGCCCTGTTCATTCGCCGTCCGCAGCTCCGGCAGCGACGCCAGGCGCTGGCCGGTGGTGATGGCAAAGGCCTTCACGCGGTTGCTGGTGATGTAGGGCGTGGTGCTGGTGGTCTGGTCGCAGACCAGGTCGAGCCGGCTGGCCATGATTTCGGCAAACACGGGCCCGGTGCCGCGGAAGGCGATGGTGGTCACCGCCTGGCGCAGCTGCGCCTGCAACAGCGTCGCGCAGAGCTGCGACGCGCTGCCCAGGCCCGCATGGGCCATGTTCACGCGGTCGCCGCGTTCGCGGATGAAGGCCACCATGTCGTTGAAACTGGTGCCGGGAAAATCCGGCCGGCCGATCCAGGTCATCGGCACGGGGGAAACCAGGCCGATGGTCTCAAAGGCATTCAGCGTGTCATAGGGCATGCGGCGATACAGCGTGGGGGCCGTCGCCATGCCGATGTTGTGCAGCAGCAGCGTATGGCCGTCCGGCCGCGCGGTCGCGACGCGGTTGGCGCCGATGGTGCCGCCGGCGCCGCCGACATTCTCGATCACCACATTCCCGCCGAGTTCCCGGGCGAAGGGTTCGACCATGATGCGCGACAGCGCATCGGTTGGCCCGCCCGGCGCGAAGGGCACGATCAGCGTGACCGCCTGATTGGGGTAGGATTGCGCGAGCGCCGGGGTGGCGACGGCCAGCATCAGCGCGGTGCGCCGGAACAGGTTTTTCATCTTGGGTTCTCCCGTTGCTTGGTTCAGCGGCCGCCGCCGATATCGACCAGCGCACCCGTCATATAGGCCGCACGGTCACTCAGCAGGAATGTCACGAGTTGCGCCACCTCCTCGGGCTCGCCCGGGCGGCCGAGGGCGGCGGCGGCGGTCATGGTCCGCAGCCGTTCGGCGCCGGCCTTTGCTTCATGCGTCGCGGTGCGGATCACGCCCGGGCGCACGCAGTTCACGCGGATGCCCTGGCGGCCGACTTCATTGGCCAGGCCCTTGGTGAAACCGTCCACCGCGCCCTTGGCCGCGGCATACATCACCCGCAGCGGCTGGCCGCCGGTCTGGCTCGCGCGGCTGCCGATGTTCACGATGGCCCCGCCGCCGGTCGCCGCCATGCGCCGCACCGCGGCCGAGGAACAGAAGGCGGTGGAGCGCAGGTTGGCATCCATCAGCCGGTCGTATTGGTCCAGCGTCATCTCGGCGATGGCAAAATCGGCACTGCCGCCGGCATTGTTCACCAGCCCCTTGATCGGGCCGATGGCATCGACCGCGGCGAAGATCGCCTCGATCCCCGCGGGCGTGGTGGCATCGCCCTGCACCGCCTGGGCCAGGCCGCCGTCGGTGACGATCTCGCCCACCACGATGGCAGCGCTATCGGCATCGCGGGCGTAGTTGACGACGACGTTCCAGCCATCGGCGGCGGCGGCGCGGGCACAGGCGGCCCCAATGCCGCGACCGGCGCCGGTGACGAGCAAAACCCCGCGGCTCATGCCCGGCGCCCCAGCAGGCCGAGTTCGGCGCGGGCCTCGGCGGTGGTCATGGGTTCGCTGCCGAGTTCGCGCAGGATTCGCACCGCGCGTTCCACGAGTTGCGCGTTGGAGGTCGCGAGCACGCCCTTGGAATAGTAGATGTTGTCCTCAAGCCCCAAGCGCACATGCCCGCCGAGCAGCCAGGCTTGCGCCACCATCGGAAACTCCATCCGCCCGATGGCGAAGGCGGCCCAGGGGCTGCCTGGGGGCAGCATGGTTTTCGCGTAAGCGAGCGTGTGCGGGTCCCAGGAAAAACCGTAGCGTATGCCCATCACGATCTGGAACAGGCAGGGGGCGGCCAGCGTGCCATCGGCGATCAGCGCATGCGCCAGTTGGATATCGCCGCTGTCGAAAACCTCCAGTTCCGGAATGGCGCCGGCGGCGTAGATCGCATCCGCCATCACCTTCACCGACCAGGGCGCGTTGATCACGACAGCGGTGCCGGACCACATGGTGTTGAGGTCGAGCGTCGCGATATCGGGCCGCAGGGCGGTGATGTGCTCCACGCGCTTTTCCGGCGGCAGCAGGCCGCTGGACGGGTCGGCGACGCGCGGATTGTCGCGGCTTGGCACGAAGCGCCCGCCGGGGCCGGTGGTCAGGTTGATCAGGATGTCGCGGCCGCTGCGGCGGATGCGGTTCACCACGTCTTCGTACAGGTCGAGCCGCATCGACGGCGCGCCGGTCTCGGGGTCGCGCACATGGATATGGGCGATGGCGGCCCCCGCGTCCGCGGCCTCGATGCAGGCGGTCGCGATCTGTTCGGGGGTGATGGGCAGGTGCGGCGTCTGGCTCGGCTGGGTGATGTTGCCGGTGACGGCGCAGCTGATGATGGTCTTGCTTTTCACGTGATCACGCCTCGTCTTTCGGCAGCACGAATGTCCAGGTCAGCTTGTGGCCTGGCTGGCCGGCGGCCTTTGCCTCGGCCACGTAGTCATGCACCAGCGAGGGCTTCACGCCGAAGACCGCGTCATCGTCGAGGAACGTGTCGCCGGCCGCAAAGACCTGGGTCACCAGCGGGCGATAGCCGTCCCGCCGCAGCCAGAAATGCACATGGGCCGGGCGCATCGGCCCGCGGCCCATCCCGGCCAGCACCTGGCCCACCGGCCCGTCATGCGGCACCGGATAGGCGCTTGGCATGATGCTGGTGAAGGACACCCAGCCCTGCGCATCGGTCTTGAAAACGCCGCGCAGCGCGTGTTCGTCACCGAACTGGCTGTCGTAGAGACCATCGGGGCTGGTGTGCCAGACATCGACCTGCACATCCGCGATCGGCGCCCCGGTGGGGTCGGTGACGCGCACCTTCACATCCAAGGGCTCGCCCGCGATGCCGCCCGAGATATCCGACCCATTGGGCACATGCGGCGCCCCCATGCGGTGGAAGGGGCCGAGCACGGTGCTTTCCGTCACCTCGGGGTTGTGGTGGCGGTGGGCGATGGCATCGACCAGCATCGACACGCCCAGGATATCCGACAGCAGGATCACCTCCTGCCGCTTCTCGCTGCACCAGGCGCCGAGTTCGGTGATGAAGGCGATCCCCTTCTCCCATTCGGCCGGGGTGAGTTCGACATCCTTCACGAAGCCAAGCACGTGGCGGATCAGCGCCACCATGATGGTGCGGACGCGATCATCGGCATCGGGCGCGATGCGGGCGATGACCTGGTCGGTCAGCAGGGCCTCGATCGGGGTGGGGGCGTCGTTCATGGTCTTCTCCCTCAGGCAAGCGTCAGGATCACGCGGCCGCGGGTGCCCGCGGCGACGGCGGCATAGGCATGGGCGACGCGGTCGAGCGGCCAGGATTGCGCGATCACCGGGGCGGGATAGGCGCCGGAGGAAAAGCCCTCGGCCAGAGCATCCAGGATCGGCGCGCAGGCGGCGACGCCGCGCTTGAGGCTGTCCACCCCGATCAGGCGACATTCGCGGCGGTAGAAGGGGATCAGTTCCAGCCGCACCTTCTCGGCCGGCGCACCCGCGATGACCACGATGCGGCCACCAAAAGCCAGCGCATCGATCGCGGGTTCGAACAGGGCGGGCGTGCCGACGCCGTCGTAGACGATGTCCACGCCCTGCCCGCCGGTCATCTCGTGCAGCGTCGCCGCAAGGTCGATGCCGGTGATGTCGAGTAATTCGGCGCCGACCTGGCGGCAGACGGCGTCCTCGGCGACCTCACCGCGCACGCAGGCGATGACCCGCGCGCCGCGGTGGCGTGCGATGGCGCAGACCGCACCGCCCACACCGCCGGTCGCGCCCAGCACCACCACCGTCTCGCCCGGCGTCTGCGCGGCGTAGTCGACCAGGCCGATCCAGGCGGTGACGTAGTTCACCCCGACGGCCCCGGCCTCGGCGAAGGACAGGTTCGCGGGCTTGCGCGACAGGGCGCCGGGCGGCAGGGCGACGTATTCGGCGTGGGAACCATCGCGCAAAAAGCCGATGTCCCCACCCGTGCCCCAGACCTCGGCGTCCAGCCAGTCGGCCGGGCCGGCGACGACCACGCCGGCAAAATCCCGCCCGGGGGTGCGCGGCGGCACCGTCTGGCGCATGCGCCCGGCGACGTTCTTCACGTCGGAAGGGTTGATGCTGGCGGCATGGACGCGAACCAGGGCGCCGCCCTCGGGCAAAGCAAGATGCGGCAGGCCGACCACATCCAGCACGTCCGGCCCGCCGAAAGCGCCGAAGCGCGCTGCGCGATAGGGGGGGTGGGAGGGGGTCATCGGGCGTTCCTCGGCGCGTCTTGAGGTGCGGATAGGCGCGCGGTTTCGCATCGTCAAGCGAAAAATGCAAACGATTGCACTCCCCGCCCTGCCGCGCGTGACGTGGTATGGCAGCACCATGGCATCCCAGGACCACGCCCCGCCGCGCCCCACCATCGCCGACGTCGCGCGTGCGGCGGGGGTGCATGCCTCCACCGTCTCCCGCGCTTTGGACCCGACCGCCCGGCACCGCATCAGCGCCGCGGTGGCCGAACGCGTGGCCGCCGCCGCAGCCCGCCTCGGCTACCGGCCCTCGGCGCTCGCGGCCGGGCTGCGCTCGGGCCGCAGCCGCACGGTCGGCGTGGTGGTGCCGGATCTGACCAACCCGGTCTTCCCGCCGATCGTGGAGGCGATCGAATGTGCCCTTGCCGCGGCCGGCTACGTCACGCTGCTGGCCAACACCGCCGGGGACAGCGCGCGCGAACGCACCGTGGTGGAACGCCTGGCGGCGCAGGGCGCAGATGGCGTGATCCTGGCCTCGGCCGCGCGCGGGGGCACGGCCCTTGCCCTGTGCCGCAGCCTGCACCTGCCGGCGGTGCTGGTGAACCGCCGCCTGCCGCCGGGCGAGACGGGGGACGTGCCCTCGGTCGCCTCGGACGACGCCGATGGCCTGCGCGCCGCGGTCGCGCATCTGGTCGGGCTTGGCCACCGCCGGATCGCCCATCCGGGCGGGCCGGATGGCACCGCGACCGCGACCGACCGCCTGGCGGGGTTTCTCG
>JBBQHE010000182.1:0-9226 GCA_038323655.1 Acetobacterales bacterium | reverse complement strand
TACAGCCACCGCATCCGGTCGCGCGATGGCCAGTCGGTGCATCTGGACGCGATGTTGGCAGCACTTTCCGCCGAGGGGGGCGACACCGTGCTCGGCTTCGTCGGCTTCCTGCGCGACTGGCACGGCATGGACCGGGTTCTGCGCGCCATGGCGGCCTGGACCGGGCCGGAACGCTTCGTGCTGCGCATCGTCGGCGAGGGGCCGGCGCGCCCGGGGCTGGAGGCGCTGGCCGCCACACTCGGCATCGCCGACCAACTGCAGTTTACCGGCCTCGCCGCGCGCACGGCCGTGCCGGGGCTGGTCGCGGGCTTCGACATCGCCTTGCAGCCGGCGGCGGTCGCCTATGCCTGCCCGCTCAAGGTCTTCGAATACATGGCCGCCGGGCGGGCCATTATTGCCCCCGACCAGGCGAACCTGCGCGAGGTGCTGACCCATGAGCAGACCGCGCTGCTGTTTAACCCGGCCGACCCCGATGCCATGTGGCGCTGCGTGTTGCGCCTGGCGCGGGACCGGCCGCTGGCCCGGCGGCTCGGCGACGCGGCCCGGGCCGCGATCATCGGCCGCGGGCTGACCTGGGGCGATCACGCCCGCCGGGTCGCGGCCCTGGCCGCCGCCGCGGCATGACCGCGGCGCCGCTGCTGCTGCACGTCTTCCCGAGTTTTGCGGTCGGCGGGGCGCAGGTGCGCTTTGCCGCCCTGGCCAACCGCTACGGCGCGCGCTGGCGGCATGCGATCGTGGCGCTGGATGGACAGACCGACTGCGCCGCCCGACTGGCCCCCGACGTGCCGTTTGAGGTGTTGCCCTCGCCCTATGCCCGCGGCGACGCGGCGCCCTTGCGGCTGCGTCGGATCGCGGCCCTGCTGCGCCGCGTCGATCCGGCGCTGCTGGTCACCAGCAACTGGGGCAGCATGGATTGGGTGATCGCCAACCGGCTGTTTCGACGCGGGCCGCACCTGCATACCGAGGACGGCTTCGGGCCCGAGGAAAGCCGCGCCCAGTTCCCCCGCCGCATCCTGGCGCGCCGGTTGCTGTTGCGTGGCAGCACGGTGGTGCTGCCTTCGGCCACGCTGCTGCGGGCGGCCCGTGGCACCTGGCACCTGCCCGAGGCGCGGCTGCACCAGATCCCGAACGGGCTGGACCTGACACGCTTCCACCCCGGCGCCGGCGCGCCAGGCGGCGACCCGCCGCTGATCGGCACGGTCGCCGCACTGCGGGCCGAGAAGAACCTGGCCCGGCTGCTGCACGCCGCGGCCATCCTGCTGGCCGACGGCACCCCGCTGCGGCTGCTGGTGGTCGGCGACGGGCCGGAACGCGGGCGGCTGGGGGCGCTGGCGGACAGCCTGGGTCTTGCGGCCTCGGTGCAGTTTGCCGGCGCCATCCCCGACCCGGCCGCGGCCTATCGCTCGATGGACCTGTTCTGCCTCTCCTCCGACACAGAGCAGATGCCCTTTTCGCTGCTGGAGGCGATGGCGACGGGGCTGCCCGTCGCCGCGACCGATGTCGGCGACATCGCCGCCATGGTCGCGGCCGAAAACGCGCCCTATCTCGCGGCCTGCGATCCGGCGGCGCTGGCCGCGGCGCTGCGGCCGCTGCTGCGCGATGCGGCGCTGCGCGCGGCGGTGGGGGCCGCCAACCGCCGGCGCTCGGAACGGGTTTTCGACCAGGAGGCGATGTTCGCGGCCTATGCCGGGCTGATCGACGGCATGACGATGAGGGTCCGCGTCACGTAGATCTCGCAACGCTTCACATCGCAGGGAAACAGCGGGTGGAGCCATCGCCGGCCGCATGCCATCCAGGGATCTTTGGCCCCACTGGCTTCAGCCGGGCCGGGTCGCATCCAGGGCGGCCTGGAGCATATAGGCCGCGGCCGCCCCGTCCACGGCCTTCGCCCGCTTGGCCCGGGTCAGGTCGCCCTCGGAGATCAGCATCCGATTCACCGCGGCCGAGGACAGGCGTTCATCCCAGGTGGCGACCGGCAGGCCCACGGCGTCCGCGATCGCCCGCGCCCAGTCCTTGGCTGCCTGGGCGGCGGGGCCGAAGCGGCCGTCCATGTCCAAAGGCAGGCCGACGACGAGCCCCGCCGCCCCGGTTTTCCGCGCCAGCGCCCGGATTTCCGCCGCATTGGCTGCGAGTTTCCCGCGCAGCAGCGTCCCCGCGGGTGTCGCCAGCATCAGCCCGACGTCGCTGACGGCCAGGCCCACGCGGACGCTGCCCGGGTCCAGCCCGATCAGGCAGGTGTTCCGGGCCAGGCCCGCACGCAGGTCAACAAGGGGGAGGAGCGCCACGCGCGGCGGTATGCGGGCGGTGCGGGGGCTGTGCAAGCCGCGCGGCTTCGCGCTAGGGGTTCTGCCATGTCGCTCGATGCCAAAACCGTCCGCCGCGTCGCCACCCTCTCCCGCCTGCGGGTGGAGGAGGCCGATATCCCCCGCCTGCAAGCCGAGTTGAACGGCATCCTGGGCTGGATCGAACAATTACAGTCGGTGGACACCACCGGGATCGAACCGCTCGCCGGCGGCGGCGACACCGTGCTGCCGTTGCGCCTGGACGCGGTGACCGACGGCGACCAGGCGGAGGCGGTGCTGGCCAATGCCCCCGATCGCGCCGGGGCCTTCTTTGCCGTGCCGAAGGTGGTCGAGTGATGGAACCCGTGCATTTCACCCTGGCCGGCGCGTTGGCCGCAATGCAGGAAGGGGCGATCTCATCGGTCGAGCTGACCGAGGCGCATCTGCGCGCCATCGACAGGCTGAACCCTTCGCTGAACGCCTATATCACCGTCACCGCCGACCGGGCGCTCGATGCGGCGCGCGCCGCCGATGCGCAGCGCGCGCGGGGTGAGGCCGGGCCGCTGACGGGTGCACCCATCGCGATCAAGGACCTGTTCTGCACCGCGGGGGTGAAGACCACCGCCGGCAGCCGCATCCTGGCCGATTTCATCCCTCCGTATGAAAGCACCGTGACGTCGCAGTTGCTGCGCGACGGGGCGGTGTTTTTGGGCAAGGTCAACCTCGACGAATTTGCCATGGGCTCGTCCAACGCCAGTTCGGCCTTTGGCGGGGTGGTAAACCCCTGGTCGCGCCCCGGCGCGCCGCTGGTGCCGGGCGGGTCCTCGGGCGGGTCGGCCGCCGCGGTCGCGGCAAGGCTGGCGCTGGCGGCGACGGCGACCGACACGGGCGGGTCGATCCGCCAGCCCGCGGCCTTCTGCGGGATCGCCGGGATCAAGCCGACCTATGGCCGCTGCTCGCGCTTCGGCATCATCGCCTATGCCTCCTCGCTGGACCAGGCGGGGCCGGTCGCGCGCACGGTGGAAGACTGCGCGATCCTGCTGCGCAGCATGGCCGGGCACGACCCGCGGGACAGCACCAGTGCGGATCGCGCGGTGCCCGATTTCGCCGCCGCCTGCCATGCCTCGGTGAAGGGCTTGCGGATCGGCGTGCCGGCCGAATACGCGTTGGAGGGCGAGGTTCAGGCGCTCTGGGACCAGGGCATCGCCTGGCTGCGCGACGCTGGTGCGACCATCGTGCCGATCAGCCTGCCGCATACGAAATACGCCCTGCCGACCTACTACATCGTGGCGCCCGCCGAGGCGTCGTCCAACCTCGCGCGGTACGATGGCGTGCGCTACGGCCTGCGGGTGCCGGGCGAGGATCTGACCGACCTGTACGAGCGCACCCGCGCCGCGGGTTTCGGGGCCGAGGTGAAGCGGCGGATCATGATCGGCACCTATGTGCTCTCGGCCGGCTACTACGACGCCTATTACGTGAAGGCACAGCAGGTGCGGGCGCTGATCCGGCGCGATTTTACCAATGCCTGGGGCGTCTGCGATGCGATCCTGACCCCCTCGACGCCGACCGCGGCCTTTGCCGAGGGTGCGGCGAATGACGACCCGGTGGCGATGTATCTCAACGACGTGTTCACGGTGACCGCGAACCTCGCCGGCCTGCCCGCGATGAGCGTGCCGGCCGGGCTGAATGGCCAGGGGCTGCCGCTGGGGTTGCAGGTGATCGGGCGGCCGTTTGAGGAGGAGAGCGTGTTCACCGTCGCCGCGGCCATCGAGCGCGCCGCCGGCTTCACCACCCTGCCGGGGATGATGGCATGACCTACATCCTCGAAGGCACCACCGGCCCCTGGGAACTCGTGATCGGGCTGGAGGTCCATGCCCAGGTCTCCAGCGAAGCCAAGCTGTTTTCCGGCGCCGCCACCGCCTTCGGGGCCGAGCCAAACACCCAGGTCTCCTTCATCGACGCGGGCTTTCCCGGCATGCTGCCCGTCATCAACGGCGAATGCGTGGCCCAGGCGATCCGCACCGGCGCGGGGCTGAACGCGCAGATCAACCTCTGGTCCCGCTTCGACCGGAAGAACTATTTTTATGCCGACCTGCCGCAGGGCTATCAGATCAGCCAGTTCGCCTTCCCCATCGTGGGCAAGGGGGAATTGGAGATCGAACTCGCCGACGGCACGCGGAAAAACATCGGCATCACCCGGCTGCATCTGGAACAGGATGCGGGAAAGTCGCTGCACGATCAGCACGCCACCAAATCCTACATCGACCTGAACCGGTCGGGTGTCGCGCTGATGGAGATCGTCTCCGAACCCGACCTGCGTTCGCCGGAGGAAGCCGGCGCGTATCTCACGAAACTGCGGCAGATCCTGCGCTACCTCGGCACCTGCGATGGGAACATGGAGCAGGGGTCGCTGCGCGCCGATGTGAACGTCTCGGTCCGCCGCGCGGGCGAAGAGTTCCGCACGCGCTGCGAGGTGAAGAACGTCAACTCCATCCGCTACGTCATGCAGGCGGTCGAGGCCGAGGCCAGGCGCCAGATCGAGGTCTGGGAAGGCGGCGGCGAGGTGCGGCAGGAAACCCGGCTGTTCGACACGGCCCGTGGCGTCACCCGCTCCATGCGCTCCAAGGAAGATGCGCATGACTATCGCTATTTCCCGGACCCCGACCTGCCCCCGCTGGTGCTGGACGAAGCCTGGGTCGAGCGTCTGCGCGCCGGCTTGCCGGAACTGCCCGATGCGCGGCGCGCGCGCTATGTCCAGGACTTCGGCCTGTCGCCCTATGACGCGCATGTGCTGGTGCTGGAGAAGGAGACCGCCGCTTTCTACGAGGCCGTGGCGAAGGGGCGCGACCCGAAGCAGGCGGCGAACTGGGTGACGGGGGATTTCTTCGCCGCCCTCAACCGCCTGGGCCTGCCGATCGCGCAAAGTCCTGTCTCGGCCGACAATCTCGGCGCGCTGCTGGACCTGATCGCCGACAAGACCCTGTCGGGGAAACTCGCCAAGGAGGTGCTGGAGGCGATGTTCGAGACCGGCGATGCGCCAGCCGCCATCGTCGAGGCCCGCGGGCTGCGCCAGGTCACCGATACCGGCGCGATCGAGGCCGCGGTGGATGCCGTGCTCGCCGCCAACGCCGACAAGATCGCGCAATACAAGGCCGGCAAGGTCACGCTGTTCGGCTTCTTCGTCGGCCAGACGATGAAGGCCATGCAGGGCAAGGGGAACCCCGCCCTGGTGAATGACGTGCTGAAGCAGCGACTGGACTGATGCCGGCGCCGCACCAGGGCACCGGGCTGCTGATCGAACGCGGCATCGCGCTCGCGCTGGTCGCGGGGCTGATCCTGGGTGTGGTTCATGTGCTGCTCCCTTTCGCCACGGGGCTGATGTTCGCCACCATCCTGGCGGTCGCCGCCTGGCCGCTGCGGCAAGGGCTGGTCGGGCGCGGCTGGCGGCGGGGCACCGTCGCGGGGCTGCTGCTTGTGGCGTCGGTCTGCGTCGTGCTGCTGCCGGTGGTGCTGATCGCGCCCGCCTTCGTCGAACAGGTGACGCAGGGTGTCGCGCTGCTGCGCGGGTTGATCGCCGAGGCGCCGGCGCAGGCGCCGGCCTGGATTGCGGGCCTGCCGCTGGTCGGTGAGCGGCTGGGCGGCATCTGGGCAGATGCGATGGCCGGGGACGGGCATCTGACGGCGCTGATCGCGCCCTACCGCGCGACGATTTCCGCGACGCTGATCGCGGTCGCCTCGGGGCTGGCGGGCAGCATCGTGCAATTGCTGATCGCGCTGGCCGTCGCGGGGATGTTCTGGTTCAACGGCGAGGAGATCGTCGCGGCGCTGACCGAAGCCGCCGCGCGCCTGGGCGGCAGCGTGGCGGCGGGGGCCATCGGGCTGGCCGGCGGGGCGATCCGCGGGGTCGCCTATGGCGTCGTCGGCACCGCGGTGATCCAGGGCGTGTTGCTGGGCATCGGCCTGGCCGTCGCGGGCGTGCCGGGTGCGGCGGCCCTCGGCTTCCTGGCAGTGCTGTTTTCCATCAGCCAGGTCCTGGGGCTGCTGACGGTGGCGATCTGGGCGGGTGCGGCCTGGTGGCTCTATGCCGGCGGCAGTCTGGCCTGGGCGCTCTTCATGCTGGTCTGGGGGGCGATCTTCGTGTCCACCAGCGACAATTTCCTGCGGCCGATCCTGATCAGCCGCGGCATGGACATGCCGCTGCCGCTGATCCTGGTCGGCGTCTTCGGCGGCTTCGTCGCCTTCGGCTTCCTCGGCCTGTTCATCGGCCCCACGCTTCTGGCCGTCGCCTTCAGCCTGTTGCAGGCTTGGCGCACCGCCCGCCCCACCGCAACGGAGACCGACCCATGATCACCCTGCACACCTGGGGCACACCCAACGGCCGCAAGATCAGCGTGGCGCTGGAGGAAATGGGCCTGCCCTATACCGTCAAGGTCGTGGACATCACCAAGGACCAGCAGTTCGAGCCGGCCTTCCTGGCCATCAGCCCGAACAACCGTATCCCCGCGATCGACGACACCGACGGCCCGGACGGTGCGCCCGTCAGCGTTTTCGAAAGTGGGGCGATCCTCCTGTATCTCGCGCAAAAAACCGGACGCTTCGGCGGCGCCGATGTGCGGGAAAAGATCGCCGTCTGGGAATGGCTGATGTGGCAGATGGGCGGCTTCGGGCCGATGCCGGGCCAGGTGCATCACTTCCTGATGGTGAAGGACCCGGCGGACCAGAAATACGGCCTCGCGCGGTACAGCAAGGAGACGCTGCGGCTGTATGGCGTGCTCGACAAGCAGTTGGCCGGGCGGGATTTCGTGGCGACCGCGGGGGAACCCAGCATCGCCGACTTCGCCATCCTGGGCTGGGCCTGGCGGCATGAACGCCACCTGGTGGATTTGGCGCAGTTCCCGAACGTGCAGCGCTGGTATGGGGCAATGATGGCGCGCCCGGCGACGGCGCGGGGCTTTGCCGTGGCGCTGTCCTGAAACGGCGGGTTTGACCCAGGCCCTGCCGGCGGCTACATCCGGCGTTGCATGTGTCGTGTCCCTGTGGAGGGGTGGCCGAGTGGCTGAAGGCGGCAGTTTGCTAAACTGTTGTAGGGGGTCAACCCCTACCGAGGGTTCGAATCCCTTCCCCTCCTTGGGTCACGAGGCCACGCGCCGCTGCAGCGAGAACAACCGTCGCACCGCTTAAGAACGCTCTCCGGGCGTCCGCATGTGTTCACCTTGACAGAGGCCCGTGCCTGCCCGGCCGAAGCGGGCGCAGTGATACCGCCCGGTCATAATTTCTTAACCTTTCCGACAAAGATGGGCAGGCGCGACCGCCTTATCCCAACATGCAGATACGCTTGTCGGGAGACGCCTTGCCATGACCACACCCTTGACCTCGACGCTTGCCTGGACGGTGACCAATGCGGGGTTGACGGGCGGGGCGGCGGCGGGCGCCGAAGTCGCCGCCAATGTCGCGGCCTTCGGCCAGGTCGCGATCCTCGGCGGGTCGGGGATCGATGTGTTGAATGCGGCGACAGGCGCGCTGGTCTATTCCATCCCGCTCTCGGCAATCCAGGTGCCGGGCGGCGGCGCCGCCGCCGCGACCGGCGGGCTCAATTCCGTCGCCATCTCCGGCACCACCTTGGCGCTGGCCGCCAATGGCGTCGCGCGCACCGACCCGGGGCTGGTCGCCTTCTTCGACCTGACCGCCACGGGCGCGACTTTCGCCCGGTCCGTGACCGTGGGCGCCGTGCCCGACCAGGTGGTCTTCACCCCCGACGGCACCCGCGCGCTGGTAGCGATCGAGGGCGAACCGGGCGACAACTACGCGACGGACCCGCAGGGCGGCGTCGCCATTATAACGGTGGCAACGGGTGTTGCGACCTTTGCCGACTTCACCGCTTTCGACGGCGATGCGGCGGCCCTGCGCGCGGCCGGCGTGCGCATGACCGGGCGGTCCGACCCGACCGCCGCGGCCAATACCTCGCTGCCGTCCAATGACCTGGAGCCGGAGTACATTACCATCAATGCCGCCGGCACCCTGGCCTATGTCTCCCTGCAGGAGGCCAATGCCATCGCCGAACTGGACCTTGGTACCGGCCTCTTCACCCGCATCATGCCGCTCGGCGTCAAGGACCACAGCATCGCGGGGCAAGGGCTCGACACGTCCGATCGCGATGGCGGGCCGAACGTTCGCACCGCCCCGGTCGTGGGCCTCTACCAGCCCGATGCCATCGCCTCGTTCGAACAGGGTGGCGCCACCTACATCGTCACCGCGAATGAGGGTGACACCCGTGTCTGGGGCAACTACGACGAGGAGATCCGGGTCGGCGACGCCGGCTATGTGCTGGACCCGACCCTCTTCCCCACCGCCGCAACGCTGAAGACCAATGCAGAACTGGGCCGCCTGACCGTCAGCCGCTTCACCGGCGACACCGACAATGACGGGGACTACGACCGGATCGAGGTCTACGGCGGCCGGTCCTTCTCGATCTTCGAGGTGACCGGCACGGGCCTGCAACTGCGCTACGACAGCGGCGACGACCTGGAGACCATCATCGCCAGCCAGTTTCCCGCCGCCTTCGACGACACCCGCAGCGACAACAAGGGGCCAGAGCCGGAAGGCATCACGCTCGCCTCCATCAACGGCCAACTCACAGCCTTCGTCGGGCTGGAGCGCAGCAACGCCACCGCGATCTTCGAGATCGACAGCCCGACCGCGGTAACCTTCGCAGGCTGGGCGCGGCGTCCTGGCGATGTGGCGCCGGAAGTTGCGACCGTGATCCCGGGCGCGACGCCGCGCCTCGTGGTCGCCAACGAGGCCAGCGTCACCACCACCGCCTTCGACATCACGCCGACCACCCCCGCCCCCTTCCGGCTGCAGATCCTGCACGGGTCGGATTTCGAGGCCGGGATCGCCGCCCTCACCCGCGCCGACCGCTTCGCCGCCATCGTGGACCGGCTGGA